>DATGGY010000083.1:0-6905 GCA_035308285.1 Bradyrhizobium sp. | reverse complement strand
GCTTCTTCACGGGCATTTCGACATGCTTGTTGCGCAGCATGGCCAGCGCGCGGGCGATGCGGCGGCGCGTCGAATGCGGCATGATGACGTCGTCGATGTATCCGCGCTCGGCGGCGATGAAGGGCGACAGGAAGCGGTCTTCGTATTCCTTTGTGCGTGCGGCGATCTTGTCGGCATCGGCCATGTCGGCGCGGAAGATGATCTCGACCGCGCCCTTGGCGCCCATCACCGCGATCTGCGCGGTCGGCCAGGCGTAATTCATGTCGGCGCCGATTTCCTTTGACGCCATCACGTCGAACGCGCCGCCATAGGCCTTGCGCGTGATCACGGTCACCAGCGGCACCGTGCATTGCGAATAGGCGAACAACAATTTCGCGCCGTGCTTGATCAGGCCGCCATATTCCTGCGCCGTGCCCGGCAGGAAGCCCGGCACGTCGACGAACGTGACGATCGGAATGTTAAAGGCGTCGCAGAACCGCACAAACCGCGCGGCCTTGCGCGAAGCATCCGAATCGAGCACGCCGGCCAGCACCATCGGCTGGTTGGCGACGAAGCCGACCGTGCGCCCGGCGATGCGGCCAAACCCGGTGACGATATTCTTGGCGAAAGCTTCCGAGATTTCGAAGAAATCGCCCTCGTCCACGACCTTGAGGATCAATTCCTTCATGTCGTAGGGCTTGTTCGGATGGTCGGGGATCAACGTGTCGAGCGACATGTCGACGCGATCGATGTCGTCGAAGCTCGGCCATTCCGGCACGCCGTCGGCGTTGTTGGCGGGCAGAAAATCGATCAGCCGGCGCATCTGCAACAGCGCCTCGACGTCGTTCTCGAACGCGCCGTCGGCGATCGAGGAGCGCGTCGCATGCACGGAAGCGCCGCCAAGTTCCTCCGCCGTGACAACTTCGTTGGTGACGGTTTTCACCACATCGGGTCCGGTTACAAACATATAGCTGGTATTCTTCACCATGAAGATGAAGTCGGTCATGGCCGGGGAATAGACGTCGCCACCGGCGCACGGGCCCATGATGACGGAGATCTGCGGTATCACGCCCGAGGCGACCACGTTGCGGCGGAACACATATGAATAGCCGGCGAGCGCCGCCACGCCTTCCTGGATGCGCGCCCCGCCCGCGTCGTAGAGGCCGACGATCGGCGCGCGGGACTTCATCGCCATGTCCTGGAGTTTTGTAATTTTCAGCGCGTGCGTCTCCGACAACGAGCCGCCGAACACGGTGAAGTCCTTGGCGAATACAAAGGTCTTGCGGCCGTTGACGGTGCCCCAGCCGGTGACGACGCCGTCGCCGGGCACTTTGCTCTTCTCCATGCCGAATTCGGTCGAGCGGTGTTCGACGAACATGTCGAATTCCTCGAAACTACCCTTGTCGAGCAGAAGCTCGATCCGCTCGCGCGCGGTCAGCTTGCCGCGGGCGTGCTGCGCCTCGATGCGCTTCTCGCCGCCGCCAAGCCTTGCGCCCGCGCGCCGTTCCTCGAGGGTGTCCAGAATGTCTTTCATGTCTTAGGTTCCTGCCCGATTTGGCTAGAGCCTCGATTCTGATTGAATCAGGACCGAGGCTCTAGCCTTTAGCTTTGACGCGTTTTCTTGACGCAAACCGGTCTCCACTTCGCTCGAAAACGCTCTGGCCTTCTAACACGGCCCAAAGCCGGCGGGAAACGCCCTTCGCCGCGATCTGGCAGGACCGGCCGGCGTACGTATATCCAGAGCTTTAGACCGGGAGCAAAGCCGATGGCCGATACCGCAAACCAGGTGACGGGGACAGTATCCGGGGGCGTGCGCACACTGCTCCGCCTCGAAGGGCTCACGCTGTTTGTCGGGATGACGCTGTTATACGCATTCTGGGGCGGACCCTGGTGGCTCTATGCGGTGCTGCTTCTGGCGCCCGATCTCAGCTTCCTGGGGTATCTCGCGGGCCCGAGGATTGGTGCCATCATCTATAACGCCGCGCACAGCTACATCGCGCCGATGGCGCTGATGACCGCCGGCTTCGGGTTCGCCCCGCCGCTCGTGATATCGGTAGCGATGATCTGGCTCGCGCATATCGGGATCGACCGCGCGCTCGGTTATGGGTTGAAATACTCGGCAGGATTTGGCTTCACCCATCTCGGCCGCATCGGCGGCGAGAGGAGAACGCGCGCGTTTTGAGGCGCGCCGTTAGACGCATATTCTGCATTGTCTCCGCAGCGGCGGTGCGCTCCCTCTCCCTTTGCGGGAGAGGGTTGGGGTGAGGGGTTACGGTCTATCGTTGGCCGTAACCCCTCACCCGGATCGCTGTCGCGATCCGACCTCTCCCAATGGGAGAGGTGGAGGGCGAACCACGGGGCCAATGGACGATGAGGCCATTGGAGTAGAAGGCCATTGGACCAGAAGCCTTACTTCTCCCCGACCTTGAACGGCGGCTCCTTGCCGGGCGGCACCGTTTCTTCCGCCATCGCCAGCACCATCGCGACCATGACATAATTCCCGGCGACCGCAGTGAGGTCGACGATCTGCTGGTCGTTGAACACTTTCTTGGCCCGCGCAAAGGTCTGGTCGGAGATTGCATGCATGGTCGTAAGCTCGGTGACGAAATCGTACACCACCGCCTCGTCCTCAGCCATGCTCGACGGCTTCTTGCCCGCCTTCAGCTCGGCGATGATGTCGGGGGAAAGGCCAGCCTTCGCCGCCAGCGGCGCGTGCGCGAACCATTCGACCTGCGAGCGCCACTGCCGTCCGATGATGATGATCGCAAATTCATTGAGCCTGGTCGGAACCGAGGTTTCCCAGCGCAGATAATGGAACAGGTCGAACACCCGTTGCCCCAGCACCGGGCTGCGCATCAGCGGGTTGTAGGGCCCGCCAATCCCGACGCTCGAAATCTTCATGATCTGCTCGCCGAGCGGTTTTTGCGCCGCGCTGAGCTGATCCATGGTGAGCTGCGGAAAGCGCGGTTCCTTGCCGGTCGCTGGGCCCGCGAACATCGTCGCGGCGAGCCAGCCGCCGGCCACGGCGATCACGAGCGACGACATGAAGATGGCGGATTTCATCAATTCCTCCGGCTTATTTTGGTTGTACGGCTATCAAACCTTAGTCCGGCGGTGGGGAACAGGCCAGAGCTCAGCGGGAACCGATGAACCCGGTGGGCTGTTCCGGCGTTGAGATCCATACAGCCGAGGGCGCATAGACCCAAAGAAGTGGAGTCCCCAACATGCACGGATTGAAGATCGCACAAGCGGGGATGCTGCTGGCAGCGTTGAGTCTTCCCGGCAGCACCGTCCAAGCCGCAATTTCCCCCTTCACGGCCATGGCCGGCGAATGGTCGGGCGGCGGCGTACTCAACACCTCAGATGGACAGCACGAACGGCTGCGCTGCCGCGCGGCCTACGACGTCGGCGGGACAGGCGCCGAGTTACGGCTGAACCTTCGGTGCGCGAGCGCCAGCTATAATTTCGACCTGACGAGCGAGGTTCGATATCGCGGCGGCGCGATTGCCGGCTCGTGGACCGAAGCCAGCCGCAACGCCTCCGGAACCATTACGGGACGTGCCAATGGCAACCAAATCGAAGCTGCGGCGCGAGGCCAGAACTTCTCCGCCCAATTGTCGCTCGCGACGCAGGGAGACCGGCAGTTGGTGTCGATCTACCCCGAAGGCAGCAACGTCACGGGCGTGTCGCTGACGCTCAACAGGCGGTAGCTGCGAGGATCGCGAAATCGCATCGATATGATTTCGTCATTGCGAGCCAACGGGTCGCGCGAGTGCGCGCCCGATGACAGGCTCCGCGAAGCAATCCATTTGCAGAAAGCGGCGAAGCATGGATTGCTTCGTCGCGATGCTCCTCGCAATGACGGACAAGGGCCCGGCTTACCGAATTCGCTTGGTCAGCCTCAGCACGAAGATCAGCACTTCCGCGACCGCCTTGTAGAGCTCGGCCGGAATCTCATCGCCAAGTTCGACATTGGAGAGCGCGCCCGCCAGCACCTCGTTCTCTTCAATCGGGATGTTGTTGGCCTTGGCGACCTCGATGATCTTGTCGCCGAGGCTTCCCCTTCCCTTGGCGACAACGCGCGGCGCGCCGGTCCTGTCGTAATGCAGCGCGACCGCGAGCTGTCTCTTT
This sequence comes from Bradyrhizobium sp., assembly GCA_035308285.1. Taxonomy (GTDB): domain Bacteria; phylum Pseudomonadota; class Alphaproteobacteria; order Rhizobiales; family Xanthobacteraceae; genus Bradyrhizobium. Next base: position 2,795 of record DATGGY010000083.1, on the reverse strand, counting down.
GAATTCTCGCTCATAGCGCGCGGTCCAAAAAATGTCCCGCGTGCGCCGTCGCCGGTTGCACCGGCGCGCCGTCGCGAACCACGATATCGCCCGGCTGCAACTCGGCGCGGCTCAAGGCCTGGCTGAGCTGCGAGATCCCTGCGCGCAATTGCGATGCGGTCGCGGGCCGCTCCGCCCACATCCGCACCGAAGTCCGTTCCCCGGTGAGCGAAACCAGCGCGTGAATGGGACCGGCGGGCTCGACATCGAGCGAGAACCGCGCGCGCCAGACCTGATTGGTCGGGCTGACGGTCTTGCCGCCGCCATCCCGGGAAATTTCGAATTGGGCCATCGCCGTGCCCTGCGGCGTTGCGAACGGGATTTCGAAATTCCAGCGCGGCATCGAGGGATCGACATGGGAGGGGTTGGGATCGGTCTGTCCTGGCAGTGACGCCACCTGCAACAATGTCTGCCGCGCGATTGCGCCGTCCGTATCGGCAAGCAAATGCTGCAAGGTCGCTTCCACCGGCACGTGCGCGGCAAGCGTTGCCGGAGCTATCGGCTGGGCTGCGGGCAGCGCGCCATTGACCGGCGGTGGCGGTAAATTGCTTCGGGCAAATTCGGGATCGTCGATCGCCGGCGTCCGCGCGCCAATGACCGCGGGTATCAGCGACAGCACCTGGCCGTTCTCGACCACCAGTTTGGAGGCATTTGCCGCGGCGAGCGGGCTTGCCTGCAGCGCTTCCTGCAAAAGATTCAGCGCCGCGCTGGTGGCAGCGGCGCGTGCCGCGGCATCCGGCGGCGCCGATGCCGATGGCAAAATCTGGTTTGACGCGGCAAGATCGAGAATTTCCTGCGCGATCACGGATGTCGCGGCCCGCGCCGAATTCTCAGATGTAGCCGTCGCGGCGGCAAGCTGTGGCGCGATGGTCGGCGAACCGGTCGCAAGCGTTTCCGGTCCGGCGATGATGGTGACGGACGGCAACGATGATTGAAGGGTGGCCTGTTCGGCCTGCGCAAGCAACGTCGCCGCGGGCGTCGTCCCCTGCTGGGCGGCCGTTGCGGCCGTAGTCCCCGTCTGCGTCGTCCCCGGTGGTGTCGTACCCGGCGGCACCGCGGCATCGGGTGATGCCGGCGCCTGCTGAGCGGGGACTTGCGTCGTGCCTTGCAGCGTGAGGGGAGCCACAGTCGGCGCGCCGGGCGTAGCGGCCGGCGTCACGCCCGCAAGTGACGTCGTCAGCGCCTGGCGCAGCACGATCAGCGCCGCCTTGAGATCTGGCACGGCGTTCGACGGCGAGACCGAGCCTGATGCCAGCGATGCCTCGAGAAAAAGCCCCGAGGTCTGGAACGCCTGTTTGATGTCGCTGCCGGTGAGGTTCGGGTCGAGATTGGTCTGCTGCGCCAGCACTTGCGCGACTGCCTGGAGGACCTGCGGCGGCAGCGCCAGTCCGGCGGCGACGCCGAGATTGGCAAACAAGGGCGCGAGCGAAGTCTGTTGGGTTGCCGCCGTCTGGGCCGCAAGCGTCACGGCAAGCGTCTCCACCGGGCTGAGCTGCGCGCCGGTCGCTATGGTTGTGGGCGTCGCGATGCTGGCGGCCGCCTGCGGCGCCAGGGTAACGGAATCAGGGGACGTCGCGACATCGCCGGCAAGGCCCTGGCTTGCCGCCGCGCTGGCCTGTTGGTTGACGATCGCAAGACCAATCCCGGCCGCAGTCTGCGAAACCTGAAGCTGCAGCGTCTGGCCGGCCTGCAGCGGAACTTGCGACTGCACGTCGATCGCCTGGCCGCCGATGGCAATGCGGACTTGATCGTTGCCGAGAATCTGCAGCACCTGGGCGGCGATCACGCTGCCGGGCTGCAGGACGATTCCGGCCGCTATCGGCGGCGCGCTTTGCGCGGCGACGGGCTGAATATTTGGCGCAATAACGATCGGCATGGACTTCACCGGGTCAGACCCGGTCGAAGCTACCGAGGGGTCGTAAACCCGTCGTTAACCGACACCTTCGTTTAGGGCATTTAGAACACGGGCCGCGGCCCTGAAGTCGACCAGCCGCGCGGCGCGGCGCGAAGCCACCTCCTCGTCCACGCCCCATTTTTCCGCGTTCCAGTCCTCATCGACATGGGCAGCGGCCCAGGCCTGATCCTGGTCGATCACGCCATGGAACAGCGCCAACGCCAACAGCGCCGAACCGGTCAGGGTCGCGATCACATGCAGCGCCGCGATCTGCCAGGGATCGGAGGGCAGCTTCGCGCGCGCCGCGGCGAGCGCGGAATCTGGCTGGCGCACATGGACGACGCCTTCAGCGAGAATAAAGCGGGCGCCGAGCGTACCCGCTGCCCAGAACAGGATCGGGTCCCAGTGCTCAGCCTCGCGCGCGACCAGTTCCTCAGGGTAACCGGCGCGGTAGAACAACAGGTCCGAGCCCAGATATTTTGCCACATCATCGGCAACTGCAGCGGCCTTGTCGACAACACCCTGCGCTACGCTGTTGGCCAAACGGGTCAGCGGCATCGTGAGAGGATCGATGATTTCGCTTTGCGAATTCCATTCCGCCGCGATGGCGTCCGCAATCGAACGTGCGGGCACGATCGCCTGGCGGCCGGAGGGGGTCTTGATCGGCTTCCCGTCAAGCATGATGGCATAACCGCCATCGGCCTCGGCAACGCCGGCGCTGGCATAGAAGCGCTTGCGCTGCGGCGCCCGCGCCGAGCGCCGAACGGATTCCTGCGGATCGAGCGGAGACTTTCCCGCCACTTCATCGAATAGCTCGCGCATTGTTGTTTCGGTCTTGTCTCGGTGATATCTGCGCGCAGGG
>DATGGY010000082.1:0-16085 GCA_035308285.1 Bradyrhizobium sp. | reverse complement strand
GGGCTCGATCGAGGCGAGGTCCTTGTCCCAGGTCTGCGGGTTCATCGCCACCATCATGTCGACGCCGCCGCGCGCGCCGAGGTGGCCCTCTTCGGTCACCCGCACTTCGTACCAGGTCGGCAGGCCCTGAATGTTGGAGGGAAAGATGTTGCGCGGGCTGACCGGCACACCGTGGCGCAGGATCGAACGGGCGAACAACTCGTTGGCGCTGGCCGAGCCCGAGCCGTTGACGTTGGCGAAGCGGACGACGAAGTCGTTTACGCTGCTGATCGGGCTTTGGACGGGCATGATGTTCCTGCGTGAGTCATGTCGATGAGATATTTCTGCATGTCCCAGGCGCCGGTGGGACAACGCTCGGCGCACAGGCCGCAATGCAGGCAGACGTCCTCGTCCTTGACCATTACGCGCCCAGTCTTGAGACCGTCGGCGACGTAGAGATCCTGATCCGGATGCGCCGAAGGTGCCTTCAGCCGCGCCCGCAAGTCCGCTTCCTCGCCGTTCTCGGTGAAGGTGATGCAATCCATCGGGCAGATATCGACGCAGGCGTCGCACTCGATGCAGAGCGGCGCCGAAAACACCGTCTGGATATCGCAGTTGAGGCAGCGCCGTGCCTCGCCGAGCGCGAGTTTCGCGTCGTAGCCGAGTTCGACCTCGGCGCGGATATCCTTCAGCGCGATCACCTTGTCGCGATGCGGCACCTTGAAGCGCTTGTCGTCGGAGGGGTCGTTGTCATAGCTCCATTCGTGGATGCCCATCTTCTGCGATGAAACATGCACCTCGGGAAGCGGCCGGTCGTTGATTTCCTCGCCGGAGATCAGCTTGTGGATCGAAAGCGCGGCGTCGTGGCCATGCGCCACCGCCCATATGATGTTCTTCGGACCGAAGGCGGCGTCGCCGCCGAAGAACACCTTCGGATGCGTCGATCCCATGGTCTTGGCATCGACCTTGGGCATATCCCATTTGTCGAATTCGATGCCGCAATCCCGCTCGATCCAGGGGAACGCATTCTCCTGACCGACCGCGACCAACACGTCGTCGCAGGCAATGGTCTGGTTGGGCTCGCCGGTGGGCACCAGGTTACGGCGGCCCTTCGCGTCGTACTCGGCCTTCACTTTCTGGAAGGTGACGCCGGTGAGCTTGCCTTTGTCGTGGGTGAAGGCGACAGGCACCATGAAATTGAGGATCGGAATATCCTCATGCATGGCGTCTTCTTTTTCCCAGGGACTTGCTTTCATCTCCTCGAAGCCGGAACGCACGATCACCTTGACGTCCTCGCCGCCGAGACGGCGCGCGGTGCGGCAGCAATCCATCGCGGTATTGCCGCCGCCGAGCACGATCACGCGCTTGCCGATCTTCTCGACATGACCAAACGAGACGCTGGAGAGCCAGTCGATGCCGATGTGAATATTGCTTGCCGCATCCTTGCGGCCGGGGATGTCGAGCTCGCGGCCGCGCGGCGCGCCGGAGCCTATGAAGATCGCGTCGTAATTTTCGGAAAGCAGCTTCTTCAGGCTGTCGATGCGTGCACCGCCTCTGAACTCGATGCCGAGGTCGAGAATGTAGTCGCATTCCTCGTCGATCACCGAATCGGGAAGGCGGAATTTCGGAATCTGCGTCCGCATCATGCCGCCGGCCTTCGGGTCCTGATCGAACACGATGCAGTGGTAGCCGAGCGGCGCGAGGTCGCGTGCTACTGTCAGCGAAGCCGGACCGCCGCCGACGATCGCGATCCGCTTGCCGTTCTTCTGGCCGACACGCGGCATGCGGCCCTTGACGTCGTCCTTGAAGTCGGCTGCGACTCGCTTGAGTCTGCAAATCGCCACCGGCGTTTCCTCGACGCGGCCGCGGCGGCACGCCGGTTCGCAGGGGCGATCGCAGGTGCGGCCGAGAATTCCCGGAAACACATTCGATCTCCAATTGATCATGTAGGCGTCGCTATAACGGCCCTCAGCGATCAACCGGATGTATTCTGGAACGGGCGTATGTGCGGGGCAGGCCCATTGGCAGTCGACCACTTTATGGAAATAGTCGGGCGCCGCGATATCAGTCGGTTTCATTCCTACCTTATTCCCGCGCCAAACTTTCAGACTCGCGCGGCCTTATCTTTGCCTGCGAACGCTTTAAGGCGTGGCGTTCTCGTGGTTTTTGAATGGTATCATCGGCTTAAGGTATTAAAGCCAATCAACATGATCCACAAAGGCAATTTTGCGCGATCTTCAGCTTTCATGCGCAGGTTGCTGAAGGTAGACTAAAAATACATTTATGTCGCAGTGCAGCATTTACGACAACGGCGTTCATGTCGGTAGGTCGCCTCGCGAAAGATCCCACATCAGGCGGTAAATTCCGGCCGAGACCGTCTTCTCGGCGAATGTCGACGGAATATTCCCGAAGCGGTCGGCGAGCGCCGCCGAGACCGCGTTCACATCCGTGCCGTCGATCAGCACAAACCAATCGCGGGCGCCGGGGTTCGAGGCGGACGTGTCGTCCGTCAGCGGCTTAGACAGTTTGGGATCGCTCTCCAACAGGTGCATGGAGACGATCCCGTCCAATGTAGCCGGATCGAGCTTCTCCTGCAGGAATTCGCGCAACGTGTCGTTGCCGCCCGCCATTGGGCGAAGGCGGACGATGCCGAGCGCCGCGCCGCGACCCTGGCCGCGGCTGATCGTGATGCGGGCGACCGCGCGGATCATGTTCTTAAAACGCCCGATATTGGCTTTCGACCAATCGGTCTGGTTTGCAAGTGCTTTGCGATAGGCGAGGCTATCGAGCACATCGAATGTTTGCGTGGAGTATAGGCTGAGATACTTCGGCGAAGCCTGATGGGCGATGTAACGCCTCGCCTCGAGAAAGCCCTCGATGGCCACGCGCTCTTCGAGATGCTCGCGGTCGTACCAGCGATTGAAGTCGGCTTCGTCCGCCGCGTCGATGTCCATCGACGTCAGCAGCATGCCTTTTCCGGCGAGCGGCATTTGGTGTCCCTGTTGTCCGTTCTTTCTCCTCACGGTGAGGAGGCGCGAAGCGCCGTCTCGAACCATGTGGCCCGGCGGGTGGCCTCATCCTTCGAGACGCTTGCTTTGCAAGCTCCTCAGGATGAGGGATTAAGCTCCTAGCTCGTGATCTTCGACGCGATATCGGCAATCGCCTTCATCACCGCGTCGCGGACGCCGGGATCGTAGAGCGTGTGTCCGGCGCCTTCGACCATACGAATTTCCGAATCGCCCCACGCGGCGGCCAGCGCGTGCGAGGTGGCGGGCGGACAGAGCAGATCGTAGCGGCCTTGCACGATGATGCCGGGAATGCCGGCAAATTTTGCGGCTTCTTCCAGAAGTTGCCCGGGCCGCAAGAAGCAGCCGTTCTGGAAATAGTGCGCTTCCATGAACGGCGTGGCGGGAAGCGAGCGCGACGAGGCCAGCGCCTGACGATCCAGCCGCACGCGTCCCGGAACATGTTCGGAGAGTATCCGCTCGGTGTCATGCCAGGCATGGGCGAACGGCCCGTGCACCGCGGGGTCAGCATCGAGAATGCGCCGCCAATACGCATCGAGCGGCGCTTTGCGTTCCGCCTCGGGCAATAGGCCGATAAAATCCTCGCTCAGGTTCGGATAGAACCGCGGCAACGCATCGAGGAAGGCGCCCTCGAGTTCGCCGCGCGTGCCGAGGAAGGTCGCGCGCAGCACGATGCCCAAGACGCGGTCGGGATGCGCTTGTGCATACGCCAATGCCAGTGTTGCGCCCCAGGAGCCGCCGACGATGATCCAGCGTGAGAAGCCGAATTGCGCGCGGATCGCTTCCATGTCCGCGATCAGATGGGCCAGCGTATTGTCCTCGCGGCGGCCTTTGGGCCGGCTTTTTCCCGCGCCTCGCTGGTCGAACAACACCACGTGGAAGCGCTCGGGGTCGAACAGCCTGCGGTGATCGGGCTGACAACCGCTGCCGGGCCCGCCATGCAGATAGACGGCGGGGATCCCATCGGCGCGGCCGACGGTTTCGACGTAGATTTCGTGGCCCTCGCCGACGGCGAGGTGCTGCGACGTCAGCGGTGCGAACGGATCGGCGCGGTTACCCAAGGATTTTCCGCCGCCGGCATCAGGCGCCATGGTTGCCGTCCGTCTCCGGCGTGCCGCCCGCAAAGTTGCGATAGATGAAGCGGTTGTTGTCGCCGGCCGCTTCCGCTTCCGCCAATTTGAAAATCTTCTCGTGCAGCGGCGAGAGCGTGCAGGCCGGGTCGGTATTGCCGGCATCGCCGGTCAGCGCAAAGGCCTGGCAGCGGCAGCCGCCGAAATCGACTTCCCTGAATTCGCAGCTCTTGCACGGCTCCGGCATCCAGGCTGTGCCGCGATAGCGGTTGAAGGCTTCGGAATTCTGCCAGATCCAGGCGATCGAATGATTGGACCGTACCGACAAGAATTCGAGCCCGGTAATGCTCTCGGCGGCGTGGCACGGCAGAATCTTCCCCGCAGGCGAAATGTTGAAGAACTGCCGGCCCCAGCCGCCCATGCATTTCTTCGGCCGCAGCGCGTAATAGTCCGGCACCACATAGTCGATCGCGAGCGTGCCCTTGAGCCGGACTTGCGCTTCCTCGACGATGCGGCTCGTCTCCTCGATCTGCGCGAGCGTCGGCATCAGCGCGGCGCGGTTCTTCAAGGCCCAGCCGTAATATTGAACATTGGCGACTTCGAGCCGGTCGGCGTCGAGATCGACCGCCATCTGAATGATGTCCGGCAATTGAAACAGGTTTTGCCGGTGCATGACGGCATTCACCGTCAGCGGCAAATCCAGTTCGCGCGTCCACTTCGCGACTTCGATTTTCTTGGCGTGCGCGCCCTTGAAGCCGGCAACGCGGTCGGCCAACAAAGGCTCGTTGCCCTGAAAACTGATCTGCACGTGACACAGCCCGGCGTCCGCAAGTGCCGCAAGTTTTTCGCGCGTGACCAGGACGGCCGAGGTGATGAGGTTGGAGTAGAGCCCGACCTCGCTCGCGTGCCGAACCAGTTCGACCAGATCCTTGCGCGCGGTCGGCTCGCCGCCGGAGAAATGAATTTGCAGCACGCCGATCTCGGCAAGCTCCGAGAGGACCTTCTTCCACTCCTCGGTGGTGAGTTCGCTGCCGGCGCGATCGAGCTCGAGGGGATTGGAACAATACGGACATTGCAGCGGGCAGCGATGGGTCAATTCGGCGAGCACCGCGAGCGGAATACCGAAGGTCTCCGCCGTCGAGCGCCGCGATTCCAGGGCGGCGAGGCCGTCACTGGGCGCGGTTGTTTTGCCCTCAGTGAGAATGCTCATGACGCGCTCTCGCGGGCTTCGGTGAGGAACCCCTTGTCGGCGAGGTCCTGCAGCATGGCGATGACGTCGGTCGCGATCGCGCCGCGCTCGGCCGAGTATTTGGCGGCAAGCTGGTCGACCATGTCGGCAACGCTGCGCAACCCGTCGCAGAGCTGCAGCACTTCGACGGCGATTTCGTCCGGCGCGAGCACCCGCTCCGGCGCCAGGATCACCCACACCTGCCGCGTCTCATCGAATTTCAGCCTGACGTGGCGCGGCAATTTCGGCCGGCTCGCCTCGCTGACATTGATGTTGCGGCTTGCTGCCATGAGCTGCCTCTAGACCGGGATGACTTCTGAGCGACAGGCACACCCGTTCAACCTCTCCCCAGCGGGGGGAGGTCGGCGCACCCGGATCGGCGCGCCGCGCCGTCCGGGCACAGGCTCTGCGCCGGGTGAGGGGGAACGGTTCCAGTTGAGAGCGCAACCCCTCACCCGGGTCGCATCTTTCGATGCGCTCCGACCTCTCCCAAAGGGAGAGGTGAAGGTTCTTGACGCGGCAACCACCCGACCAGATCTCATGATCATTTAGCCTGTACTCGGAACGAACGCGCCCGGCGGAATGTGGCCCTCGACATAGGCATGATACAACGCGTCGAGCTGAACCCATAGCACATTGGTCTTGAAGATCAGCGCGTTGCAGACCGCTTCGCGCTCCTCAGGCGTCTTGGCGTGAGCCTTGACGAAATCGAGCGCGAAGCCGGCGTCACGCGGCGCCTGCGTCAGGCGGCGGCTGAAATAGCTCATGATATCCGGATTGACGAAGTCATAATGCGCCAGCATTCCCGAGATGCGTTCCTCGTGCAGGTTCGGCGCAAACAATTCGGTGAGCGAGGAGGCGATGGCCTCGAGCGGGCTCTTGTCGCGCACGAAATGGACATAGGCCTCGACCGCAAAACGCGTCGCCGGCAGGATTCCTTCCGTGGATTCGACGTAAGCCGTATCGAGCCCCAGTCCCTCGGTCAATTTCAGCCAGCGCTCGATGCCGCCCTCAGTGCCGAGATCGCCGTCGTGATCCTCTATGCGATGCCGCCATTCGCGCCGGATACCGCGGTCGCGGAAACGCGAGATCACCACGGCATCCTTGATCGGGATCGTGCTCTGGTAATAATAGCGGTTGAGCGCCCAGGCCTGCACCTGTCCCTTGTTCAGCTTGCCACCGTGCAGCAGCCGGTGAAAGGGATGCAGGCTGTGATAGCGCGTGGCGCCGATCCGGCGCAGCGCCGCTTCCAGTTCTTCGGCGCTGTTCAGCCTGGTTTTGCCGCCGAGCGAAAACGCGGTCATTCCCTCTAGCGTCATTCCCTCCAGCGTCATCCCCTCTAGTGTCTTGGCGTTCAAAGCGCGATCTCCGTTCCATCCTCGGGGATTTGCCACCCCGCCCGCTCGGCGATTTTGCGTTCCGCAGAATCTCGCAGCAGCGCCGGGTTGGAGTTGTTGATATGCAAGAATATCTTCCTGTCGATACCAAGACCGTCAAGGGCCGCGATGGCGCCGGCGTCGCCCGACATCGCGATATGCCCCATGGCCTGCCCGGTCTTGTTGCCGAGACCGGCCTGGATCAATTCGTCGTCGCGCCACACCGTGCCGTCGAAGAAGATCAGCGGCGCGCCGGCGAGCCGCGATTTGAGGTCGTCGGTCACCTCGGCGCAGGCGGCAAGGAAATAGAGGAATTTAGCCGTTGCCTTGTCGCGGATGCGAAGGCCGAGCGTATCGCCCGCGCCATCCTGGCCCGCCGGGTGGGCCTGTCCCTCCAGATACCACGCGCTCTTGCCGGAGACCGCGAACGGCAAAATCTCGATGCCCGAGGGCGATCCGTCGGGCAGCGCCGGTTCGAAAGCCTCGTCCACCTGGATCGGTACGCGGCGCACGTTCTTTTCATTCAGCACGTTGAAGATGGTGTTGGACTTCAGGATCGCCAGCACCCTGGCGTGGGCATAGATCGCAAACGGCCAGCCCTCGCGCATCGACAACAGGCCCGCGACCGCGTCGATTTCGCCATTGGTCAGGATGACGCCGGCGATCGGGCTGTGACGAAGCTTGCCGGGGGCTGGGTGAAGCTTGGGCGTCGCGATCAGTTGCTGGCGCAGATCGGGCGACGCATTGATCAAAAACCAGTGATCGCCGTCGGCGCTGATCGCGACCGAGGCCTGGGTGCTCTGTAGTTCGGGATGCTTGGTTCGCGCGGCCCGGCAAACCGGACAGCCGCAATTCCACTGCGGAACGCCACCGCCTGCCGCCGCGCCCAGCACGAGGACGCGAAGCATGATCCGTCTCCTGGAAATTTATGAGCTTTGAATTTTCCAAGCTTCTATATTCGAGCCCCGATATCGGGCGTCGATATTTGCAACTTGGCTATTTCCGGAAAGCTTCAAAGGTGGATGCAGGCATAGACGGCGTTCCCGAAATCAGGAACGCGTCACTCCCGGCAATCCACCTTCAGTAAAGATATAGAGCTTTCGCAGCCGCTTACTTGCGGGCGGCGCACGCATACATGTTGATTTCCATGCCGACCGGCACTTCCACGATCTTCGGTGTCTTCCAGGCCATTTTGGCTCTCTCCTTGCGAAACCGGACGAACTCCGCCCTCTGCGACAAAGTAATGCGAAACCAGAAGTTCGCCAGCGAAATCTTTTTTTTCCAGAGGCGCTGGGCTAGTTGATGTTGCGATGCACAAAATTTGACCGGAGAAGCTGTCAAACCAATGACGGATCAATGGGTTCTAATAGCGACGATCCGGACGCCGAGGCCGGCCCGGCCTGGCCGCGACGCAACCGCGATAAAGCACTTGTGAGAAACTGGCGGCGCCCGATCGGCTTAACCCAACGGCAACAGGTCGAGATCATGCCGCGATATTTCTTCAATACGCGATTCGGCGACGAATTGGTCGCCGACCCCGACGGCGAAGAGCTGCGGGATCCCGATCGCGCCTGGGAAGTCGCCCGCGCCATGGTCGAGGAATTGCTGAGGAGCGAGCGTGCGGAAGAGCTGTTGCGGGCGGTGCTCGAAGTGACGGACGATGCCGGGGAGATCGTGCTTGAGTTTCCCCTTGCGGAGGCGCTGCTCGATATCTCCGACGTTCCCGTCACCAAGCACTGATAACAGGTACCCCGGCTAGCCCGAACATGTTTCCGATTGCGCGCCGAAGGAAAAATATTCAAGACTGTGCACCTGAAGTCCACCGGCAGGGGCAGACGCTTGTCCATGCGAGGATCAAAAGACTTCGACAATGGGAGAACATTATGAGGATTTGCTCATCGGCGCCGCGCCGCCTGCTGCTGGCGGGTGCCTTCCTGGGAATATTGAGTTACGGCACAGCCGCCCAGCAGGCGGCCAGTCCGCCGGCCGCAGCACCTGCCGCCGCGCCGCTTCCGCCGGGTTCGCCCCTGATCGGTCGGCCGGACAACGCAGCGGCACAGAAGCTTGCACCCGTCGCGCCGCCGCCGCTTGCGGCGGCCCCCGACAAACTGCCGCTGGCCAAGCTGAAGGTGCCACCCGGCTTCAATATCGAGGTTTATGCCGCCGGCATGGCCAACGCCCGTTCAATGGCGTTGGGCGACAAGGGCACGGTGTTCGTCGGCAGCCGCCTGCTCGACAAGGTCTATGCCATCGTCAACAAGGACGGCAAGCGAACGGTCAAGGTCATCGCTTCGGGCCTCTATCGGCCGAACGGCGTCGCGTTCAAGGACGGAACGCTTTACATCGCCGAGCTGTCCAAGGTCTCCAAGATCGAAGACAATCTGGATAACCCGCCGAAGCCTGTGGTCATCTACGACAATCTGCCAAAGGACGAAGCCCACGGCTGGAAGTTCATCGCCATCGGGCCGGACAACAAGCTCTATGTTCCGGTCGGACAACCCGGCAACAACGTCTTTAGTGACGATGCTCACGGCCAGATCCGGCGGATCAACCTCGATGGGTCAGGCGCCGAAGTGGTCGCGCGTGGTGTTCGCAACACGGTCGGCTTCGACTGGAATCCGGAAACCAAGCAGCTCTACTTCACCGACAATGGCCGCGACTGGATGTCGGAAGACGTTCCTAATGACGAACTCAATCGCATCACCAAGGTCGGCGAGCATTTCGGCGCGCCCTACTGCTATCAGGGCAATATCCCGGATCCCGAATTCGGCTGGGGCCATTCCTGCAGCGAATTCACCCCGCCGGTCGGCTTGATGGGGCCGCACGCGGCCGCGCTCGGCATGCGCTTCTATACCGGCAGCATGTTCCCGAAGAGCTACAAGAACGCCGTCATTGTGGCCCGGCACGGTTCCTGGAACCGGACCAACAAGTTCGGCGGTGACGTTGTCGCGGTCCATCTCAACAAGGACGGCACGGTCAAGAACATCGAGCCTTTGATCACCGGCTTCCTCGAAGACAACAAATATGTCGGCCGGCCGGTCGATGTGATGCAGTTGAAAGACGGTTCGCTCCTCGTCTCCGACGACTGGAACGGCGCCGTGTGGCGCGTCAGCTACGGCAAGCAGAAGGTCGCTGGCCAATAAATCGCGGAACCACGATCGGGGGCGGCTTCAGGCTGCCCCCGATTTTTTGTTTTTGAACGGTGTTGCTTCAGGCGGGGTCAATGCGAAGAACAATACGAACAATTGCGGCGCTGGCATTTACATCGCTGGCTTTTCCGGCAAGCGCCGAGACCATCGAACAGCGTGCCGCCGCCTGCTTTGCCTGTCATGGCGAGCATGGACAATCCGAGACCGAAAACACGCCCTCGCTCGGCGCCCAGCAGGCGCCCTATGCGCTGATCCAGCTTTTCATGTTTCGCGAAAAGCTCAGAGCCTTCGAACCCATGAACGAAATGGCGAAATCGTTCACCGACGACGACCTCTCGAAGCTTTCCGATTTTATCGCCAAACTGCCGAAGCCTGTGCCGCCGGCCGATGCCGGGGAGCTAACGCGAATGCAGCGCGGCCAGGCGCTCGCGCAGCAGAACCGCTGCAACGCTTGCCACAATGCCGATTTCTCGGGCAAGGAAAACGTCCCCCGCATCGCCAACCAGCGCGAGGATTACCTCGCCAAGACGCTCGGCGAATACAAGGACAACAGCCGCCACGGCTATGACGGCACCATGGCGGACGTGATGGGTCCGATCACCAAGGAGCAGATCGCCGATCTCGCCTACTACATCGCCCGCGTGCGATAAGTAAGCCGCCGCTGGCGTCATCGCCGTGGGGGCGCTACAAATTTGCCTCGATGAGGGGAGTTGATCATGGAAGATCTCTGGCGACTGTCGGCCAAGGAACTCGCCGGCCTGATCAGGTCGAAGAAGGTTTCGGCGAAGGAGGCTGCCTCAGCCGCGCTTGCGCGACTGGATGCGGTCAATCCAAAGCTCAACGCGGTCATCGACCATCGGCCAGAAGAGGTACTGGCGCAGGCGGCGCGCGTCGATGCGGCGATCGGGCGTGGCGAAGACGCTGGTCCGCTCGCGGGCGTGCCCGTCACCACCAAGGCCAATATCGACCAGGAAGGTTTTGCCACCACCAACGGGCTGAAGCTCCAGCGCGACGTCATCGCGCGCGCCAACAGCCCCGTGGTCGACAACCTGCGCAAGGCGGGCGCGGTGATGCTCGGGCGCACCAACTGCCCGGCGTTTTCCTATCGATGGTTCACCACCAACCTGATCCATGGCGACACCAAGAACCCGCGCGATCCAGCTATCACGCCGGGAGGCTCGTCCGGCGGCGCAGCTTCGGCGGTCGCCGCCGGCATCGGCCATATCGCGCACGGCACCGATATTGCCGGCTCGATCCGTTACCCCGCCTATGCCTGCGGCATTCATGGCATCCGGCCGACGGTCGGCCGGGTCCCGGCCTTCAACCCGGCGCTGCCCGAACGAAGCATCGGGCCGCAGATTTCCGCGGTGTCGGGCCCGCTAGCACGCACGATCGCCGATCTGAGGGTCGCGCTGGCGGCGATGTCGGCGCGCGACGTTCGCGATCCCTGGTGGGTGCCGGCGCCGCTTGAGGGGCCAGCGGTGCGTAAGCGCGCCGCGTTGTGCGTTCAGCCGGACGGGCTTGGGACCAAGGCCGAGGTGAAGGCCGCAGTGACGGACGCGGGCATGCGCCTGGAACGCGCCGGCTGGACAGTGGAGGAAATCGCGACCACGCCGCCGTTGCGCGAGGCCGCCGACCTTCAGACCAAGCTTTGGCTCGGCGATGGCTATGAAGCCCAGCTCGCCGCCGCCGAGCGGGAAGGCGATCCCGGCGCGCTCGCCTGCTTGCGCGGCAATCGCGCCAAGGTCTTTCCGTTTGACGCCACGGCCTTCTCCAAGGCGCTGACGCGCCGCGCCACGCTGGTCCGCGAATGGTCGCTTTTCCTTGAGACCTATGCGGTTCTCGTGATGCCGGTGTCGGCCGAGCTGCCGTTCCCCGACCAGCTGGACATGCAAGGCGAGGCCGCTTTTGCGCGGGTCTGGCAGGCGCAACTGACGCAAATTGCAATTCCCTTCATGGGATTGCCTGGGCTAACGGTGTCCACGGGATTGGTGGGGCGCGTTCCCGTCGGCGTTCAGGTGGTTGCCGGCCGTTACCGGGAGGATTTGTGCCTGCTCGCCGGCGAGGCGATCGAAGCCGGCGGAACACCGCCGGCGCCGATCGATCCCGTCGGTACATAAGAAGCGGAAGGAATTGATGACGAGTATTTACGATTTCAGAGCAACTTCGCTCACGGGAGAAGAGGTGCCGTTGAAACGGTTCGAGGGACAGGTTCTCTTGATCGTGAACACCGCCAGTGCCTGCGGATTCACCCCGCAATACAAAGGGCTCGAGGCTCTGCAAAAAAAGTACGAGCCGCGCGGATTTTCCGTGCTCGGCTTTCCCTGCAACCAGTTCGGCCGCCAGGAACCCGGCGACGCCGGGCAGATTCAAGAATTCTGCAGCAGCAACTATGCCGTCAGTTTTCCGATGTTCGACAAGATCGACGTCAATGGCGATAAAGCCCATCCGCTGTATCAATACCTGAAAGGCGAGAAATCCGGGCTGCTCGGCTCATCGATCAAGTGGAATTTCACCAAATTCCTGATCGATCGTTCGGGCAAGGTGATCGCGCGGCATGCGCCGACCACGACGCCGGAGGCACTCACCAGGGAAATCGAGGCGCTGTTGTGAACGAGAAGAACGAAGCGGCGATGCCCGACCGGCTGCCGGACCGGCTGTCGTGCGATCCAAAAAGTCCTTATTACGACGAAGCGGTGCTGGCGCGCGACGTTGGTATTCGCTTCAAGGGGATGGAGAAAACCAATGTCGAGGAATATTGCGTGAGCGAGGGATGGATTCGCGTGACCGCGGGCAACGCTAGGGATCGTTATGGCAACCCGCTCACCATCAAGGTCCACGGCCCGGTGGAGCCGTATTTCCGGGATAAGGCGGGGTCTTGACCTCGCCCCGTCTTTGCGAGCCAACGGGTCGCGCGAATGCGCGCCCGATGACAGGCTCCGCGAAGCAATCCATGTCACCGCGTCGGGAATGGATTGCTTCGTCGCAAGCGCTCCTCGCAATGACGATTCAGACAAACGTATTTGAAAGCCAACACCCATGTCCGTCCGCATCGTCGATATCCAGGAAATCACCAAACCGATCGCCTCGCCGATCCGCAACGCCTATATCGACTTCACCAAGATGACGACGAGCCTGGTTGCCGTCGTCACCGACGCGATTCGCGACGGCAGGCGCGTGGTCGGCTATGGCTTTAATTCCAACGGCCGTTACGGGCAGGGCGGATTGATCCGCGAGCGGTTCGCGCCGCGGCTGAAGGAGGCCGATCCCAGGACGTTGCTCAATGAGGCCGGCGACAATCTCGATCCGGACAGGGTCTGGTCGGCGCTGATGTCGAACGAAAAGCCGGGCGGCCATGGCGAGCGCTCGGTCGCGGTCGGCACCATCGACATGGCGGTGTGGGACGCGGTCGCCAAGATCGATGGGAAGCCGTTGTTTCGGTTGCTCGCCGAGCGTCATGGCCGCAAAGCCAATCCGCGCGTCTTCGTCTATGCCGCCGGCGGCTATTATTACCCGGGCAAGGGCCTGTCGATGCTGCGCGGCGAGATGCGAAGCTATCTCGATCGCGGCTACAACGTGGTCAAGATGAAGATCGGCGGCGTGCCGATCGCCGAGGACCAAAAGCGTATCGAGGCCGTGCTCGAGGAGATCGGCAGCGACGCAAAACTCGCTGTCGACGCCAACGGACGTTTCGATCTCGAGACCGCGATCGCCTACGCCAAGATGCTGCGCCACTATCCGCTGTTCTGGTACGAGGAGGCGGGCGATCCCCTCGACTTCCAGCTTCAGGCCGCGCTCTCGGAGTTCTACCCGGCGCCGATGGCGACCGGCGAAAATCTGTTCAGCCATCAGGACGCCCGCAACCTGATCCGTTACGGCGGGATGCGGCCGGACCGCGACTGGCTGCAATTCGATTGCGCGCTGTCCTATGGTCTGTGCGAGTATCAGCGCACGCATCAAGTGCTCAAGACCCATGGCTGGTCGGCGAGCCGCTGCATTCCGCACGGCGGCCATCAGATGTCGCTCAATATCGCGGCGGGCTTGGGCCTTGGCGGCAACGAGAGCTATCCCGATCTGTTCCAGCCCTATGGCGGATTCCCGGACGGCGTTCGCGTCGAGAACGGTCACATCACCATGCCGGATTTGCCGGGCATCGGCTTTGAGGGGAAGTCCGATCTCTACAAGGAGATGAAGGCGCTGGCGGCTTAGGCGCTTCGACGTCATTGCGCGCCAACGGGTCGCGAACGCGCGCCCGATGACAGGCTCCGCGAAGCAATCGATCGCACGGCATAACGACTCTGGATTGCTTCGTCGCTTCGCTCCTCGCAATGACGAGGAAGGAACTCGCGTCGCTAAGACAGCCGCATATCCAGCAGCCTACGGCCTTCGTTCTTGAGCAGTTTCCGCACCGCGCTGGAAGCCGCGACCGTGCCGTCATTGGCGTAGGCCTCGTGGTTCTTCTCGATGTCCTCGAGCCGATAGAGATAGTTGACCATGATGCCGGCGGACTCACGCAGGCCTTTGGGCGATATATCGCCGAGCCAGTCGATGCGCTCGAGCCGCGCGCCGTTGCCGAGGTGGAATCTGGCTACCGAATCGATCAGCCGGCCCTTGGGCGTGCGCGCTTTGAGGAAATAATAGGCCACGAGCGGCTCGACCACCGGACGCAACTGGTCTGCGAGTTCGGTGTTCTTGAACCAGTCCGGATTGTCCAGATGTGCAAGCAGCGCTTTCTCCTCGTCGCTGGCCGGGAGGTAGGGCGTCTGCTTCATCCATTGCATGAAGCCGGGCACCGGCGACAGCGTCACGAAATTTTCCAGTCTTGGCAATTCACGGCGCAGTTCCTCGACCACCTGTTTGATCAGGAAATTGCCGAAGGAAATTCCGCCCAGCCCCCGCTGGGTGTTGGAGATCGAATAGAACACGGCGGTGCGGGCGCGATCGATCGGCACCGGCTCGCGGTCTTCGGCGAGAAGCGGCGCGATTGCGCCCGGTATCGATTCCGTCAGCGCCACCTCGACGAAGATCAGGGGCTCGTCGACGAGAGCGGGATGAAAGAAGGCATAGCAGCGCCGGTCGACGCCATCGATGCGCCGGCGCAGGTCGTCCCAGTCGCGGATCTCGTGCACCGCCTCATAGCGGATGATCTTTTCCAGAATGTTGGCCGGCGTCGACCAGTCTATTCTGCGCAGCACGAGAAATCCCCTGTTGAACCATGAGGCCAGAAGATGCGCGACGTCGCGGTCGAGCGCGGCAAGATTCTTGTCGCCCTTCATGAGGTCGAGCAGGTCGGCGCGCATCGCCACCAGGTCGCCGGTGCCGCCCGGCGCGCGGTTGAGCCTGCGGATCAGCTCCTGCCGCCGCGGCTCGGAGGCAAAATGCAGATCGCTGGCGTCGGCTTCGTTCGGTTGCATCCGCCAGCTTTCGATCGCCTGCGCCAGCTTCTCCCGGTCAGGGCCGTAATTGCGGGCGAGGCTTTCGAAAAATGAACGCCGGCCGGCCTCGTCGAGGTCATGATAGCGATCGAGCACTTCGCGGGCCATCGCGGTGCCTGAGGCTTCGCCCCGGCCCGACAGCAGCGCTTCGCATAGTTCGATCAGTTCGGATGCGTCCTGCCCGTCGTCCGATGTTCTCGCGCGACGCAGCAGCGTGCGGCCGCGCTCGGAAATCGAGGCGAGAAGATCGGAGAAAAAGGCATTATTCCTGGTGGGCATGTCGAATCCGAAACGGCGCGGAATGGTGACATGGATTTAGGGCGCAGCCGATTATAATCAAGCACACGAAATGCAGCGCAAAAAAAGCGGCATGTCTGGGGCCTGCGAAGCCCGGTGCAGGGCATCCATGTTCTTATGTGGCATCCCAGGGGCGCAAGGCGGAGTAAACTTACAAGATGCAAGGGGGATTCGCTCCATGAACAGCCCGGCCCGGGTGATCGGCTTCGTCAACGTTGCCCATTTCATCGACCATTATTCGATGCTGATCTTTGCCGCCGCCGTCATCGTGATGGGGCCGGCGCTCGGCATGGCCTATTCCGAATTGCTGCCCTACGCGACGCCCGGATTTATCGCGTTCGGCGCCGGCTCGCTCTTGACCGGCTGGCTCGGCGATCGCTGGAGCCGCCGCCACATGATGGTGGTCTTCTTCGCCGGCATCGGCGCTTCGATGATAGCGGTCGGTCTGGTCAACACGAAGCTCGAACTTGGCGCGGCGCTGTTGTCGATCGGCTTGTTCGCCTCGATCTATCATCCCGTCGGCAC
>DATGGY010000081.1:0-40145 GCA_035308285.1 Bradyrhizobium sp. | reverse complement strand
CTGTCGAGCAGGTTGGAGATGTCGCTGGCGCGGGAGTCGAGGCCGGCCGCTGTGAAGAAGTTGGTCGGATTGTCGAGGGCGCTGTTGACCTTCTTGCCGGTCGCGAGACGTTCCTGCGTCTGAGAGAGCAGAGTAGCGGTGTCCTGCAAAGAGAGCAGGTTCTGGCGGACGGCCGCGGAGAGGGTAATGTTGGAGAGAGACATGGGACAACCTTTCTGGTGTTACGCAACTGGCGGCCTTCTTGGCCGAGCGCAGACCCTAGGTACCCAGCGATTAACGAAAACTGAATCCGCCCTGGGGACGCCTCGGCCCCGGTCGGATTCCAAACTCGTGCTTTAAATGGAGTTAAGACTATTCGTATTGCTTGACCGAAGAGAAAACCACCACACTAGAGGTTGTTTTGGTCCGATCGAGCGCACTCTGCAGCGTGATCAGGGCCCGGCTGTGCCGCGCGGACCTGGGCACGCCAGGCGTGACGTTGCAGCATGGCGGCGAACGCGTCGAACACCTTTCGCATTTGAGGTAGCTTGTACGGAAAGACGTCAGGCGGATCCATGTTGTGGACGATGGCGGTGTTGTCGGCCTCGAATATCAGCAGCGATCCGCTTTTCGTTTCCGCACAATCCACCGTGAAGTAGTCGAGCCCAATTCGATCGATCATTCCGGCCAGCGCCGTGCGATGCCGCTGCGCGAAAACCGTGTCGAACGTCCGCATGAATGTTTCTTCCTCGAGGCGCTTGCTCGCGCTGAGCGACATCCCCGCGTTGAGATACCATATGTCCCATCGATCGGCGATTGCGAGATGACACGCGTAAGGCCGGCCATCGATCGCCACAATCCGGTATTTGCGAAACAGGCCGTCACAACTGGCGTAATCGACAAAACGCGAAATGAAAAATTCCTGCTCGGGACGATCGCCGAGATAGCGCCCCATGGCGATGGGGTCGTCGATCTTCGCAAGCCCCTTGCCTGCATGCGATCCGCGCGGCCTGACGATCACAGGAAATGCAAGCTCAGTGGCGATATCAAAAGGCGCCATGGCCGATCGCGACAGCTCGGATAGACAAACGCGCGTCACCGCCGCGGTTGAGGGAATCTCGAGGCCCTCGATTCCCCGCAGCAAACCGTGCAACTTGTCGCGATCGAGGTTGCCGATCAGGTGCGGCGGATTGAGAAGCGGCCGCGGCCAGTTCGGTAGCGCGTGGGCGATCTTACGCAACGTATCGCGGCAGTCTTCGGAGTCGGAGGCGATCACGATGGCGATATCATGATCGGGCAATGGTTCGGGCAATTCCGCTTCGGGGATAATATAGAGTGTCATCAGCTCGATCCCGCTGTCTTCCAGCAGGAATTCAATCGGCGTGTTGCTGCCCATGTCGGTTGCCGCCGCCAGCGCCAGGACCCTCAACTGTGGCTTCGGCCCCGCGCAGGGCGAGCGGAACAATTGATGGAACGCAAGCACCTCGTGCTGGATCGCCAGACCCGCCTCTTTGTCGCCCAGCAATTGCGCGATCAGCGACAGATCGAGCCCCTCACCCGCTTCGAGGGTGCCGTCGATCAGCTTCACGATCAAATCTTGCCACTGTGGGCGGAGATCGATCCCGCTCGCTGCCATTTTCGTCATTGCGGCAAGGCCGATGCTTTCCGCGCAAGCTGACCGGAGCATGCCGGTTCGCTCCGGGAAGGCCGCCTCCATCTCACGCAGCATCCGACACAAGCGCGAGCGCAGGCGCCGCGAATTGCGACGCAATCTCGCCGCGGAATACTGTGGGACCAACGTGGTCGAGCCGGCTCTGCAAGTCGGCCCATATTTCGCCGCCGATATCGGTCCAGCGCTTGCAGAAGGCGAAATCCTCGCTGAGATAGGTGCCACTTGCCGGATCGATCATGCATTCGAACAGCGCAAACCGGTTGGGACTTCCGGCAAGACTGTCGAGCGAGTGTTCGCGAAAGAATTGCAGCGGCGTGTAGGCGGGATGGGCGCACATCTTCTCGAACACGTGGCGGCGGATCATCAGAAAGCCCGTGCCCGCGTAGCGCACCCGCGTAAAGCCATTCACGACCGCGACGTGATCGGGATCGTTGATCTCCAGCACATAATCGAGCGCGGCTGTCGGCACGTTCGGCCGCTTGCCGTCGATGGCGCGCTTGGCCTTCTCCCAATTCACGCGCTTGATCGGGTAGACGCCGGCCACCACGTCCGCCCCGGACTCGATCAGCCGGAACACCTGATCGGGCGTAAAGCCGATATCGGCGTCGACAAATAGCAGATGGGTTGCCGCGGGATTATCGAGAAAGAGCGTCACCAGATTGGCGCGGGCGCGCGTGATCAGCGCGTCTCCGTCACGCAGCTCGATCTTGAGGTCCATGTTCGACAGCGAGCGCACGGCGCGCTGCAATTGAAAGATGGAGCTGGCGTAGACGCTGGAGACCTGCCCGCCGAAGCATGGCGTGGCCACCACGAGGTGAATTTGCTCGGTCATGAAGCGCTCCGGCGGGCGTCGTTTACAATCGTAAATAAACGTGGTTAACGAAATCCTAACGCCGGCCGCAGGCTTACACCCCCGGGGCCACGGCCCGCAGTTCGTCGCCCAGGCGGGCGATCACGCCGTCCCAATCGCCGAAAGCCTGTTGCCGGATCAGTCTGGCGGTCGGATACCACGGCGTGTCGCCGCGGTTCCGCATCCAGCGAAAATCGGCCGCAAAGGGCAGCAGGACCACGACCGGCTTGCCGAGCGCCCCGGCCAGATGCGCGACTGAAGTGTCGACCGAAACGACGATGTCGAGCAGCGAGATGACCGCGGCCGTATCGATGAAGTCGCAAAGCTCGCCACCGAGATCAACGAGGTTCGGCAAACCCGCCAACGTTTCCTTGTCTATCTCGCGCAGTTCGCCCTGAAGGCTGAAGCAGCGCAGCGCCGGGTCCGTAAACAGCGCCGCGAGCCGTGCCAGCGGGATCGAACGGTTGCGGTCATTCTTGTGCGTGGCAGAACCCGACCAGACGAAACCGGCACGCGGACCTTGCGGCAGACGATCGCGCCAATAGGCGAGACGCTCGGCAGGTGCCGCAAGATATGGAACCGACGCCGGGATCGTCTCGATAAGCGTTGCGAACGCGAGCGGAAGGCTGAGCAAGGGGCAATGCAGATCGAATGCGGGAAGCGGCTCGCCTTCGGCAACCACGTCGATGCCCTCGAATTGCGACAGCAATGCGCGCAACTCTGCTTGAACCTCACACACGACCTTGGCGCCACGGCCAGCCAGTAGCGGCGCGTAGCGGATGAACTGGAGGGTGTCGCCGAGGCCTTGTTCGGCGTGAAGCAAAATGGTCTTGCCGGCGACCGGGGCGTCTCCCAGCCACAACGGGGCTTTAAAGTGACGCCGCTTGCCGGCAAAGGCGCCTGTCTTCCAGCGCCACTCATACTCTTTCCACCCGGCTGCAAAATCGCCAAGCGTCAGCCGCGTCATCGCGGCCTCGAAATGGGCCTCGGCAAATTCGGCGCTTCGCACCAACGCCGCCTCGAAATCCACAAGCGCCTCAGTCGGCCGATCGAGACGGCGCAGCGCATGACCGCGATTGGTCAGGATTTGCTGATGACCCGGCATTGCCGCCAACGCCTTGTCGTAACTCGACATCGCCTCAACCGGCCGGTTGAACCGCAACAGCGTATTGCCCCGGTTGACGAGCGCCCCGGCATGATCAGGGTTTTTCGCCAGTACGTCGTCATAGCTCGCCAGCGCCTCATCGATGAGGCCGAGCTCGAGACAGGCGTTGCCAAGATTGTAGAGGATTTCCGGATGGCTAGGTGCAAGCAGCAAGGCGTTGCGAAAGTGCGTAACCGCTTCATCAAAGCGTCCGCTCGCGTGAAGCGCAAGCCCAAGATTTGACATCGCGTCCGCCGAACCGGAATTGACCTTGAGCGCCTTGACGAGAAAGCGCAGCGCCTCCCCCGGGCGGCGGCGCTGCAGGTTGAGAACGCCGAGCAATTGCAGCGCGTCGAAATCGTCGGGCCGGTATTCCAGAATCCCGGCACACAGCCTTTCGGCCTTGTCGAGATGACCTTCTTGATACGAATTGTAGGCCTGCCGCTGCAAGCGCGGCAGGTTGGGCGTCCGCGCGGCATTCTTCCATGGGGCAGACAAGTAGCATCCCCTCCGGGGCGGTCAGAAGATCGCGTTCGAATCAATTGTCACTTGCAAGGCTATCATGTCCGGGATCATTCGACCGAAAGCGGGCGGAAGGCGCGGGGCTTCATCTTGTTCGCCGGCGCTTTGGTCCGTAACTTGCATTGAAAGGGCGTAACCCCCTCGTGACACAGGTGACGCAAATGCGACTTTTCCGGATTTCAAGTGCCTTGCTTTCAAGTGCGGCGGCCCTGGTTGGGCTGCTCTGGTCGCAGCCCCAGCCTGCATTCGCCGCCTCTACCCTTCGTATCGCGATGACGGCCTCCGATATCCCGACCACGACCGGTCTTCCCAACAACGGCTTCGAGGGCATGCGCTTTCTCGGCTATCCGATTTTCGAAGGGCTGGTGCTATGGGAGTTGACCAGCACGGACCATCTGGCGGGCTTGCGGCCGGGACTGGCCGAGAAATGGGAGCAGACGCCTGGCGACAACAAGAGCTGGGTCTTTCACCTGCGCCATGGCGTCAAATTCCACGACGGGACCGACTTCAACGCCGACGCCGTGATTTGGAATCTGGACCGCTATTTCAAGAGCGACAGCCCCCAATATGAGATCGCCAGTTCAGCGATGACGCGCGCACGCGCGCCGCTGGTTGCCTCCTACAGGAAGATCGACGATTACACGGTGGCGATCTCAACGACAAAGACCGCCTCGTATTTCCCCTACATGGCCGTCTACATTCTCTTCACCTCGCCGGCCTCTTTTGAAAAAGCCGGGCGGGATTGGACCAAGGTCGCAACGCTACCCGCTGCCGGCACCGGGCCTTTCCGTATTTCGAAGGTCATGCCGCGCCAGGAGGTCGATCTCGTCCGGTGGGACGGCTACTGGGACGCCGCGAAGAAAGCGAAAGTGGATTACCTCGTACTGATGCCGATCCCCGAAGCCAATACGAGGCTCGCGGCTTTGCGCTCAGGTCAGGTCGATTGGATCGAAGTGCCGCCGCCCGACGGCATTGATTCGCTGAAATCCGCAGGCTTCACCATCACGACCGGCTCCTACCCGCACGACTGGCCATGGCTTTACAACATCGGCGCGTCAAACAGCCCATTCAAGGACGTCAGGGTCCGCCAGGCCCTGAACTATTGCGTGGATCGCGAGGGGCTCGTGACCCTGCTCAACGGGACGGCGGAGCCTTCCGTCGGCTGGCTCAAGGACAGCGATCCGAATTTCGGATCGCCGGAAAACCGCTACAAATTCGATCCGGCCAGGGCTAAGAAGCTGTTGGCGGAAGCCGGCTTCACGCCTGAAAAACCGCTCGCATTCAAGGCGATGATTTCGACCTCGGGCTCGGGACAGATGCTGCCTTTGCCGATGAACGAATTCATCCAGCAAAACCTCAAGGAGGCCTGCGGCGTCGACGTCGAATTCGATGTGGTCGAATGGCAGATTCTCCTGAACGCCGCGCGTGCCACCCCTGACAGTCCAAATCTCAAGGGCGCGATGGCGATCAATGTCTCCTCGCCCTCTTCCGATGTCGGCATCATGGCGCGCTATTTTTCCTCCGCCAATTTTTCGCCGAACGGTTTCAATTTCGAGCAGTGGAAGGATGACGGGTTCGACACCGCGCTGACGACGCTTGCCGAAGCCAGCGATCCGGCGGTGATCTCGGCCGCGATGCGCAAGGCGCATGAGCGGCTGGTCGATAATCCGCCCTGGCTTTTCATCGTCCACGATCTGAACCCGCGCGCGATGAGCCCCAAGGTCAAGGGGTTCGTCTCGCCGCAATCATGGTTCATCGATCTGACGCTGGTCAGCGTCGAGTAGAAGGACGATCGAATATTGCAACTACGCGCGCGTTGGCGAAAGGTCGAGGGACGACCTGAGCAGCGGACAAGATCAGTCAGGAACTCGCGCGGTCGAGCCGCCGCGTTCACTTCTCGAGATATTTTGCCGGCGGGAAATCGCGCGAATAAACCGGGCTGGCGAGAAACGCCTCTTTGCCGTAGGTCCAGAACTGACTGACGTCGGGATAGGTCTTGAACACCGAATTGACGAGGCGCCCGTCCTTTCGCGTCACCTTGCGCAAGTAAACGTTGCCGACGACGTTACCTAAGTCGTCAAATTTCACAGGACCGCGCGCCGTGTCGACGTTGGTCGCGCGCAGCGCGGCCATCAAGGCGGCCTTGTCTTCAACCTTGCCGTTGACGGCCTTGACCGCGGCTTCCAGCACCGCACCGTTCACATAAGTACTCGCCGCGTAGAATCCCGGATCGTATTTGAATTCGTTTCGGAATGCCGGCGCGAAAACCTGGTTCGGCCTGGCGTCGAGCTCGGCCGAATACCAGCAGGTGGTGATGATCCCAAGGGCTTCGTCGCCCATATTGCGAAGCACCGCCTCGTCGAGCGCGGTCATACCGCCAATCGCCTGCATCTTGTCCTTGAGGCCGTAGTCGACGAATTGCCGAAGAAAGCGAAAGCCGTTCGAGCCGGCAAAGCCCAGGAAGATCGCGTCCGCATTCTTGAGCTGCGCCACATAGCTTCCGTAATCGGGCACGGTGAGCGGCGGAAACAGTTTTTGGATGATCTGGCCGCCATTGTCCTCGAACACGCGCTGAAAGCCGGCGCACATCTCCTGGCCATAGGCGATGTCGTCGGCAATCGTGATCATCTTCTTGAACTTGAGCTCCTTGGCTGCGTATTCGCCGAGCGGATGGACGCACTGGGAAGACGTGGAGGTGGCGCGGACGAACCACGGATTGG
Source organism: Bradyrhizobium sp. (assembly GCA_035308285.1). Lineage (GTDB taxonomy): Bacteria > Pseudomonadota > Alphaproteobacteria > Rhizobiales > Xanthobacteraceae > Bradyrhizobium. The sequence continues at coordinate 33,258 of DATGGY010000081.1, read as the reverse complement.
CGTGACGCTGGGTCATGTCCTCGGCGGCCGCGACCGAAAGCGTCGGGATCTTGTTTTGGCGGATATAGTCGTCGATCGCCAGCGCCTCGAACGCCGCCAGCGGCCCGATCAGGCAATGCACATCGTTCTTCTCGACCATCTCCTGGGTCTTGCTGCGCGCGGTTGCGGGAACGCCCGCGGTGTCGCCAACCACCAGCTCGACCTTCCGGCCCGCGATCATGTAGTCGCGCTCCTTCAAATACATGACGAGCGCGCGCTCCATGTCGATGCCGCCCGAAGCCAGCGCTCCGGTCTTGACCGTCAGAAGTCCGATGCGGATCGGACCATCGGCGGCACGCGCCACGACGGGCGCAGCGACAGGCGACAAGCCAGCCCCGGCAACCACGGATACGAAATCACGCCGCGAAATCCTCATATTTCCCTCCCCCGATGTCTCCCCGGCTCCACGCGGCCGGCTGCTTGATTGACCTGACCGGGTCCATCCTAGCGGCGCGGCACGATCGGAACCACAATGTTGCAATAGCCCTTTTGGTCAATATGCAGCGTGGTCGTCCCCGCAAACAATCGCTTTGGCCGATCGCGCGGATCATCGTGCAGGAACGGTCCACATCCCAACAACTCGTTCTTGAAGTTGGAAAGTTTCGCGCCGGTGGTTGCCTGCCAGGTATAGTCCCTGCCGCGAATGCTCAGCGCGATACGATATCCCTTCGGCACCACGATCGAGGTCGGCCATATTTCGATCGCCAGATCAACCGGCCTGCCCGGCTGCAGGAGCTGCATCTCATCATGGCTGTGGTAGGGACGGTAGGGCCGAGACAAGGCTTCATCGAGCTTGCGATGCGAGGCGCGCAGCCAACCCTGGGCGATCGGCGTATGCGGATCGATTGCGCCGACAAAAGTCACCTCGCGCAAATCGGCACTGAAGACGCGGAAGACCAGAAAAACATCGGCGTCTTCGGTGCTGGAGGAAATTCGCAAATTCGCCGCCAGCGGACCCGTGATCTCGGTGTCATCGGTCAGCGGCCGCGACATGAAGGTCAATCCGTCGCCCATCGCCGCAAAACCGATCTCGGCGGCTTGCGCGGGCGGCTCGAGGGAAAGCGTCTGATCGCGCGGATCGAGGTAGAACTTGGTCCACGCCGTCGACGGCAGCGGCCAGTCGCACTCCATCCGCTCGACGAAACGATCGGTGTGGCGAACCTGAAGCTGGACCTTCGGCTGCTCCGCCCAGCCATTGTCCTCGCCCTTGAGGTAAAAGTCGAAGAAGCGCTTTTGCAAGTTGCGCCCATAGTCGGTATAAAAATGCGTCCAATGCTCCAGGCCGTGGCACTCCAGCCATTTTTCCTTGGACGCCGCCCGCACAAATCCTTCGAAATTTCCGCGCGGGTGCAGGCCCTGCCCGCCCCAGTTTGCCGCCGACAAAAAAGGTACGGTGACCTTGTCCCAGTTCGGCGAGCGCGCCCGGTGATACGCATCATCGAGCGGATGGGCGAGGATTTCATCGCCGAAACTGGAGCGGTTGCGCGCGAGTTGCTCGTCCGACATGGTTTCATCGCCGCACACAAGCGCGCCGGTAACGATACTGCGCGGTCCCCTCTCGCCCAGCCCATACTGCACGGTCTTGACCTGCATGTCGTACCAGTTGGCCCAGAACGTCGACAGAATGCCGCCGTGATGGGTCATGTCCCGGTACCAGTCGGCCGCGCCTTCCCAGATGCACATGGCTTTCAGATGCGGCGGCTGCAATGAAGCCACATGCCACTGGTTGATGGCATAATAGGAGATACCGTTGAGGCCGACCTTGCCGTTCGACCAGGGTTGAACGGCGGCCCATTCGATGCACTGATAAAAATCGCGCGTCTCCCGCGGCGAGAAATGATCGACAAAGCCGGGCGAACGTCCCGTGCCGCGCGAGTCGACGCGCACGCAAACATAGCCGTCGGGGACCCATTTTTCGGGGTCGACCACTTCCCAGTTCTGATACTTGTTGGTCGATCCGTGCGCCACGTCCGGGTGATTTGCGATCATGGCCTGCCAGGCGCTCGGATAGCCCTTCTGAAAGGCGAGCCCCTTGGCGTAAGGACCATAGGTCAGGAGAACCGGCCATTTGCCTTCGGCCTTGGGCCGGAACACGTCGGCCCGCACGACCACGCCATCTTCCATTGCGATGTCTGCGTCCCACTCGATGAGCATATTGTCCTGCTCGACCGGCTCAGCCATTTTCCCCCGCCCATTTTTGTGGTGGCGGCGAGTGTTGGGTTTTCCCTTCAGTTTTTCAAACAAAATTTCCGATTTGATCGGGACAGGGGTCACAAATCTCAGCCTTTGGTAACGCCGTGAATCGGCGGGAAGCCACGCCCGGTTATGCAAATGACGATCATCCCCGATCCCACGGCGGCTCCGCCATCGCGGCCTGTGCCCCAACCCCTGCCTTTTGCGACTTCGGATTCCGCCGCCCCTCTCTGGCCGCGTTAGGAAACCGTCAAGCATAGGATTTGAATCGTATTGGCGAGGCCGAATTACTTCTTAGTCTAACGAACTTTTCAGTCGATGCGAGTAAGGCAGATTAGCCACAACCTTGGGCATAACTATCGAAGAAACCGCGGAGCACAGGCAAAATGCGGTCGCAGCAGATCACTTGGAATCCGCAAGGAGGCTGGAACCGAATCGCGGGCGAACCGGAAAAGGTCTCGCTTGTATTCTATTTCGGCGCGCGCGAAACGCTTGCTTGTGGCAAGCGATATCGTGAACTACGCGAGATATTTCCCGCGGCCCACATTTTGGGTTGCAGTACCGGCGGGCAGATCAACAACAGCGACGTGAGCGACGACGAAATCGTCGCGGCCGCGATCAGCTTTCATTCAACAACGTTGCGGCTGGCCCACCACGACATCGTCGATGCCCGCCAATCGCGGCATTGCGGCGAATCAATCGGGCGGGCGCTTAAAGCGGACGACCTCGCCGGCGTGTTCCTGTTATCCGACGGTCTGAACGTCAACGGCAGCGAACTCGTGGGCGGACTTGTCGGTGCGATCGGACCGGGTATTCCGCTCACCGGAGGGCTTGCCGGCGATGGCGCGAAATTCACCGAGACCCTGGTCGGCGGCGACTGTGCTCCGCGGCCACGTTTGGTCGTCGGCATCGGCTTCTACGGCAGCGCCATCAAAATCGGGCACGGCAGCGCCGGCGGTTGGGATATATTCGGACCGCGCCGGCAGGTGACCAGATCGGCCGGAAACGTACTGTTCGAACTCGACGGCGAGCCCGCTCTCGATCTCTACGAGCGTTATCTGGGTCCGAAAGATTCCAAGGACCTCCCCGGCTCGGCATTGCTGTTTCCGATCGAAGTCCACGATCCCGCGCAACCCGATGCTTCGGTGGTGCGAACGGTCCTGGCAGTGGACCACGAATCCCGCTCTATGACGTTTGCCGGCGACGTACCGCAGGGATGGACGGCGCAATTGATGCGGGGAAATTTCGATCGTCTGGCGGAGGGAGCGGCCGACGCCGCGCGGCAGGCGCGCAACGGCTTAAAAGCGGGAAAAGCGGACCACCAATTCTCAATTCTCGTAAGCTGCATCGGCCGGCGGCTATTGATGGGCCAACGCACGTCCGATGAGACGGAGGCGGCGGGCGTCGAGCTTGGAGCCGACACGCTCAGACTCGGCTTCTATTCCTACGGCGAGATTTCGCCGCACGCCAAGTCCGGGATATGTGAGCTTCACAACCAAACCATGACCGTCACCTCTTTCGCCGAGGTGGAGGCTTAATCGTGCATCGTCTGATCGCCAAGCAGATCGCGAAGGCGACCGACGCCTCGGGCAAGGTTGATATCGACCAGCTCGCGACGTTGATCGGCGCCGCCTATGACGAATTTGATTGCGATCGCCGCCGTACCGACCGCTCGATGTCGCTGATGATCGAGGAAATCGACGCAATCAATCGCAATCTCGAGCAACTCGTCGCCAAGCGCACAGCCGAATTGAAGGCGAGAGAGCGGGACCTGCAGGCGCAAAACGTCCGCTTTGACATCGCCATCAACAATATGACGCAGGGCCTTCTGCTGTATGATTCATCGGAACGTCTGATCGTCTGCAACCGGCGCTACATCATCATGTATGGACTGTCGCCCGACGTGGTGAAGCCCGGCCTAGGCCTTCGCGATCTTGTGCTTCACCGGCAAGAAACCGGATCGTTCAACGGCGACGTTGACGAATATTGTTCCTCGGTTTTGCGCAGCGTTGCGCTCGGAAAAACCGTTCACCACATCACCGAGACTCCCGATGGGCGTTCGATACTGATCGTCAACAAGCCGGTGGCCACCGGCGGATGGGTTGCTACCCACGAGGATATTACCGAGCGCCGCCGCGCCGAGGAGCGGATCATACATCTTGCGCACTATGATGCGCTGACCGATCTGCCGAACCGCACGTTGTTTCACGAGCGACTCAAGGGTGAACTGACCCGGATCGCTCCGGGCGAGCAGTTGGCAGTTCATTATATCGACGTCGATGAATTCAAAAGCGTCAACGACACGCTCGGACATCTGGTCGGCGATGAATTGCTGAGATTCGTGGCCATGAGTTTACGCCATTGCGCGACAGAAGACGAATTTGTCGCCCGGCTCGGCGGCGACGAATTCGCCATTGTCCAGACCGCTGTGAAGTCGGAAGCCGAAGTTGCCGACCTCGCCGAGCGGGTTCTCAACGCAATTCGCGCTCCCTTTGAGTGTCTTGGCCACCAGGTGACCACCGACGCCAGTATCGGCATCGCGCTCGCTCCCGAACATGGCGCCAGCCTCGATGAGGTTCTAAAGAACGCGGACCTGGCGATGTATGCGGCCAAGTCGGCTGGACGCCGGACCTGGCGCTTCTTTGAACCCGAAATGGACGCGCGGGTCAAAGCCCGCCGGGTTCTTGAAATGGACCTGCGCCAGGCGATCGCAGACCACGCGTTCGAGATTCACTACCAACCCTATGTCGACCTTCAGGACGACAGCATCACCGGCTGTGAAGCGCTGGTGCGCTGGCGCCATCCCCAGCGCGGCTGGATCTCGCCCGCCGAGTTTATCCCGATCGCGGAAGATACCGGGCTCATCAACGAGCTCGGCGAGTGGGTGCTGACCACCGCTTGCGCGGAGGCCGCAACATGGCCCGAGCACATCAATCTTGCCGTCAACGTGTCGCCGGTTCAGTTCAAGAGCGGGACGTTGGCGTTGAAGATCGTCGCCGCACTATCGGCGTCCGGCCTTCCGGCCGACCGGCTGGAGCTGGAGATCACCGAGGCGGTCCTGATTCGCGACGACGACGACGCGCTCGCCATTCTGCATCAGCTTCGTACCATTGGCGTGCGGCTCGCGCTGGACGATTTCGGGACCGGCTATTCCTCGTTGAGCTATCTGCAACGTTTTCCGTTCGACAAGATCAAGATCGACCGCTGCTTCGTCAACGATCTCGCGGAGCCCGATGGGTCTTCCTGCATCGTCCAGGCCGTAGTGAACATTGCCGCGGCGCGCAACATGGCGACAATAGCGGAAGGCGTCGAGACCTCGGTGCAGCGTGAATCGCTACGCGCCCTCGGTTGCACGGAAATGCAGGGTTATCTTTTCAGTCCGGCGGTTCCGGCGGTCGACATCCGGCGATTGTTACGGTCCGGCCGCGACAGGGCGGTCGCTTAAGGTCGATCGGCCCTGTCGGCGCTTTGCTTACGCCGCGTGCTCCCGGTCAAGCCGGGCGCGGCGATAAAGCATCGCGGCGAAGTCTTCGAAGATTTTGCGCATCTGCGGCGCCTTGTAGGGAAAAACCTCCGGCGAATCCATGTTGTGGACGACCGCGGTATTGTCCGCCTCGAAGACCAGCAATTCGCCATTCCTGTTTTCGGCGCAGTCGACCGTGAAATAGTCAAGACCGACACGGTCAGCGATGGCCGCAAGCGCGCTCTTGTGGCGAACGGCAAAATCGACGTCGAAGTCGCGCATGAAACGCTCCTCTTCGAGACGCTTCTCCGCGCTGAAGGCCATACCTGCGTTGAGGTACCAGATGTCCCAGCGGTCGGCGATCGCCATGTGACAGGCATAAGCCCGGCCATCCACGAACGCGAGCCGGTATTTGCGGAACAGGCCGTCCCGGCTGGCGTAATCGACAAAGGGCGCGACAAAGAATTCCTGCTCCGGCCGCTCGGCCAGATATCTGCCGGCCATCGCGATATCGTCCACCTTGGCAAGTCCAACGCCGGCATGCGTGCCGCGCGGCCGGACGATGAGCGGAGATTTCAACTCAGCCGCCACGTGCGAAAATCCTGTGTTCGAACCGGCGATCTCGGAGAATTGTGCGCGCGTGATGCAAATGGTGGCGGGGATATCGAGCCCCGCAATGCCGTCGAGCAGGCGATGCAGCTTGTCGCGATCGAGATGGCGGATCAGGCACGGCGGATTGAGCAACGGCCTCGGCCAGCGCGAGGCTACCGAATCGATCTTGTTCAAGGCTTCAAGACATTCCGCCGAATCCGAAGCGATCACGATCGCCACATCGTGCTCGGGCAGCGGCATCGGCAAATCGACCCCTGCGACGACGTAAAGCGTTTGCAACTCCATAGCTGAGTTTTCCAGCAGGAATTCGATCGGGGTGTTGCCACCCATGTCGATCGCGGCGGCGAGCGCGAGAACCCGCAATTTCGGCTTCGCCGACGAACATGGCGATCGGTACAATTGATGAAAGGCGAGGACTTCCGCCTGAATGGCAATCCCCGCCCGCTTGTCGCCGAGTAGCTGGGCGATCAGCGAAAGATCGAGCCCCTCGCCCGCTCCGGCCGTGCCGTCGGCAACCTTCAAAATCAATTCATCCCGCAGCGGACGAAGATCGGCGCCCTTGAAGGCCATCGTCGTCAATCTGGCGAATCCAATCCGGTCGGCGCTGGGATAGCGCGCAAGGCTACTCGCCGAATTCTTAGACTCCATGCGACGCTCCCGCAAACTCCAGATCGTCGGTGCCGCTAAGCAGCCCTTCGAGTTTCGCAATGGCCACGCCGACCTGACCGACGGCGCGCTCCAGATTGCCGCGCGCAATATCCTTGTCGGATGACCAGGCCTCCGAGACGAGCCGTGCGCTGGCGCTGATGCGAAGCGCAGCAGCGGGCTCCTCGCTACATCCCAACGCAACGGGCTGGCCGATCAGGCAACGCGCCGCTTCGCGATCATTCTCGCCGGCAACGCCGCGGGCAAGCGCGCGGTACAACGTCCTGCAATCCTCCAACGAGAGGTCGCGATCGCCGCGCCGGATCGCGAATGGAAAGATCGTCCGCTGAGTCAGTTCCTCATCGTCGGCGCCGGCGTCGTCAGGCCTTTGCTGCGGCGGCAGCAGCCGAAGCGATGGCGATGAGGCGATGATCCGCTCGAGTCCATCGCCGAAAGTCGCCAGCGCGGTCCTGCGAAATTCGTCGGGCACGCGATAATAGGCACCGATTTCCTCGAGCGCCGCCTCCCAGCGAAGCCACTGACCGAAATTGGCCCTGATCGGGAAATGCGAGCGCAGGCTCGGCCAGCTTCGCGGCCAGTCGCTGCGGCTGTTATATTCGAGAAGCCCGGAAGGAATAACGGCCGCCGCGTCGAGATCGCGTGCGAGCGCCGAAGGCACCAGCAGTGCACCGCTGAAGGGCGGACCGGTGAAAAACTTCGACCCGGTGATGATCACCAAATGACCGCGATCGAGATATTTTCGCAGCCGCGCGCGGCCAAGGCGCATCTGGCAGGCGTCGACGACGATCTGAACCTGCTGGGGCCAGCGTGCGGCGATTTCGTCCAGGCATTGGTCGCTCGGCGCGCGCCAGCCGAATTTCGAGGAATCCATGACTTGCAGAAGCACCTTGCTCCCGCTTGCGACGGCACGCCCGATCGCGGCGAGAACCATGGCATCGCTTGCAACATGCGGGCGTGCGTGGCCGGCCTCGTCGAACAGCCGCAGCGCGACGCTTTCCAGCGAGTGGGCGAGCCCGGCGATAGGCTCTCCCTTCCGCACCCGGCTTCCATTGGCGGTTGCAGCACTGAAATGACAGCCGCGCGCGGTGTTGACGGTTCCGCTTCCGGTTTGGTCGGCCGCGACGACGACCGTCGTCAGCGGGGCGCCAAGCAGCGCACGCGCTACGAACAGCGCCTGAAGTTGGGAATCCGTGCCCGACGGGGAGAAGACGACATCCGCGCTCGCCCGTGACAGGCCCAGCGCAGCCCTCAATTCGTCCCGCATCGCCTCGACGCGGTTATCGAACGCAGCTTCGATGCCGACCGCAATCGCCGACTCCATCAGCGCTTCCCGCGCCTTTTCCGCGCGATCATAGGCAGGCTGCGAAATCGAGGTTGCCGTGCTTGAGGAGAAGCTCAGCGTATCCGGACAGGGATATGGCTGGCAGCCATACTCATTGAACCCGCCCGCCGGATTGATGGTCAATCGCGCGTCGCCGCCGGCGCAAAGCAGCCGATCCAGCGGCGCGAACAGCTCGGCCATGGATGACGCGGATCGCGATCGACCCGGAGAGACGGCTTTCTCGTTCGATTGCAATCGAACGCCACCATTTGGCATCGCTAAGACCTCACGCCCAAAAGTTGTGCCTGGCCTTTGCGACCCATTGGCCCCAATGGCTGCTAATGCCGCGTAAACCCGCCGACCGAGAAGTAAAGAGGTATGGTTAATGAAAGCTTTATTCCGGGCGCACCGCAGCGCTGCCCTTCCGCCGTCAGTCACGACCGAGGCCTTAACCGCCCGGCACGAGGAACTTGGTCAGCGTCAATCCGGAGAGCATGGAAGTGGTTTGGTAGGAGGCTTGCAGGGTCGTCTGTAGCGCCAGAATCTCGCTGGCCACCTGCTGCGTCGAAGCCGTTTCGGTTTGATCCACAATATTTTGCAGCAGGGTCTTGGTCTGGGATTGCCGGGCGCTCGCCTCCTTCATGATGTTCTGGGCAACGGCAAAATCGGTTTGAATATCCGAAATCGCCTGCTGCCCCGGCTGGGGCGTCAGGTTCGTCGCGGTGCGCTCACTGAGCGCTGCGACCTGCGCGGCGGAATTGGCGCCCGTCGGAGACGCCGTGAGGGCAGCGAACACCGCAACCCCCTCGAGCTGCGCGCGGATCGCCTGCTCGTTGGCCTGCGCGCCGTATTGTACCGTGATCAATGAATCGATCCGGGCCGTCGACGATGCCCGCGGCGACGGGCTGGAATTACCGGTGTACCAGGCCACCGTGTTGGCCGGGTCGTTGAAGAGCGACGTCGCGGTGCTGAACGGCGGGCCCGAAACCCGCAGCGGCGACTGGACGGCGGTCACGGTCGGGCCGAAGCCGAGAGCGGCGAGTGCGGCCGGGTTCGAACTCGTCACATTCAGGCTCGAGGCGCTATCGGTATGCAACGTGATCACGCCGCCGCTGACGGTCGAGGGCGTCGAGGTGCCCGTGATCGAGTCGATCTTGGACAAGAGCGTCTGGACGCTGTCGGTGACATTGAGCTGGTTGCCGGTCGCGCCGGAAGCAACAAACGTGATCGGCGTTCCGTCGACGGTGATGGTGTCGCCGGGCGCGAAACTGGTGGTGATCGAATTCGAGCCTGGGGCGCCGGACAGAGCAGTTGCGCCGGTGATTGGCGCGGAGGGGGGCCCTGCCTGGTTATTGACCGCGCTGCCCGTGGCCGTTCCAGGATCGAAGAAGTCATGCCCGGCTTCGACCGCGGAAGCCGCCACAAGCGTCGTATTGGCAAGCGTGCCGATCGCGGTATTGAGCGCCGCATTCAAATTGCCGGCGGTCGCCGTCGGGTTCGCGCCAATGACAAAGCTGCCGGCGGGCGGCGGGTTGGCGCTCGACGCCGTCAACTGAACCGAAGCGGTGGTGCCGTCCGGGAGGTTGAAGGTGAGGCTTATCTGATCGCCGGGATTGGGATTGGTGGCAAGGCTGATCGACACCGCCGCCGGCGAGCCGGACGGGCCGGTCACCGTCGCGCCAGTCAGCGACGACGACGCCGAACTCAATTTCAGGCCAAACGGCGAACCGGCGACATCTTCGGAAATCGAAAACGACGTCCCTCCCGGCGGCGAGATCACGAGACGGCCAAGGCCGGTGGTGCCGTCCGCTTGCGCCCGCTCGGCGATCACCTGCTTCAGACCGGCCTGGGTGCCGCTGCCGTTCAGGATGTTGTCGACGGAAGCTACCGCGGGCGTATTGGTCGCGCTGCCGGAGAAGATGAAACGATCGCCGGCCTGGGTGTTGAGAATTCCTACGATCGCTGACAGTTCGGCAAATGCGCTCTCCTGCCCGACGGTTTGTCCGGAGCTGTTGATGTCTTGCGGGCCGGTGCCTGCCTGGCTCTGCACCTGTCCGGTGATATTCGACAGCGACTGCAGTGCGGTATTGGCCGTGCTGATGATGGTATTGACGTTGGTGATCGTGTCGCCAAACGCGGAAATGCCGGCGAGCTGCGATCGCGCGGCGACGGCAAAACCCTCGCCAACGCCCATGCCGGAATAGGTGGTCGATTTCTCGCCGGTCGCAAGTTGCGTCGACAGGTCCGTGAGCTGGTTGTTGAGGTTCTGGACTGCCTGACCAAACAGCGAACCGCCAGGACCTATGATACTATTGATCGCCATCTGATTGCCTTACAGTTGGATCTGTTCCAAGGTCTGCATCATGCTTTGAATGACCGACATCACGTGAGCGTTGGCGGCGTAGGAGTTCTGCAACGCGATCAGGTTTGACATTTCCGAGTCGATATTGACCTTGGCGGTGGAATCGAATTTTTGCTGCAACGTGCTGACCACGACGCTCTGACCTTGCTGCAACTGCGTCGCCGAGGTGGCTGCACCGGCCTGCAGGCTCAGAAATTGCTGCAAATAGCTGCCGACCGTGCCGCTGAACGGCGCCGTGGGCGATCCCAGTCCGGTTTTCGGCGAATAGTTGAAAATTCCCGTGGTCAATTGCGAAAAGATGAAGTCCGAACGGGTGGTGTCGCCTGCCGGTGTCGGCGGCGAGTTGTTGAAGACCGTGATGTTCGCTGGACTGTTGAGGAGAGCCGGATTGACGCTGATGCGTCCGGCAAAGCCGGTCAATTGCGAACCGTTGCCGGTGATCGCGCCCGTAAAGAGCGCGCCGCCGTCGACGAACAATGGCAGTTGGGGGCTGCCTGACGTCAGCGACTTGACCGTTGACGTCACGGACGCCGCATTGACCGTCGTTCCCGCGATCGCGTTGAGCACCTGCAGCGTGTTGCCGGAAGGATTTGAAAATTGCAGATTGTTCGAGCCGAGCGCCGCGTTCAACTGCGTCACCACCGAGGCGAGGCCGCCGGTGAAATTCACTCCAATCACCCTCGGACTGACGCCCGGCGGGCTCGGCAACGGCAACGCGGCTGAATCGTCCACGCGTACGATCTGCACCCGCTGCTGCGTGCCACTGCTCGTGTAGGTCAGGTTGATGCTGTTGCCGGGTTGCAGATTGGTCAGATCCAGATTGAATCCCGACTGCGCGCCTACGGTTACCGCCGTGCCGGGCGTGGTTTGATCGGAAAGCGAACTGGCGAGCGTCGCGGCGAGCTGATCGACCTGCGTCTGCGCCTGCACCAGGGTCCGGTCGCGGAGCGTCAGGTCGGCGGCGATCTGCCCCGAGCTGATCACGTTGTTGGCGACCACATCGAAGGCGGCGCCGTTCGGAAGCGTGATCGTGAGCGACCCTACGCCGGATTTGGCCGGATCGGTGTTGTACAGCGAATTGGGGGTCAGCGTCCCGACCCCTGTAAAGTTAAACCGCGAGGCCTGCCCCGCGCCGACGAGCTGAACGCCGGTGTTCGTAAAGATATTGACCTGGTTGGCGCCGTCGGTGACGACCTTGACATCCACTAATTTCGCCAGATCATTGATCGCGGTATCGCGCTGATCGAATAGTGCCGCCGCGGAAGGATCGGTCGGACTCAAACCCTGCAGCTTGGTATTGATCGCCGCAATCTGGTTCAAATCCGCGTTGGCCTGGGTCACGGACGCGCCGATGTCCTGTTCGACGTTCGAGCGAAGCGTCTGAATGCCTTGCGAGGTTGTGTTGAGTTGCTGCGCCAGCGCCTGCGCCGCGCCCAGCGCCGTCGTCTGCGCGGACAGGCCGGTTGAACTCGTCGACAGCGCCTGCAACGCCGTCGTAAAATTGTTGAACGCGGTCTCCAGCGTCCCGGTGCCTCCAGGCGTCCCGTAAACGCTTTGCAGTTGGCCGAGAATATTGGAAGTCTGGTTGGCAAAGCCGCCGCCGCCGATTTCGGTACGCAATTGATTCTGGACGAACGTATCCAGTTCGCGACTGACGCCGCTGATCAGGGCGGATGAGCCCGAACCGCCACTGGGCACGTCGACCTGGTTGACGTTTTCGACGACGTAGCCCGGCGTATTGGCGTTGGCGACGTTCGACGACGTGATCGAAAGCGCGACCTGGTTGGCGCGCAAACCAGACAGCGCACTAGCAAGGGCTGAACTCAAACCCATTTTTGTTGCCCGCCTTGAATTGGATCACACTAACTCCTGCTTTTGCCGGCGCCGATCAGCGCAGTACGTTCAGCAGGCTCTGCACCATGTCGTCGGCCGTCGTGATCACCTTGGTGTTTGCCGAATAGGCCTGCTGGGTCACGATCAACTTGGTGAACTCATCCGCGATGTCGGTGTTGGAGCCTTCGAGCGACGAACCCGAGATCGTTCCCGACGCGCCGAGGATCGCAGGCCCGGACTGATCGGTGACCGCGTAGGCGCCGCCATCGAGTGCCTTGAGGAAGTTGGTGCCGTTGAAGTGCGACAGCGTGATCGAGGCCAGATCGATGTTCTGCCCGTTGGAGAAAGTTCCGACCACAAGACCGGTGTTGTTGACGGCCACCGATTGAAGCTGGCCCGCGGCAAATCCGTTCTGCGTGATGCCGCCGATGGTTGCCGTGCCACCCGAGGTGGCGAATTGGGTCAGGCCGCCGTTGGGGATATCGATCGTCACGTTCGAGAGCGACTGACCGCTTACAGTCAGTGTCGGGATCGTGACGGCGCCGTTGGCGGGGCTCGTCAGCGCACCGTTATTATTGAAAATGAAGTTGGTGCCGACATTGGTCCAGGCGACGGTATTGCCGCTGGCGGTGGGATCGTTCTGGTAGAACAGATTCCAAACGTCCTGATGCGCACCACCGAGGCTGGCGCTATCGACCTTGGCCCAGCGAAGCTGGACGTTGATCGGCGTTCCCGCCGCGTTGAAGACCGTCACCGCACCGCCGCTGATGCTCTCACTGTTAAAGGTCGTGAGGACGCTCCCGATCACAGTGCCGGTACCGGGACCACCGCCGCCGCTTCGGGTCGCCGACGGCAAGGACGAGAAGCCGAGTGTACCGAATATACCGCTGGTATCGGGACTGATGGCGAAGTTATTGGCTAGGCCCGTATTCAGAGTGACGGTGCTGGTAGTGCCCGAGGTAGTTATGGTGCTTGGATTGGTGGTATTGGCTGTGGCCGTGTCGATAGCGGCAAGCAGGTCATTTACGTCAGCCTGGCCGCCCGCGCCACCGCCGCCTGTAGCAGTGGGGGAAAGATTGACAGTGATCGTACCGGGTGTGCCAGGAATACCGGCAGCACCGCTAATGGCGGGCCCACCTGGCGTGTTTGAAAATTGGATGGTTGTCGTCGCGGTCGTTCCAGGTGGAGGTGTAGGGCTCGCCGCGTTGACTGTGAAGGAAGTGCCAAAGTTGACCAGCTCGTTGAGCGGTGTCGTTTTCACGACGGGTTGCCCAGCGGCTGCCCCATTGGAGGTGCCGCCATTGAAGGGACTTGTCGCCGGGATCACGGGTGGAGTGCTATTAGTGTCGGATGTATTGACGAAGGGCGGCGGCGGCGTGCCCGCCACTTCCGGATTATCGGTGAAAGGAAAATCGGCTGGATTGAGCCCGCCGGCCGCCGTGATGGTTCCGGGAGCGGCGTTCGCACTTGCTGCCGTACTCGGGGTGGTCGGAAGGTTTGCGGAATATGTAATCGTGGTGGTCGCCTGCGCCGGAACGAAAGTGTTCTGAAATTTCAGGACGTCCGGAGCGTTTCCGAGCGGGTTGCCGGTCTTGGGATCGACCAGGACGCCCTCCAGAAAATAACCGGCGCCGTTGACGAGGTTGCCGTTCGCATTCAACTGGAAATCGCCACGGCGCGTATAATCCACGACGCCCGAGAATTGCGGCACGTTGTCGGTGATGCCGGCTGGTTTTTGCACCGAGAAGAAACCGTCGCCGTTGATCGCGATATTGGTCGCAACGGTCGAACTTGATACGTTGCCTTGCGCCGTGATCGTCTGCTGCGAGAAGGCGGCCACGCTGCCGGCGGGTTGCTTGTTCGGCGTGAGCGCTTCCGGAATCAGATCTTCGAAAGTGGTGTTGATGCCCTTGTAACCGACGGTGGAGGCATTCGCGATATTTCCCGAGATGTTCTGCAAGGCGAACGACTGGCTCTGCAGGCCGGCGACCGAGGTGTTTAGCGCGTCGAAGATACCCATAACTTTGTCTCCACATTCGATCCCAGGGCGAGGCGCGATTCACACGCGCATGGCCGTCATCGAAGGAGGCGTCGCAATCCCCGTGCCAAATATGAAAATATAGCTATTTCAATTGCTTAAATAGAAATGCCCCGGTCCGGGGACCGGGGCACAATTGCCGGGCGGGCAACAATTGCCGGGATGATCAGGTCGCCGACGGCGCCGAGGGGTGGAACACCAGCGCAAAGCCATCCATGCAGTAGCGAAGGCCGGTTGGCTTCGGCCCATCGTCGAAGACGTGTCCGAGATGGCCGCCGCAGCGGCGGCAGTGAACTTCGGTCCGCAACATGCCGAAGGTGCGATCCTCGGTGGTGCCGACCGCATGCTCGAGCGGCTGGTAGAAACTCGGCCAGCCGGTGCCGCTTTCGAATTTGGTCTCAGAGGAAAACAGCGGCAGATCGCAGCCGGCGCAGGCAAAGGTACCCTTGCGATGCTCCTTGAGCAGCGGGCTTGTCCACGGGCGCTCCGTGCCCTCCTTGCGCAGGATCTCATATTGCTGCGGCGTGAGCTGGGCGCGCCATTCCGCGTCGGTCTTTTCGATCTCGAATTTCCCGGCCGCCTTCGCGGGTCCGCCGCGCAGCCAGCGCAAGCCCACAAGGCCAAACAAACCGGCGGTGGACGCAAGCAGGATACGGCGGTCGATCATGATAGTCTCCGTGCGAAGCGGGCGTTTGGGGTGGTTCGCTCCCAAGTACGTGACGCCGGGGCCAAAGTTACACGGATCGGCGCAAGAACATCTCACTTTCTTGCGAGGAACCTCCCCTGCCATTCAGCTCCCACCCGATCGCGAGCCGGCAAAGTCAGAGTGTACCGCCGCCTTTGCCGGAATTTGCGGCCGCGGGAGGTGCTGGACGTGCGCCTCCGGCACGTTCCTCGCGAGCGCGCCCCCCGCCTGGCCGATCCGGCGGCGGGCGGGGCCGGACCGGCGGCGTTCCCGCCTGCCGGTTGGCCTCGGCCAAACGCGCCTCGCGCTCCCGTTCGCGCTTCCTCGCCCTCTCCCGATAGCGCGCCAATGCGCCAGCGGCGGCGGAACTCCCCCGCCCCCACATTCCAATCAACTGTCCGGCCACGCGGCCGGTCGCGCCTCCCGCCCATACCAGTTCGAACGGCGAAAACAGCCGCCAGCGCTCATCGCCCCAGAGAATGCTGCGCGCGACCAGCCGACCCGCCATGGCGGTTGTGCCCAACCCCTGGCGGCCGAAGCCGCTCGCGACCCACAGCCCCTTACGCAATTGGCCGATCTGGGGCATCCCGTGCACGGTCTGGCCGATTGCGCCGCCCCACACATCGGCGATCTCGACGGGTCCGAGGCGGGGAAAAATGGTGCGGATCCGGCGCGCTATCGCGGAAGCAAAGCGCGCCGGGCGCGCATTCCAGGTGGTTTCGGGGCTTGCCCACATCAAGCGGTCGCGCTCGACGATCCGGAAGTGATCGATACCGTCGGTGTCGGTTACCGAGCCTTGGAACGCGATGCTCTCGGCAAGGCGCTCGCCAAGCGGCGCGGTGATCGCGGCGTAGCGCCAGACCGGCAACAGCGTTTCCGACAGCCGCCGCGATGGCGCGCCGAGGTGAGCGCTGCCGGCGAGCACGATGTGCGAGGCGCGTAACCGCGCCGATGGCGTAACGATACGCTTGCGGATTCCTGACGCATCGATGCTGACCACCGGCGTGTCCTCGAAAATCCGCGCCCCCGCCCGCCGCGCCAGCGCCGCCAGACCGTGAACATATTTGCCGCCATCGATCTGAAAGGCCTTCGGGAAAAACACGCCATGGAAATAGCGGTCGGTTTTGAGGTGCTGCCGAACGCGATCAATCTGCCATCCCTCGACTTCGGTTTCGAAATCCTCGTTGAGCATTTGCAACTCGCTGATCAGGCGGTCGCCGACATCGACATTGGAGACTTCAAGCACGCCCTCGCTGAGCGCAATCCCCGGCATCAATTGCTCGGTCGCGTGCGCCCGGACGAATTCGGCGCCTTCCTTCGACAGCGCCCAGAGTTCTCTGGCGTCTTCGAAGCCGATGCGCTCGATCAGATCCCTGATCGAAAGATCGTAGCCCGGCTTGACCGTGCCGAGCGGGCGGCCGGATGCCCCCCAGCCGACTTGCCGGCCCTCGAGCACGGCGACGCTGGCGCCAAGGCGCGAAGCCTCCAGAGCAACCGTCAGGCCGGCAAGTCCGGCGCCGACGACACAGATGTCGACGTCCAGGTCGAAGGAAAGCCGCCTTCGGTCGCGCATCGCGCCGGTTTCGCCTTTACCGGCAGTCCGTGCAGAAATCTCGCTCATGCCGTTGTCTTACGGACCGATCTCGTGCTTGTCACCTTGTCCTGAGCGCTGGTGGAGTAGATTTGACATTCGCTCCCCGCCGGGCAGCGGACTCGCAAAGCGAATGTCTAATCCCTAAACTCCACCGGAATCTTGTATTTGCTGGCGGCGCCTTGATTCCGACATTCGCAACGGCGCCTGCTGAAACGGGAAGCAAATGTTAGAGCCACGAGTCTGTACACTAATCGGTCAAGCCTGAACCGAATCGAGATGCGCCATGCGCCGTTTGATGCTGCTGCGGCACGCCAAGACCGAAAATGACGCGCCCAGCGGCCGCGATGAGGATCGCCGGCTCGACAAACGCGGTCACCGTGACGCCGCCGAAATCGGCGGCTGGATCGGCCGGCATCCGCCGTTTCCCGATCTG
The DNA here is from genome assembly GCA_035308285.1 of Bradyrhizobium sp. Taxonomy (GTDB): domain Bacteria; phylum Pseudomonadota; class Alphaproteobacteria; order Rhizobiales; family Xanthobacteraceae; genus Bradyrhizobium. The sequence continues at coordinate 16,019 of DATGGY010000081.1, read as the reverse complement.
GTGCTGGTTTCGCCCGCGGTGCGGGCACTTCAGACCTGGGAAATCGCCTGGGAGGCGATGAGGGAACTGGTCCCGGAGCCGGAAGTGGAGCTGATGGCGGAACTTTATGGCGCCGATATATCCCAACTGCTCGAAACGATCCGCGACGTTTCGTCGGCCGATCCGAAGCGGTTGATGCTCGTCGGGCACAATCCGGGCATGCATGAGCTGGCGCTCGCCCTTGCCGGTAGCGGCGATTCCGCTGGACGCAAGGCGCTCACCGACAATCTGCCGACCTCGGGTCTCGCCATTTTCGATTTCGACATTGACGACTGGACCGAATTGGCCTTCCGGCGCGGCAGGCTCGTGTTGTTCGTCAGCCCCAAACTGTTGAAGCAAACTTCGGGCGATTGATCTCTGACAACGCCCCGCGGGGAAATATGTCGGAAAGTATGCTAAGCTGTGATCCATACGGAGGCGCAGATGTTCCAATCCATCCTCGTGCCACTTGATCTTGCCGACACTGACCTCGCGAGACCGGCGATCGCTACTGCCGCGACATTGTCGCAAACCTGGAACGGCAAGGTGCGCCTTCTCAACGTGCTGCCGATGACGCCGGTGATGCTCGCCGAATATGTGCCGGCCGATTTCGACGACCAGCAGCGTCAGACCTCGGAGGAGGCGCTCGCCATCGTCGCGCGCGAGTCCGGCATCGATCCAGACCGTATCTCCACCGCTGTGCGGCAGGGCGGCATCTATCACGAGATCCTCGAAGAGGCCGCCGCGATCAAGGCCGATCTGATCGTGATGACGTCACATCGGCCGGCGATGCGGACATATTTTCTCGGCTCCAACGCCGGCCACGTCGTTCGCTACGCCAAATGCTCGGTGCTGGTGGTGCGGCACTAGGTCTGAGCTTTCAATATCATCCATCCGGTTCGAATCGGGAAACTGCCGGCGCAAAGGATGCTATTTCCTTTTGCCGCGCGTCGATGCAATATCAAGTTGCATGAAATATTGACCGCAATTTTTCCGGCGATGGGCCACAGCCCGAATCTCTCTTCGCCCGGCTTACCACTCGTTCATTTGGGTGCCACCATGAATATCGTTCAACCACAGCCAGACGCTGCAGCGCAATTGCCAGTCGCCAATTTCCCCAAACAGGCAATTGTTGTCATCCACGGGATGGGCGAGCAGATGCCGATGGACACCATCAAGGGATTCGTTCGCGCAGCGTGGGAGACAGTGACCGGCTTGGCGACTGACAAACTTCCGAACCCCACGGAAGTTTGGAGCAAGCCGGATGGACGAACCGGTTCGCTGGAGTTGCGCCGGATCACGACGCGGCAAACCATACCGACACAGACCTTTACCGACGGGGTTCGATCGGACTTCTACGAAATGTACTGGGCGGACCTCTCCGGCGGCTCGACCTGGAATCAGGTGCAGGACTGGGTCGGGGGGCTATTGCTTCGGAATCCCCTCACCAGAGTGCCGCGCGACGTATTCCTCGCCTGGCTCGTTTTATGGCTCATCGCATTGACTGTGATCATACTCTCGATCGCCGCCGCGTTGCCGGAGACGGCGTCGATCGGTTCGGCGAATTTCTGGGACTATCCCCCTCTGAAATGGCTGCGCGGCTACAAGGGGTGGCAGCTCGGAGCCGTTGTCGCGGCGCTTGGCTGGGTGGCAACCAGTTTCATCGTGCCTTATTTCGGCCGCGTGGTTCGCTACACGCGGGCGAAGCCGGACAACATTGCCGCCCGCAAGAATATTCGCGAGCGGGGACTGGCGCTGCTGTCCGAGCTACACGACAAGGAATACGCGCGCATCATCGTTGTGGGGCATAGCCTGGGTTCGATCCTGGCCTATGACCTGATCAGCTATTTCTGGGCCGAGCATCAAGGTGCGCGCATCGTCGCCAGCGGTACACCCGAATTCGACGCTCTCCGCGAAATCGAAACGGCCCTTGCCGACCCCACATGGCCCGCCCAACCGGCAGTGGAGGCCTTCCATGCCGCGCAAACCAAGTTTTCGCATTTGCTCCGCATCCGCCCGAAACCCGTCGGCAAAGCCATCGACACCCGCTGGCTGATCACCGACCTGATTACCCTCGGCTCGCCCTTGGCCCATGCCGAATTTCTGATGGCGGCGAGCAAGCAGGACCTCGAGAAGCGCCAGCAGGATCGGGAATATCCGATGTCGCCGCCGCTTCGCGAATTGCTTGATCCAAACTATCTGCAAGCGGCGCGAGACGCCAGGTTTCCTGAGGGAACTCCGACCAAGCTCCTGGCGTTCCCGTTCGGCGGCAACGAATGGCAGCTCCATCACGCTGCGCCATATGCGGCGGTGCGCTGGACCAATATTTACGACCCCGCCTTGCTCGTGGTGTTCGGCGATCTGATTTCGGGACGGCTGGCCCCGGTGTTCGGCGAAGGTATCATCGATCGAAATCTGAGGGCTCTGCGCTGTTGCCAGTCATGGAGCTTCACGCACACGAAGTACTGGTCGTTGCCGCGTAACGCCAGGCGTGTCCCGTTGCGTATCAGGGAGTTACGGTACGCGCTTGATCTGGGAGGGCAGCGTAGACGGCTGTGAGCAGATCACGGCAGCAACGCTTCCGGTAGATGATCGAAGCCGTAGGCCAGCGGCCGGTTGCGGGTGATGAAGCCGCCCACCTGCCAGGCAAACAACGCAGCGAAGCCCATCAAAAACAGCGCGCCCGCCCATTCGCCGGTGGCGACGGAGCGCAGCAAAAGCCCGGCCATCGCCACCGCAAGCAGCATCACGCAGAAAATCGCCGCCGCGTAGACACGTGGACCAAGGCCGCCGGCCAGCATGGCCCGGCTTCCGGCTTTCTTCATGCGCGCGTGCAACTCGGCGATGAAGGCGCGGTAGTCGCGGTCTTGCGGCGCCATCAGCGCCGCGGTCTGCCAACTGGTCGAGAGAATGGCGATGCGCGCGCCATCGGCGTTGCCGATATCGGCGCGAAACCGGCGCGACTGCATCGACACCGGCCGATACGACAGGCGGACCGTCGCGATATCGGGATAAGGCCACAGGCCGGACCGGCCGGCGATGCGCCACGACAGGCCTTGCTCCGTCAGCTCGAAGCGATGCGGCGCGCCGATCAGCGAGGCCTTGTAGGCGTAGCTTGTCCCCACGGGGGCCTCGTTCGACAAATCAGGCGGCATTGGCTGGCCTCTAGTGTGGTGGTTCAGAAGTCCGCATCCTTGTTTCCGCGAGTCCGTCATGCGGACTTCTGAACCAAAGCCACACTAGAATCAATAAGTTGCTAGTGCCCCTTCGATTCCGAAGTTCGCAAACGTGGATGCCGCACAATGATGCGAACTTCGGAATCGGGACACTAGCACTGCACACATGCCCACAGGAAAGCGGCTATTGCGATCGCCGCCAAAGCCGTGCGCACGCCATGGACCGCGCCCCATCTGACGATGAGCGCGCGGGTTTGCGGTCCGGCCTTCTCGGGATCGCTGGCCAGCAGCGCGTCGTTGGTGGGTTTGATGACAATGAGCGTCCACGGCCACGGCGCGACGATCGCGGCGGCGCCAATTAGGAAGCCGGCATGCGGCGACTGCAACCACGCCAACAGTCCCAGCACAAAACCGGCCAATGCGAGCGGCGCTTGCATCGCGGCTCCGCGCTTATAGGCCGGCCTCCATTCGGTGAGCAGCGCGCGATCGTCAAGATGCAGCCGTGCAGGTTGCTCCGCAACGTTCACGTAAAGTGCTGCTCCGCCAAATATCGCGGAAATAATCAGTGCGAGAAGACCGAAAATCATGGTTCAAGCCCTCCCCGGAAGATCGAAATGAGCCAATGGCATCACGCTTGCGCCCATCGCCGGCTTTATCTTACAAGCGGAGCATGCAAGAGACGACCCACTTTCCAAGCCGCTTGATCCTTGGCGGCGCCGGAATCTCAGGTGTGCTGCTGGCGCTCGCCGTGCACATGCTCGGCGCACGCTTTGGGCTCGATCTCGGCGGCCTTTGGCGATCCGATACGCGCGAATTCATGCCGGCGGGTGCGGCACTGGCGTGGTGGCTGATTGCTACTGTCGGCTTCTGCGGCGGCTATTTCACCGCGACGCTGATGCAGAGCGCGGTATCGGGGCAAATTCCGCGGCGGATGCGCCAGTTCCTGATCGCGGCCGGCGTTCTCGTGCTGGCGGCCGCCGGTCAGGCTGCCTCAGCACCCAGCGCGCTGCCGACGGTCTCGGGGATTCTCGCAGGCCTGGCCGCGCTCGTGCTGGGCGCCGCGATGGCCTTCTGCGGCGCGCATTTTGCGTTGCGCAAAGTATGAGCGGCAGACAGCCGGCCAGGCTCAGCTCGGAGCTGGCGGGGCGCTGTAGTATGAAGCGTCCGGTTGCGCAGTTCCTTCCCGACTGGCGCGCTTTCGAAACGACGGAATAATCCGCACCACCGACCCCCAAACCCTGCTCGGGGCTCGTTTTCGACCCATCACGGCATATGTAGGGCATGTGACGGCAGCGCCCGTCCGAGGCCAATACGCGGCTTGTCAAGGACTGCACAAGGGAACCTTTTTGCCTTATGGGTCTTCGCATGCAGGGTGATCAGCGCCGCTGGCCCATGATCGCCTCGAGAGGCAGCGACTCGCCCCGCCGGGAGGACGAATGTATCGACTGTTGACCACGCTGGGGCGTGGCTTCAAGGAGCGGATAGGCTGGAAACGGCTGGGGGTCGCCGCAAGCCTCATCATCATCGCCTTTGCGATCACGACCCTGGTCCGTACCCTCAAGGGCATCGATACCGGCGTGATGCTGGTTGCGCTGACCGAGATACCTGCCCATCACATCGCGCTTGCCGCGCTGTGCGTGGTCGGCGCTTTCTGCACGTTGACCTTCTATGACTTCTTCGCGCTGCGCACGATGGGCAAGAAGCACGTGCCCTACCGAATTGCCGCACTGTCGAGCTTCACCAGCTATTCGATCGGCCACAACATCGGCGCCACCGTGTTCACCGGCGGCGCGATACGTTTCCGGATTTATTCGGACTACGGCCTGAGCGCGGTCGACGTCGCCAAGATATGCTTTCTTTCCGGCCTGACCTTCTGGCTCGGCAACGCCTTCGTGCTCGGCGTCGGCATGGCCTGGCATCCCTGGGCCGCCTCCGCGATGGACCAGTTGCCGCCGGCGATCAACCGCCTGATCGCCATCAGCGTCATCAGCGCCATCGTCGCCTATTTTGTCTGGCTTGCGCTCGGCGAGGAGCGGCGCGAACTCGGACAGAACGGCTGGAAAGTGAGATTGCCATCGGCGCCGCTGACGCTGGTGCAGATTCTGATCGGCGTGCTCGATCTCGGCTTTTGCGCAATGGCCATGTTTTTGCTGATGCCGGCGCAACCCGGCATCGATTTCATCTCGCTGGCGGTCGTGTTCATTCTGGCCACCTTGCTCGGCTTCGCCAGTCATGCCCCGGGATCGATCGGCGTCTTCGATGCCGCCATGCTGGTCGCGCTCCCGGAATTTGGCCGGGAGCAATTGTTGGCAACGCTGGTGGTGTTTCGCATTCTTTACTTCATGATCCCGTTCGGCATCGCGATCTCGATCATGGGCACCCGCGAACTTTGGCTCAGCGTCGTATTGCCCTGGCAGGAGCGCCGTCGCAGGCTGAGCGAGGAATATGCCGAGGCGGCGCCAGACAAAGGTCCTGAGGTCGCGGAAGCAAAGGCCACGTTGCCTTTTGTCCGGCGCTCTCGCCTCCACTCACGCCAATAACCGGCGGTTCCCAATTAGATTAGTCCGAGTCGGATAGACGCTTCAGCGCTGATCAAATCACTGCTTCGCAGGCGGAGCGGATTTCCTGCCGGCGGGCTTCATCGCCGTGGCCTGCGCCGGCAGGTATTTGGCAATGACGGTGGGATCGACCGAAGCAAGCTCGGTGTCCGGCAAACGATGCCAAGTTTCATCCTTGCCCAGCAAGGGCGTGAGGACGTAACCACGCAGGATGAGATCCTGCCCGTCGGGGCTGACCGTCATCTTCGCCTTCCAGATTTCGCCGTCGCGCGGATCCAGAATATTGCCGCCCTCATATTCGAGGCCGTTGCGCTTCATGTTCCGGATGAAGGAAATTCCAAGCACCCGCGCGTTCTTTCGATCGTCGGTGCATTTGGAGCAAATGTCGTCATCGCTTTCGCCGGACCTCGGAAAAGTCTTGGCGATCACGCCCTCGAAGAAGCCGTCATGGTGATCGACCACGAGCACCCAGATCACGGGCTTGCCGTCCTCGGTTTTCTGCCAAAGGCCCGCCGCAGTTGGCTCGGCCGCCCTCCCCGTAAGCGTGGCGGCGAACAGCACGACAAGGCCCGTCACGATCGCAAGCATCGGTCGCAATCCGGACAGGATATTCCACATTGTCATCACCTGATCGTCGTGTCGGACGATGCCGAAGATAGGGCCATTTCGCAAAGGCTTCCAGTGCTCTAGCGTCGCAGATCGAACGGTTCCTCAAGCACAATCGCATGCCGCCAAATGTAGCGAGCCGCCGCGCGGCCGTTCGGGCCCACGCTTCTAGCGTCCCTATGCCGCTTAGTTGACGCTAGCCGACGCCGAGCTTCTTCTGCAGGCTCGAGGAAGACGTCGTGTACTGGAACACCAGGCGCTTGTCCGGATAAACGTAGCGGTGGGCCTTCTGCGCCATCAGTGCCCCCTCGTGAAAACCGCACAGGATCAGTTTCAGCTTGCCGGGATAGGTGTTGATGTCGCCGATCGCAAATATTCCGGGCACGCTGGTTTCAAAGGCCGAGGTCTCGACCGGCACCAGATTGTTCTCAAGCGCGATGCCCCAGTTGGCAACCGGTCCGAGCTTCATGGTCAGCCCGAAGAACGGCAGCATGGTATCGCAAGCGACCTTTGAGACGACGTTGTCGTTGCCTTTGACCTGCGCGCCGGTGAGCATGCCGCCCTCGCCTTCGAGCGACGTGACCTGGCCGATCTTCAACTCCAGCTTTCCGGAAGCAACCAGTGCACGCATCTGCTCGACGCTGTGAGGCGCGGCGCGGAAGTCGTCACGCCGGTGCAAGAGCGTCACGCGCTTGGCGATCGGATGCAGATTGAGCGTCCAGTCCAGCGCGGAATCGCCGCCGCCGACGATCAGCAGATTCTTGTCGCGGAATTGCTCCATTTTGCGCACGGCGTAAAACACCGAGCTGCCTTCATAGGCCTCGATGCCGGGCACCGGCGGCCGCTTCGGCTGGAATGAACCGCCGCCGGCCGAAATCACCACGACCTTGCACTCGAATACCTTGCCGGCATCGGTGGTGACACGAAAGCCGGGGTTACCGATCTTCTCAATCGTCTCCACCATTTCGTTGAGATGGAAGGTCGGATGGAACGGCTTGATCTGTTCCATCAGCGAGTCGGTAATGCCCTTGCCGGTGACGAAGGGAATTCCCGGGATGTCGTAGATCGGCTTTTCCGGATAGAGCTCGGCGCATTGGCCGCCGATCTTGTCGAGGATGTCGACAAGATGTGTCTTCATGTCGAGCAGGCCCAGTTCGAAAACGGCGAAAAGGCCGCACGGGCCTGCGCCGATAATCAGCACGTCGGTTTTGATCGCTTCGCTCATATCGCTTCTTTTCGGTTGGACAGGGGCCCGCGAGGTGCCCTTTTTGCTGCGCCTGTCTAGCCAACACGGAAGGGGGAGGAAAGCCATAATTTGGCGGTGAACACTACGCCAACCTCTTGCCGGCATTCGACAACTGCGCTGTAACGGCGTGAAATTTCGGAGATCATCGCCGTGAACGCCCCTGCCCGCCTGGACTCAACGCCGCGCCTTGAGGATTTTCCGTTTCGGCTGACCGATAATGTGCGCTTTGCCGATCTCGATCCCAATCAGCACGTCAACAACGCCGTCTATGCCACCTATTTCGAGACCGGCCGCGTTACGCTGATGAAGGACCGCAGCTACTGGCAATTGCCCGAAGGGCTCACCTGGATCATGGTGCGGCTCGATATCCACTTCCGCGCCGAACTGCGTTGGCCAGGCACCATCGAAATGGGGCTCGGCGTCTCGAAGTTCGGCCGAACCTCGGTCACGTTCGATCAGGTGGTGTTTTCGCAAGGCGCGTGCGTGGCGTCGGCCCAAGCGGTCACGGTTTTGATCGACGAAGCCACGCGCAAGCCCACTCCGCTGACCGCGGAGATCATCGCGAAATTTCAGCCATGGCTTCGCCGCAAATCAATACATTTGAAATAAGCCTAACTTACTGATTCAATGGCTGTTTCATGATCTTGCTGCACGGCTTCATCAAGAAGACCCAGAAGACGCCGCAAGCGGATATCGACCTTGCCCCGAAACGTAAGAAGGAGGTGACCTAGATGGCACAGAAGCGCAAAGGCAGCGTGAGCGAAGAATCCTTCGATGAATTCCTTGCCGATCAGGGAATACTTGGAGCGTGTGAAGATCACGCCATCAAGGAACTCATCGCCGAGCAGCTTGCCGCCGCGATGGAACAGCAGGGATTGACCAAGGTTGAAATGGCCGCGCGCATGAAGACCAGCCGCCGCCAGCTCGACCGGCTTTTCGATCCGGCGATTCCATCTGTAACGCTTGACACGTTACGCCGCGCCGCCAACGCGGTCGGCCGCTCGCTCCGCATCGACCTGGTGTGACGCGCGGTCTACGCTATGCCCGTGTCTCGACGGACGCCCGAGACCTGACGAGCCAGCTTGCCCCAGCTCAAGGCGGTCGGATGCGAGCTCGTGCTTCGAGAGGAGATCAGCGGGGCGACGCCCGATCGACCGCAGCTCAAGAAGCTCATGGCGGCAGTCGGCCCCGTGCAATGGGCGTTTGCCCGACCTGTTTGAATGGATCGGATCAGGCCTGACGCTCCGGCGTCGAGACCACGAGACCGTCGAGTTCGTCGCTCACCTTGATCTGGCACGACAGGCGCGAATTCGGCCGCACGTCGAAGCCGAAGTCGAGCATGTCCTCTTCCATCGGCGAGGGCGGACCGACCTTCTCGCGCCAGGCCTCGTCGACATAGACATGACAGGTTGCGCAGGCGCAGGCGCCGCCGCACTCGGCTTCAATGCCCGGGATCGCGTTGCGGATCGCCGCTTCCATGACGGTGGCACCGTTTTCGACGTCGATAATGCGGGTTTCGCCGATATGGTCGACAAAGTGAATCTTGGCCATGCTCGCTCGTGCTGCCGGATAAGGGGGTCCGGGCAGTCCTATAACGGGTCGATCCGCTCCGCGCTAGCGGCCAGGCCCGGCCGGGGTGAAAAGCTTGAGGAAGTGCCGTTTCCGCGGATCTGCAGGCTTAAGGCGTCAGGACCGGCGCAGGATCGCTTCGATGGCCGCGCGGGCTTGCGCCACGGCGTCGTTGAGCTCGTCCATCGCCTCGGCCGGATCGGCGCCGTCGCGAATCAGGAGCTCCAGCGCGCTTGCCGCATCGGCGACCGCGAATGCGCCGATCGCGCGCGCCGAGCCCTTCAACGTATGCGCCAGCGCGGGCGCATCGGAGGGCAGACCGGAGAGCGCAGAGACCAGACCGGCAGCCTGGGCCGAGAACATCGCCAGCACCTCGCGCTCCAGGCTTGCATCGCCAAGCGTCATTCTTTGCAGATGCGCGATGTCGAGCGGGCCGTCATCGGGAGCGAGCGGTGGCGAAGGCATCCAGTCGATCCGATCCAGATGAAGCGGCATGGCGGTCTTCCGAAGATCTCCCCCGGGTCGCGCGATCCGGCGGTGAAGTGCCTCGCAGCCAATCACGGAAAGAGTTAATGGAACGTTTGAGCAATCCGCCGCAAGTTCGCCTTGTTTTCAGCGAACAGTGGCCGCAATTTACCAACAGGCGCGAGAATGCCGAGGACTTGTAAGGCCTTACGGCACGGCGCTATTAACGATGATTAAGATTGTATTAATCGCGGCCATTTCATTCGCACTGCCTAGCCAATAGGATGTTTGCCGGACCTTGCGGACAAGCCGGCTTGAAAACGGCCGCGCTTCGGTGTCGCACGGGGACAATACCGGTTTGGGGCTTGTGGGGGCGTTCGCAAGACTGTGCCGGGATGCGTAATGGGTAACACGAGGGCTCGGACTGAACATGGCGAACACTCCCAAGAAGGTCAAAGACCCTACCGAAGTCGCGCTTTCTGCCATTCAGGAAGCCCTGAACATCTCCGATGCTTCGGCGACCGACGGCAACCGGGGTTCGGTCCGCAGCGATGCGGCGTCGACAAGTTCTTCGTCGACCGCCTCCGATTACACCTCCGACTACAAAGAGCCTTCGTTCGACACAAGGCCAGGCAAGGAACGCCCGATCTTCGAACCGGCCGAAGAGCCGCGCACGAGCCGGCGCGCCGCCAATGACGACCGCGAAACCATCGGGCAAATTCTGCAGGCCATCCAGAAGGGCCGCCCGGCGCGCAACGTCTATACGCTGGCGACGCTTTTTGCAGGCGTCTGGGTTCTCGGCGCCATCATTCTCACCATCAGCTTTCTGCCTTCGTTGCAGGCGGCGATCGGCCAGGGCAGCGGCGGGACGCTGGCGCTGGCGGGACTGGCCGCCTTGTTTTTCGCGCCCGTCTTGCTGTTCTATTTCATGGCAAGCCTGTCCTGGCGCGGCCAGGAATTGCGGATGATCGCGCAGTCGATGGCGCAGGTTGCGATCCGCTTTTCCGAGCCCGAGGGCGCCGCCAGCGACTCGATGGTGACGGTCGGCCAAGCCATCCGCCGCGAGGTCGCGGCTATGGGCGATGGCGTCGAGCGCGCGATCGCGCGCGCCGGCGAACTTGAAACGCTTGTGGCCAATGAGGTCGCAGCCCTCGAGCGCGCCTACAGCGACAACGAGGTTCGGATCCGCTCCCTGTTGCAGGATATCGCCCATCAGCGCGACAATCTGGTCGGACAGGCCGAACAGGTTCGCAGCGCCATTTCCGGCGTGCAGATCGACCTGCGCCACGACATCGCGTTGATATCGGACGCGATCGCCTCGCGCGTCGATGAGGTTGCCAAGAACATCACCGGCGCGCTGGAAGAACGCGGCGCCCATATCACGAGCGCGCTGAGCAATGCCGGCGACAACATGATCCTGGCGCTCGGCGAGCGCGGCGGCGATCTGCTCGACCGACTCGAGGAGGCCAGCGCCGAGACCACGCGCGCCGTGCTTGACGCCAGCGAGCGGCTGACCGCCAGCCTGAATTTCAAGACCGGCCACGTCCACGACGAGTTCGTCGAACTCGCCGACCGCGTGCACGAGATGCTGAACGAACGGATCGACCGCATCACCGGCGAGTTCGAGCAACGCTCCTCCAGCATCGTGGACGGCATCTCCGATCGCACCGAGCAGGTTCACGACTCGCTGAAGAACTCCAGCGACTCCCTGCTTCTGGAGCTTGAACTGCGCAGCGGCGATCTGGTGAACAAGATCGACGAAGCCGGCAATCGCCTCGCCTCGAAGATTCTGACCTCCGGCGACAAGGCGGCCGATGCGTTCGACGTGACGGTGAACTCGCTGGTGGCGAAGGTCGTGACGCAGACGGAAGGCGCGCACGACGCGCTGACCCTGCAGATAAGCGCCTTCGACGAGTTGGTGAAGAACCAGGGTGGAGAACTCGCGGAGAAATTCGCCCGCGACAGCGGCACCCTCGGCGCCCTGATTACCCGCCACATTTCCGAGTTCGACCGCACCGTCAAAAGCTTCGGCGGCGAGATCGTCGAGCGGATGGGTCAGCGCACGCAGGATATCGCCGATACCTTGAAGGGCTATGTCGACACGTTCGATTCGCGGCTCGCGTCCAATGGCGGCGAGATCACCGCCTCGCTCGATCAGCGCCTGATGCAGTTCGAGACGACGCTCGGGACCCGTGTCGCCACCCTCGACAGCTCGCTCGACAGCAGGATCAAATCGCTTGAAACCAGCTTCGATTCGCGGGCGAAGTCGGTCACCGAGACCATCGACAACCGGCTCGGCTCACTGACGTCCTCGCTGACCGACGGCGCGGCCCAGGCGATCCAATCGATCGACTCGCGCCTGACCACGCTCACCTCCTCGCTCACCGAGGGCGCCGCCCAGGCGGTCGCCGCCATCGACCGGCGCGTCGCCAATGTGGCTGAGACGATCGACAGCCGCACCGGCCAACTGAGCGAAACCATCACGGCGCGTTTCCAGGAGATTCATCGGGGCATCGAGACCCGCGTCGGCGAGGTCGCCTCCGATATCGATACGCGCGTTGCGCAGTTCGAGGACCTCCTGGGTTCGCGCGTCGAGGCCGTAGCCGGCCGCATCGAGAGCAGCGGGCGGCAGGCCAGCGACGTTCTGATGGCGCGTGCGGAGGAATTGTCGCTCGGGATCAAGTCGCATGTCGAGGATGCGGAGCGTTCGCTGACCAACCTTGTCGTCAATACGAGCGAGACCATTCAGACCGGCGCACGCGCCGCGCAACAGGCTCTGCTGACGGTTTCCTCCGACGTCGGCGCCCAGTTGAAGCTGACTTCGGGCGACGTCGAACGCGCGCTTACCGCCGTCGGCGGCAGCACTGCCAATTCGATCGTGACCAGCGCCCGCGATGCGCAGGCCACCCTCGTCTCGGCATCCTCGGAGGCCGCCAGCCAGGTCAAATCCCTTTCCGCCGACATCGAGCGAACGATCGCGGCCGCGGTTTCGTCGACCGCGGGTACGATCGTCGCGGGTGCGCGCGAGGCGCAGACCGCGCTGGTCGCGGCGTCCGCGGACGCGGCCAACCATGTCAAGTCGCTGGCGAGCGACGTCGAGCGTACGTTGAGCGCCGCCTCCAACGAGGCCAGTTCGAAGGTCAAATCTACCTCGGCGGAAGTGGAGCGTGCGGTTCTCGCCGCCAGCGGCGCTTTCGGCAAAGCCATGACCGGGAAGACCGACGAAATCGTCACGCATGTGCAGCAGCAGACCGAGCGGCTCTCGCAGATGATCGACGGCAAGCGCGGCGCGCTGGCCGAGGCCATCGGCGCCAAGACCGTTGCGCTCACGACAGACATCGACCGCGTCACCTCGGAAGCGCTGCGATCGATCGACGCGCGCTCGCAGAATTTCTCGCAATCCCTGGTCGGCAACGGCAACGAAGTGGCGCGGACCATCAGCTCGGCCGGCGAACTCGCCACCAGCTCCGTCAACAAGTCGCTGAAGGAGCTGGAGCAGGCTTCGCGGGCGGCCATCGACCAGTCGCGCCAGGTATCGATCGAGGCGGTAACCGAGATGCAGGAAACCAGCAAGATCCTGCGCACCGATACGGTTGCGCTGTTCGAACGGCTGCGCGAAGGCAATATCCTGTTGCAGGAGGTTCTTACCGGAGCGCACGACAATCTCAACTCGCTCGAGCGCGCGCTCGTCACCCGCGTGGCCGACTTCGTATCCGCCATGAACGACGTCACCTCGCGCAACGGCGCGGCGACCCAGACGCTGGAAGACCAGTTGAGCATCTTCAACTCGAAAACCGCAAAGGCGCTGGAAGACCTGAGTTCGCTGTCCAGCCAGTTCGATATTCACGGCAAGGCCCTGGTCGAGGCCGCATCTGTCGTCGAGCGAAGCAATCGCAGCACCGCCACCTCGCTCGCCGAACGCAAGGCGACGCTTGAATCGTTGGTTGCGACGATCGACACGCGCACCGCCGATCTCGATCAGCGGCTGTCGCGCTTCACTGGCCTGCTCGACGAATCGCTGGCTGCCGCCGAAGAGCGCGCGCGCGACATCGCCCGCGTGGTGGCGGAGACCGCCGGCGCCGGCTCAGCCGCGATCAGCCGGCAGTTCGAAGCGGTTCGCGCGGCGGCCGAAGAAGAGCGCCGCCTGACAACCGACGCCATGAGCGAGGTCTATCAGCAGAGCACCGGGGAAGCGGAAGCGATGTTCAAGCAGTCCGCGGAAAAGTTCGCGTCGATGGTCGCGAGCATGAAGCAGATGGCCGCGGAAATGCATCGCGAGCTCGAGGCGACCCGCAACGAACTGCGCCGTGGCGTGCTGGAAATGCCGCAGGAGGCCGCCGAGAGCACCGCGCAGATGCGCAAGGTGATCGTCGATCAGATCGAGGCCTTAGCGGAACTGAACCGCATCGTCGCCCATCACGGCCGCGGCCTTGATGTCGTGACGACCAGTCGGGCCAGCGTGCACCGCGATGAAGAGCCGATGCTGGCCGCCGTCGGCGGGCGCGGCGAGGCGCGGCCGCGCGGCAGCGCATCGACCCTGCCGCCGCCCGATCTCGGCCTGCCCGCCTCGCGACGCACTGACGCGCCGCCGGTTGCGCCGGCGGGTTCCGACCAGGGGCGCGATGGATGGCTTTCCGACCTTTTGAGCCGCACCGATGGCGGCGCAGGAGCTGCACCCGGCAATGCTCCGCGGGGCCGCCCGCCCCAGCAAGCCACCGGCGGCAATCCGCTGGAGTCGCTGTCGCTCGACATCGGCCGCCTGATGGACCGCAACCTCGCCGCCGAGATGTGGGATCGCTACCAGCGTGGCGAAAGCAAGGCCTTCTCCAAGCGGCTGTATACGTCGGCCGGCCAGAAGGCCTTCGACGAAGTCGCACGCAAATATCGCGCCGACCGCAACTTCAAGCAGACGGTCGACCGCTACATTGCCGAGTTCGAGCGCCTGCTCGACGAGGTCGCGCGCGAGGATCGCGGGCCCCAAGCCTTGCGCGGGCACCTCACGTCGGAGACGGGCCTCGTCTACACCCTGCTCGCGCACGCCGCAGGACGGCTCGGCTAGAGCTCGCACCGAAGGCAGGGAACAAAGAACGGAGGCAGCGATGCCTCCGTTCTTTGTTTTTTGGTGGCACACCAATCACGATCGCCTGTTCAACGCAAAGGTGATTGGCCGCTCTTCCCCAATCCCGGTACCTCGTTTTGGGCGTTCTCCGACCGCCCTAATCAACATCCCTTGCAGGAGTGAACGATGTCAAAGGTTGCCCTTTACGTTCCCCTTGAAGCCAAGCCCGGCAAAGACAAGGAAGTCGCCGAGTTCCTCAAATCGGCATTGCCGCTGGTGGATGCCGAAGCCGGCACCGTTAGCTGGTTCGCGATGCAGAATGGTCCGTCATCGTTTGCAATTTTCGATACCTTCAATGACGAGACCGGCCGCAACGCGCATCTCAACGGCAAGGTCGCCGCCGCGCTAATGGCCAAAGCAGGCGAATTGCTCGCCAAGCCGCCGGCGATTCACAAGATCGATATCCTCGCCGACAAGCTGCCGAAGAAGTAAGCCTCGCGACGCGCCGCTTTGGATTGAGATTGGTGTTCGTACAGAGACCGCCTTCGGGCGGTCTCTGTTTTACGCGAGACGTACGATGGGCGGGCGGTGGCTGCCGCCAACGCAAACCTATCCTGTTGGAGCGGAGATGACGGGCCACGAGAAGTAGTCAGCGACTTGGAGTTACTCGAAATTCGGCAACGGTGCGACAGTGCCACGCCTGGACCATGGACGTCATTCATCGAGGGACGAGATCATACCAGCGGATCCAGCTTCATCATGACAGGCAGAGCTACCAATCGAGGAAGTGATATTGAATTAGATGGGGCGACGGTAGCCGACCAAGATTTTATCGCTCGCGCGAGGGAAGATATTCCGCGCTTGTTGACGAGATCGGCAGGCTAAGGCAATTAATTGTTGGGTGGCTAGCCTTCCCCCTATTGCCGCCTCGGCCCAGGTGCCGCGGGCGGCGTGGGCGTCGAGGCCGAAGCCGCCGCAGGCGCGTTCGATGAGGCACCGAACAACAGCCGCGTCGGGTTGCGGTCGAGATTGTTCACGGCGCGACTGATGTCGGCAAGGGTGCGGCGGCCATCGGCCATCAGGGCGCCTGAACGCTTGTCGAAGTCTTCCGCCAGTTCCCGGATCGACCTCACGGTCAGAAACAGCTCGCCGCCCTCCTTGCCACCGGCCAGCGTATTGAGGCCGAGCATCAAATTGTCGGCCTTGCCCATCACGCCGTCGACTTTGAGCATCACGTCGTCGATCTTCTGGGCGTTACGCGCCAGCGACGCGGTGAAGGTCTCGAGGTTATGCAGCGAGTTCTTGACCGCCTCCTGGTTGTC
>DATGGY010000080.1:0-13065 GCA_035308285.1 Bradyrhizobium sp. | reverse complement strand
CGGCTTCCAGCCGAGTTCGGCTACTTTTCGGATCGACTGCGACGACGCCTTGCCGGTGGAGATGTTATAGAAAACGTCGGCGCCCGACTTCGACAGGTTGATGAGCTGCGAATCCACCGTCGGATCGGTCAAATCATAGGTCTGCTCCATGATGACCTTGGCGGTGCCGCCGGCGTCCTCCAAAATCTTCTTGAAGGGGCTGAGGAAATCGCGGCCGAAATCGTCATTCTGGTAGAGGATTCCGACCTTCGCATTCGGCTTGGCGTGCACGACATGCTTGGCGAGAATCCGCGCCTCGGTCGGGTAAAGCGGCAGGCCCGCCATGGTCCATTTGTAGTTCTTCGGATCGTTCCATTTCGACGCGCCGGTGTTGAGCAGAAGCTGCGGCACGCCCTTCGAATTGAGATATTTGTGCACGGCGGTCTGCGGCGCGGTGCCGAGCGATCCAAACAGCGCCAGCACTTCTTCCTGTTCGACCAGCCGCCGCGTCGCCTCGACGCATTTCGGCGCGCTGTAGGCGTCGTCCAGGGTCAGGAATTTGATCTTGCGTCCGTTGATGCCGCCATTTTCGTTGAGCATCTGGAAATAGGCCTCGCCGACCCGGCCGAGCACGCCATAGAGCGAGCCCGGTCCGCTGTGCGGCACTGTCTGGCCGATCTTGATTTCGGTATCGCTCGCGCCCGGATCGTATTTCTTCTCCGCGGCCCCCACCGACGTTGTCGACGCGAAAACCGTGGCGATGGCGGTGGCGCAAAAATCGCGCCGCGACTGATGGTTGGTCATTGGCCGTGTTCTCCCTGCGCGCTGGTTTTTATAAGGTGCTTGAATGCAATGTTCCGCCTTTCCGCGATGTCAGGCAATAGGTGGAAATCACCATCATTTCATTTCCGACACCGGCGCGGATCACGGCTTTGCCGCGACCACGACCAAGCCGGGTACAGGAGTATTGTCTTCATTGCGGGCCGACAGCGCCTCGAGCTGCGACAGGGTCAAGCCTGCCGATCGAAGCGCGGCGCGCATGTAAACTTCGCCGTGGGCATAGCGCAGTCCCTCGCCGAGGAGGACGCCTTCGCCGCGATGGGTTTCCACGGTGAAGGCCAACAGCCCACCGGGGACCAGCACGCGCCTTGCTTCTTTCAGCACCGGAACGAGATCGGCGACATAGACCATGGCATCGGCCGCGAGGATCAACTCGGCGCTGGCGTCAGGTTTGCCGCGCAGGCCGTCCAGCATGTCGGCCACTTCGAGCTCGGCATAAAGGCCGCTTAAGCGCGCCCGCTCGATCATGCGCGGCGACAGGTCGATGCCGGTGAAATGATCGACTTCCTTGACGAAGGCCGCCGCCGCAAGGCCGGTGCCGCAGCCGAGATCGATGGCGCGCTTGAAGAAGGCGGGCTTGCGGACGGCGCGGCGCGCGGCCAGCACCGCCTTGAACAGCAGCGATGGCCCGCGATAGCCGAGGTCGTCGACCAGGGCCGTCTCGAATTTCGGGGCATATTGATCGAACAGCGTGCGCACATAGGCCGGCGGCATGTCAGACAATTCTTCGGCGCCGAGCCGCATCAGCCAGACGCTCGCGCCGTGGCGGTCGTCGGCATCGGCGTCGCGCGCGCTCTGGAAGGCCGCAATCGCCGCATCGCGCTCGCCGAGCTGGAAGCGGATTTCGCCAAGCGCAAACCAGGCCGACGCAAAGTCTGGCGCAAGTTCGATGGCCTGGGCCAGAAGATCGGCGGCGGCGGCGAGGTCGCCCTTGAGCTGCAGATCGCGCGCAAACTCGTACCGCCGGTCGGCAACCAGATCGCCGGAGGACAAGAACAATCGCGCGGGCATTTTGCGAACCGATGGCAGGCTTCAACGGGTTGGAAAGCGGGACTCGAATGAGGAGAGCGCAAGCCTATATGATCAAAATGCGCCCGCAAGACATCCTGATGCCCGTGGCCGCCGGCCTGTGCTGCAAGCCCGGCGGCTTCCACATCGATCCGGTCCGGCCCGTCGAGCGCGCCGTGATCACCCACGGCCATTCCGACCATGCGCGGCCGGGGCATGGCGCGGTGCTCGCCACAAGAGAGACGCTCGACGTGATGCGACTGCGCTACGGCGACGACTTTGCCCGCAGCACGCAGGCGATTGCCTATGGCGAGGAAATCAGGCTCGGCGGCGTCACGGTCGAATTTCATCCCGCCGGTCACGTGCTGGGCTCGGCGCAGATCGCGGTGTCCTGCGGCGGCACGCGTGTCGTGGCCTCCGGCGACTACAAGGATGCGCGCGATCCAACCTGCGCGCCGTTCGAGGTGGTGCCCTGCGACGTCTTCATCACCGAGGCCACTTTCGGCCTCCCGGTGTTTCGCCACGGCGATGCGGCGGATGAAGTGAAGAAGCTGCTGGCCTCGGTGGCGCTGTTTCCGGAGCGCGCCCATCTGGTCGGCGCCTATTCGCTCGGCAAGGCACAGCGCGTGATCGCGCTGTTGCGGCAAGCCGGTTACGATGCGCCAGTCTATCTGCATGGCGCGATGGAAAAGATCACCCGTTATTACCAAAGCCGCGGCGTGGCGCTGGGCGAGCTCCGCCCGGTCAAGGGAATGAAGAAGGCCGATCTCGCCGGCACGATCGCGATCGCGCCGCCGACGGCCACTTCCGACATCTGGACGCGGCGATTTCCCGACCCGGTCACCGCTTTCGCCTCGGGCTGGATGCGGGTTCGCGCCCGCGGCCGCCAGCGCGGCGTCGAGCTGCCGCTGGTGATTTCGGATCACGCCGACTGGGACGGGCTGACCCGAACCATCGAGGCCACGGGCGCCGGTGAAATCTGGGTCACCCATGGTCAGGAGGACGCGCTGGTGCATTGGTGCACGACGCGCGGCCTCGCCGCACGGCCGCTCGACTTGATCGGCTATGGCGATGAGGATGAGGGCGAAACTTCGCCCGGGCCCGAGGAAGCCGACGAATGAACCGCTTCGCCGCATTGCTCGACCGGCTTGCCTATGAGCCCGGCCGCAACAACAAGCTGCGGCTGCTTACTTCTTATTTCCGCGAGGTCGGCGACCCCGATCGCGGCTATGCGCTCGCCGCACTCACCGGCGCGCTATCCTTCAAACACGCCAAGCCCGGCCTGATCCGCGACCTGATCGCCGAGCGCACCGATCCGGTGCTGTTCGCGCTGTCCTATGACTACGTCGGCGACCTCTCCGAGACGGTCGCGCTGATGTGGCCATCTCCGCAACACGCACAATCTTCTCCCCTCCCCACGCGAAGCGGCGGGGAGGGAGGGGAGCGCACCGCGGCTGGCCACAACAATCCGATGCCCGATCACAACAACCCTCCCCCGCCGACGCTTGCCGAAGTCGTCACCACGCTTCGCACACTCGGCAAGTCCGAGCTGCCGAAACAGCTTTCCCGCTGGCTCGACGAGTTGGACGAGACCGGCCGCTGGGCGCTGTTGAAACTCGTCACCGGCGCGATGCGGATCGGCATCTCGGCGCGGCTTGCCAAGACCGCCGCAGCCGAGTTTGGCAAAAAGGACCCGCACGACATCGAATTGATGTGGCCGGGGCTCACGCCGCCCTATCTCGACCTGTTCGCGTGGCTGGAGGGCCGCGGCGAGCAGCCGGTCAATCTCGATCCGGCCCCCTTCCGCCCCGTCATGCTGGCGCATGCGATCGAGAATACCGATTTCGCTGGTCTCGATGCGGCCGACTATATCGCGGAATGGAAATGGGACGGCATCCGGGTGCAAGCCGTCGGCGGCCGCGACGCGCACGGCCATATCCTGGCGCGGCTTTATTCGCGCAGCGGCGAGGACATCACCAAGAGCTTTCCCGATCTGTTGCCGTCGCTGCACTTTCAAGACTCCCTGGATTCGAAGCTTGATGATTCCCGAAAACCGCTTCACACTTTTCGGCATCAAGCTTCGTTCGCGATCGACGGCGAACTGCTCGTGGTGCGTAACGGCTGCGTGCAGAGTTTCAACGTGCTGCAGCAGCGCCTCAACCGCAAAGTGGTCTCGCCAAAATTGACGAAGGATTATCCGATCCACTTGCGCGCCTACGATCTGCTTGGCGATGGCGATGCCGACCTGCGCACCTTGCCGTTCGCCGAGCGCCGCGCTCGATTGGAGAGCTTTGTCGCCAGGCTCGACGATCCGAGGATCGATCTGTCGCCGACAATCCCCTTCGATAGCTGGGAGGCGCTAACTTTGGCGCGGCGCGATCCGAAAAGCGCCGGCGCCGGCGAAGACGCCGATGCGGTCGAAGGCGTGATGTTGAAGCGCCGCGACGCGCTTTATCTTCCGGGCCGTCCCAAGGGCCAATGGTGGAAATGGAAACGCGATCCGCACGTCATCGACGCCGTGCTGATGTATGCCCAGCACGGCCATGGCAAGCGCTCGTCCTATTATTCGGATTACACATTCGGGGTGTGGATTTCGACCGAGAACGGCGACGAACTGGTGCCGGTCGGCAAGGCTTATTTCGGCTTCACCGACGAAGAGCTGATGCAGATCGATCGCTTCGTCCGCCGCAACACCACCGAAAAATTCGGACCCGTCCGCCACGTCGTTCACGAACCTGAACAGGGGCTGGTGCTGGAGGTCGCCTTCGAAGGCCTGCAGCGCTCGACGCGGCACAAATCGGGGGTCGCCATGCGGTTTCCGCGCATCAACCGCCTGCGCTGGGACAAGCCGCCGCGCGAGGCCGACCGGCTGGAAACGCTGGAGCGGATGTTGAAGGGTATCGCGATTTCGGGCGCGGCTGATGCCGGCCCGCAATAAAAATGCGATCGAAACGCGCAAGCCAAGGCCATCCGCGATTGACGCCAACAGGCGGGTTTCCCACCTGCCCTGCTCTGTACTAAGGTGAGTTGGAAAATCCGCGGGAGACATCGATGCCGAACGATACGAGGGAATTGCCGGCGGCCAATGACGGCTTGCGCCGCTTTCTTGGCGGCTCGCCGCTGATGGTGGCATTCCGCCTGGTGCTGCTGTCGATCCTGGTCGGCGTGGTGCTTGCCGCGATCGGCTTCGACCCCTGGAATATCCTCAAGAGCATCCGCCTGTTGTTCCAGCGGCTTTGGGATCTCGGCTTCGATGCCGTCAACTGGCTGTGGCGCTACTTCCTGCTCGGCGCCGTGATCGTCATTCCGGTCTGGCTTTTGATGCGGCTGTTCGGCGCGCAGCGCGGACGATAATATCCTGCTGGTTTCGTCGACGTGACGTCCACCTTTGGGATCATGACCGCAAACGCTACAAGGATGAGATCGTGATCCGATTCAATCGGATCGCGATCGAAAGGAGCGCCTGATGCGGCTACAATTTATCGGCTGCGGCGATGCCTTCGGCTCCGGCGGCAGGTTCAACACCTGTTTCCACGTCACCGGCGAAGGCGCCAATTTCCTGATCGACTGCGGCGCCTCCTCGCTGCCGGCGCTGAAGCGCCAAGGCATTATCCGCAACGATATCGATCTCGTCCTGATCACGCATTTCCACGGCGATCATTTCGCCGGATTGCCGTTTCTCTTGCTTGACGCCCAATTCACCCGCCGCACCCGGCCGCTGACGATCGCCGGACCCAAAGGAATTGAGACGCGGCTTACCCAAGCGATGGAAGCGCTGTTCGAAAATTCCTCGAAGACCAAACAACGGTTCGATCTCGGAGTTGTCGCGCTCGAGCCGGAGGTGACGGCGAGCTTCGGCGCGGTCAAGGTCACGCCGTTTCCGGTCGTGCATGGCCAATCCGGCGGTCCCTTCCTCGCCTACCGGATCGAGGTACACGACCGCGTCGTCGCCTATACCGCCGATACCGAATGGACGGAGACGCTGATCCCGCTCGGCCGCGACGCCGATTTGTTGATCGCGGAGGCCTCCACCTACGACCGAGAGGTCAAAAATCACCTCAGCCTGAAGGTGCTTGAAGCGCATCTTGGCGAGATCAAGCCGAAGCGGCTGATCCTCACCCATATGAGCGACGACATGCTCGCGCGGCTCGACACGCTCGGCCATGAGGCGGCAAGCGACGGCCTGGTGGTCGAGATCTAGATATGATCCGATCGTTAGCATGGACCGGGTATTTCTGAGATTACCCCCTAACCAGACATGGCGGACATGCCTAAATCGACGCGAATGACCCATATCGGAAGTCGGCGGCTAATTTTGCTGGATGCAAAACACATCGCTCAATTTAGAGACGTGGTAGGGTTAGTCGCCTGCTAAAAGGAGGCGACCATGAAGCGACGCGAGTTCGTCACGCTTCTCGGCGGCACGGCGGTCGCGTGGCCGCTCGTGGCGCGAGCGCAGCAGTCGGCGATGCCCGTGATCGGATTTCTCAGTGCCCGCTCGCCCGACGAGAGCGCGCATCTGGTTGCCGCGTTCTGGCGAGGATTAGCCGAAACTGGATTCATCGAGAACCAGAATGTTGTGATCGAATATCGCTGGGGGCGCTCCCATTATGACCAGTTGGCGGGAATGGCGGCGGAGTTGGTGCACCGCCCGGTGGTAGTGTTGATCGCCGTTGGCGGCGACGTGGCGGCGCGGGTCGCTGCCGCAGCGAGCCGAACAATCCCTGTTATCACAGCCTTCGGCGTCGATCCGGTCGGCAGTGGCCTCGTCGCGAGCCTGGCGCGACCCGGCGGCAACGTCACCGGAATTAGCAACCTGAGCGCCACGATGGAAGCCAAGCGTATCGGCCTACTGCGGGAAGTAGTACCACAGGCCACAATGCTGGGCGTGCTGCTGAACCCGAACAATCCGACAGTTGCGAACCAGCAAAGAGATATCGAGGAGGCGGCGCGGGCGGTTGGTCTCCGCGTGATGCCGTTGCAGGCCAGCACTGCCAGCGAACTCGATGCAGCCTTTGACTCCATTGCGCAGAAGCGGATACCGGCCCTGCTCGTGACCGCTGACGCTTTCTTCACCGCATCGCGCGACAAGCTCACGATTTTGGCGGCACGAGATGCCGTACCCGCGATCTACTACTTTCGCGATTTTGCCGTGGCCGGAGGTTTGATGAGTTATGGAGCTAATCTTGCAGATCAATATCGTCAGATCGGAGTCTATACAGGGCATGTCCTCAAGGGTGCCAAGCCCGCCGACTTACCGATAGTGCAGCCGACCACGTTCGAGTTCGTTATCAACCTCAAGGCTGCCCGGGGACTCGGGATCACACTCCCGCCTGGGGTGTTGGCCATCACCGACGAGGTGATCGATTAACCCCCGACGTCTGGGTTTGGCACTTTTCGGAAGTGACGCGATGTCCGACGTGAATCCGTTATTCCACCAAAGCGGAGGTTCGCCAACGCCTCTGGATTTACGGGTTCACGCCCTAGCTCACCGGCCAGTCCTCCGCCGTGATCGTCGCCGCATCGGCGCCGACGATCTCGGCGAGTTGATCGCGCCCGGTGCGCAGCAGCGTGGAGGCAAGATCGTTCTTGATATCCTCGATCAAGCCGAGGCCCTTGTAGATCAGCGCGGAATAAAGCTGGATCAAACTTGCGCCGGCGCGGATTTTGGTCAGCGCCGCGCCGCCCGAATCGATGCCGCCGACACCGACCAGCGGAAACGCGCCTTCGACCCGCACATAGGTCTCCGCCACCATCCGGGTCGACAGCCGAAATAGCGGCCGGCCCGATAATCCGCCCGCCTCCCTGGCGCGTTTCTGCTCGCGCAAGGTCGCGGGCCGCGCCAGCGTCGTGTTGCCCACAACCATGCCGTCGACGCGACGCGAGCGCGCGATCTGAACGACGTCGTCGAGTTCGGCAAGGCTTAAGTCCGGCGCGATCTTCAAGAGCACCGGCGAATCGCCGGCGTTCTTCCGCACGCGTTCGCGGGCATCGATCACCCTCGCCAAGAGATCGTCGAGCGCGTTGGCCTGCTGCAGATTGCGCAAACCCGGCGTGTTCGGCGACGATACGTTGACGGTGAAATAACTCGCCACCGGCGCAAAGGTCTCGATCAGCTTGACATAGTCGGCGGTGCGATCGGCGGAATCCTTGTTGGCGCCGACATTGACGCCGACAATGCCGCCGAGATGCGCGCGTCGCGCCAGCCGCCGCAATACCGCCTCCGCGCCGTCGCTGTTGAAACCGAGCCGGTTGATGACGGCCTCGTCGCGCTCCAGCCGAAACAGACGCGGCCGCGGGTTGCCGCCTTGCGGTTTCGGCGTCACGGTCCCGGCTTCGACAAAGCCGAAGCCGAGGCGCAACAGCGCGTCCGGCACTTCCGCGTTCTTGTCGAAGCCCGCGGCCATGCCGATCGGGTTGGGAAAGTTGAGGCCGAAGGCGCGCACCGCCAGTTTCGGATCGTCCGGCCGCGGCCGCGCGAGCGGAAACAGTTTCAGCCCCTGCACCGCCATGCGGTGCGCGTCCTCCGGATCGAGCCAGCGCAGAAACGGCAGCGAGAACGCATCGAAGGCGCGGATCAAGGCTCGAGCTCCGGGATGTCGTGATATCCGTCGGACCGCGCCCGCATCGAAAGCACGCCGGTGACCGCGCCAAGATCGAGTTCGCCATAGAGATGCGGAAACAATTCGTCGTTGCGCGAGCGCTCCCATCGCAGCGCCTTGCCCAGCGCATCGGCGTCGACGGCGATCAGAAACAGCCCGGTCTGGCCGAAGAAATGTTTTCGCGCGGTTTCCGCGAGCTGCGAGGCGGTGGAGAAATGAATGAAGCCGTCGCTGATATCGACGGGGCTGCCCCGGAATACGCCCTGCCGCTCCGCCTCGCGCCAGGCCGAAGCCGGGCAGATTTTGTAGATCATGCGCACGCGACCAACCTGCTTGCCGCCCGAGGCGTTTGGGATTGTCTTTCGGTTCTTGTCATTTTGGCCCCACGCGAACCGACCGTATCGGCGCTCCTCTCGCACTTCAAGGGCGACCGCCGCGCCCTT
The DNA here is from genome assembly GCA_035308285.1 of Bradyrhizobium sp. Taxonomy (GTDB): domain Bacteria; phylum Pseudomonadota; class Alphaproteobacteria; order Rhizobiales; family Xanthobacteraceae; genus Bradyrhizobium. The sequence continues at coordinate 4,193 of DATGGY010000080.1, read as the reverse complement.
GCCCGCCGCCGCCATCCGCCGCGGCGACCGCGTGACCACCGGCGAGATGACGATCAAGGAAATGAAGCGCCGGACCGCGAAGACGCTGGGGCTGCAATCGCTCAACCTGGGCCAGGCCGACCGCACACTTGCGGCGGGCGTGGTTGAGTGGATCGCGCGGATGTGTGGACAAGACAGTAGAAGCGCTCCTCCCGCAGTCGTCCCGGCGCACGCCGGAACCCACAACCACTGATGGCGATTGTTACATCGAGTGGCGGCCCCAGCTTTTCAAAAAGCTTACGGCTGTGGTTATGAGTCCCTGCTTTCGCAGGACGACTGCAAATTCTACGTCGCGTAATCCGGCTCCTTGCGGTCAAGGATGCGCTTTAGGGCATCGAAGTGCCGCTGCGCCGGGGTTGGTCCCTTGTAGAAGGAAGCCCCGCCGATATCGCGCTTGGTCTTCGCAACCACCGCGTCGGGAAGTTTCTTCAGCGGCTGCCCGGTCCACATCGCGTAGATCTGAACCTGCGCGGCGCGCTCGACATAGTAAAGCCGGTCGTAAGCGGCCGCGATGGTTTCGCCGACAGTGGAGATGCCGTGATTGGCCATGAATAAAACCGTCTTGTCGCCGATGACGCGGGCAAGCCGCGCGCCTTCCGCCGGATCGAACGCGGGACCCGTGTATTCATCGTCATAGGCGATCTTGCCGGACATCCCGACCTCGGTCTGACCGATCTCCTTGATGCGCGGGTCTTCAAGGCGCGTCAGCGCACTCGCATAGGGCATGTGGGTGTGAAACACGGCCTTGGCATTCGGCAGCGCCTTGTGGATCGGCGCATGGATGCAGTAGCAGGAGCGCTCCACCTCGCCCTCGCCCCGCTTCACCTCGCCGTCGTCGATGCCGACTTCCATGAAAGACGAGGCCGTCACTTCCGACCAATGCGTCCCGAACGGGATCTGGTAGTAGCGGTCGCTGCGCCCCGGCACCACGAAGGTCAGATGATTGAAGATGCCCTCGTTGAAGCCGTGCATGAAGGCGAGCCGGTGCGCCGCCGCGAGGTCAACCCGCGCCTGCCATTCCTCGGCGCTGAATTCCTTTAACGTCTGCGGCGAAACCCTGAATTGCATGAGTGTTCTCCTGATTCTGTCGGCCTCTCGTCGAAGGCTTTTGGCCGTCTTGTCAGCCGGCACTTTACCTTATTTTAGATTGGTAGCGGTCGAATTTGCAGCGGACCTGCCATCTTCATTTGCGGCAATTCGGTCCGAATGAGCTGCGATTCGTAGCCCGGATGAGCGCAGCGATATCCGGGGCTTGCGACCTGTTGTTTCCCGGATGTCGCTGCGCTCATCCGGGCTACGAATCAAGCCGACCTTGCCAGCGCGCCGTCGATCATCGCCACCGAATTTGCAAGACCATAGACCGCGACGAACGAGCCGAAGCGCGGGCCCTTCTCCTGACCGAGCAGCACCTGGTAGAGCATGTTGAACCAGTCGAGCGAAACGCCCGGCCGGCCGTCCTTGCCCTTCTTGACCGCGTCGAGGAACGGTTCGCGCCGCCCGATCTCGTAGACCACGTTCTGGATGTCTTCGGCGGTCGATTGCGCAGGCATGTTCGAGAGCGCATCGCGCAAATCCTGCAGCGCGGCGCGCTCGGTCTCCGTGGGTTCCCGGAATTGCTTGGTCGGCGCCACGAAGTCGCGATAATAGTTGATGGCGTAGCCGACCATCGCGTCGAGCCGGGGGTGGGTCTGCGGCGTGACGCCGGGGCGGTAGCGCCCGATGAAGCCCCACAGCGTCGAGGCATTCTCCGCGTTCGACGACGACACCAGCGTGAGCAGCAACTGGAAGGTGACGGGCATGTCGGCCTTGGGCGGATGCCCGGCATGGATGTGCCACACCGGATTGGCGAGCTGCTGCCTGCCGTCCTGGCGCGGGAAGGCTTCGAGGAATTGCTGATAATCGTCGACATTGCGCGGGATGACGTCGAAGTGGAGCCGCTTGGCCGACTTCGGCTCGCGGTACATGAACAGCGACAGCGATTCCGGCGACGCATAGCGCAGCCATTCGTCGATGGTCAGCCCGTTGCCCTTTGATTTGGAAATCTTCTGGCCGTGCTCGTCGAGGAACAGTTCGTAGTTGAACCCTTCCGGCGGCGTACCGTCGAGCGCCGCGCAGATCTTGCCCGACAGCTTGACCGAGTCGATCAGGTCCTTGCCGGCCATTTCATAATCGACGCCGAGCGCGGCCCAGCGCATCGCCCAGTCCGGCTTCCATTGCAATTTGCAGTGACCGCCGGTGACCGGCAACGTCACGCGCTCCTTGGTCTCGGGATCGTCATAGGAGACGGTCCCACCTCTGACGTCATGCGCGACGATCGGCACATATAAAACCACGCCGGTGCGTGGGCAGATCGGCAGGAACGGCGAATAGCTCGCCGCGCGTTCCTCGCGCAGGCTGGGCAGCATGATCGCCATGACCTTCTCGATCCGCTCCAGCATCTTGAGAAGCGTCGCGTCGAATTTTCCGGTAGCGTAGTATTCGGTCGAGCTTGCGAATTCGTAGTCGAATCCGAAGGTGTCGAGGAAGGCGCGCAGCCGCGCGTTGTTATGCGCGCCGAAGCTTGGATGGGTGCCGAACGGATCGGGCACGCGCGTGAGCGGCTTGCCGAGATGCTCGGTCAGCATCTCCTTGTTCGGCACGTTGTCCGGCACCTTGCGCAAGCCGTCCATGTCGTCGGAAAATGCGATCAGCCGGGTCTTGATCTTGTCGCCGGTGAGCACGCGAAAGGCGTGACGCACCATGGTGGTGCGCGCCACCTCGCCGAAGGTACCGATATGCGGCAGGCCCGAGGGCCCATACCCGGTCTCGAACAACACCTCGTCCTTCGGCTTCTTGTTCAGCCGCGCGACAATCGCCTTTGCCTGCTCGAACGGCCAGGCGTTGGATTGTTCCGCGAGCGCGCGCAGATCGCCGGGGTTTGCGGTAAGGTCGATTGCGGACATCAAGTAACAGTCTCCGGGCCAGAAACCAGCCTGCTTGTAATATAAGCGTCATTGCGAGCGAAGCGAAGCAATCCATATGGCAACAAAGTAAGTGTGGATTGCTCCGTCGCCTTGCTCCTCGCAATGACGGTTGAATTCCCTCAGAACGGACTGACCGAAAAATAGCGCAGCCACAGGTCGGTATAGCGGCCCTTTTCCCACAGCCGAAACAGCGCCCAGTTCAGGGCCTGCCGCAGCAAATCGTTGCCCTTGCGCACCGCGATCCCGATGCCCTCGCCGAAATAGCGGCTTTCGACAAAGGGGCCGCCCGAGAACGCACAGCAATCGCCGGAATCCGTGCCGTTGACCCAAAACGCCAGCGAGATCGCGTCGCCGAAAATGAAGTCGACTTCGCCCCGCCGAAGCGCCAGCCGCAATGCTTCGTCGTTTGGATAGGCGCGCAATTCCGCGTCCGTGAACATCGCCTTCAGATAGGCCTCGTGCGAAGTGCCGGCGATGACGCCGACCTTCCTGCCCTCGAGAAATTCAGGACGGACTTCGCGCATCACCGAATCGCGCCGGGACACGAACCGCGCCGGCGCCCGGTAATACGGATCGCTGAAATCAAGCCGGGCGCGAAGCTGCGGCGTCACCGCAAGCGAGGCGATGATGGCGTCGCCCCGGTTGCTTGAGATCGCATCGAGTAGCGTCTCGAAACGCCGCATCTGGATCGTGCAGGTGACCTTGATCTCGTCGCAGATCATCCGCGCCAGATCGACGTTGAAGCCGGCCGGATTGCCGTCGGGGCCGGTGAAATTGAACGGCGGATAATCGGTCTCGGTCAGGAAGCGGATCACGGTGAGGCGCGACAGATCCGGCCGGTCCGGCCGGCGCCTCGGATCCCAGAAACCGGGCACCGCCTGCGGTGCTGCTTCCGCGACCGGCTTGGTCGCACTTTGGCTTGGGGTCCCTTGGGCATGGGCCAAACCGCAGGCCAGAACCAGGGCGAACAGCGTAGCCGCCAGCAAGCCGCAGGCTGGCGCTGCGCCCGACCGGGGCCATCTGTCGTCCATGAAGGAAGCTCTACAGATTGGCATCGCCGCCGTTTTTCTCGGAAATCGACGGCCTTATAGACCATCTACCCGATAAGGCGAACGCTTTGGCCCCGAAATCGGAAACCCCCGGGCCGTTTGCGGCGTTAGAGGTAGCGCTTGAGGTCGGCCGCCGCGTCCT
>DATGGY010000079.1:0-3324 GCA_035308285.1 Bradyrhizobium sp. | reverse complement strand
ATCCTCATGAACCCCATCAGGTGACGGCCTTGCGCCGATCCCGTACAGAAGCAAGTCCCCGGCGAGTGGATGACGAAAAAAAGGGATTGACTCATCGAGGCCCGTTACAGAAGCCCGCATGAGCACAGCGATATGCGGGAGAAGAATCCCGGATATCGCTTCGCTCATCCGGGCTACGATTGCTGAATCATTTCTCCGCGTTACGGCCGGACCGGGTTGTTCAGCATGTATTCGCCGAGGTCGCGCTGCTTCTTGTCGGCGCGCGCAATCGCGTTGCCGCGCTGGGCGTCGCGGTCCTTGCGGCAGGCCACGTATTGGGGCGAGCCGACCGCGACGTTATTGGCGCGGCAGAAGGTGTCGTCGTCCTCGTTCAGCGAGGAATAGGCCGGCAGCTCGTTGCGCTTTGCGCAGGCGGTAAGCGTCAGCGCGGCAAGCGCCAGCGCGAAAAGATGTGTCGATCCTTTAAGACGCATGCACGATCCCCGGCGGATTGAGGCTCCCTCTCCCGTCGGGAGAGGGTTGGGGTGAAGGGTTACGGTCCATGGCGAGGGCGTAACCCCTCACCCGGATTGCTGCGCAATCCGACCTCTCCCAATGGGAGAGGTGACAGCGCCCCGCGCGCCCAATTTCCAAATCGGACAGGATTTTAGGCTGAATTGCGGGAATTGTAAGTCCTCACACCCTCCCCTTCAGCGCATCGCCGATTTCGTCGAGCACCTTGGGATCCTCGATGGTGGCGGGCATGGTCCACTGGTCGCCGTCGGCGATCTTCTTGATGGTGCCGCGCAGGATTTTTCCCGAGCGCGTCTTTGGCAGGCGCGCCACCGTGATCGCGAGCTTGAACGCGGCGACGGGGCCGAGCTTTTCGCGCACAAGGGACACGATCTCCTTTTCGATCAGGTGCGGGCTTCGCGTGACGCCGGCCTTGAGCACCAAAAAGCCGCAAGGCACCTCGCCCTTGATCGCGTCCTTGATGCCGAGCACGGCGCATTCGGCAACGTCGGGATGGGAAGCCAGAATCTCCTCCATGCCGCCGGTGGAGAGGCGGTGGCCGGCGACGTTGATGATGTCGTCGGTGCGGCCCATCACGAAGACGTAGCCGTCCTCGTCGATGTAGCCGGCATCGGAGGTTTTGTAGTAGCCGGGGAATTCGGTGAGATAGGATTCCTTGCAGCGCTCGTCCTGCTCCCACAACGTCGGCAGGCAGCCCGGCGGCAGCGGCAGCTTGATCACGATCGAGCCCATGGTGCCGGCGGGAAGCGGCTTTGCCGCTTCGTCCACCACCTCGACCCGATAGCCCGGCATCGGCACCGTCGGCGAGCCGTGCTTGACCGGCAATTGGCCAAGCCCGACCGGATTGCCGGCGATGCACCAGCCGGTTTCGGTCTGCCACCAGTGATCGATCACCGGAATCTTCAATTGCGCTTCGGCCCATTCCACCGTCGGCGGGTCGGCGCGTTCGCCGGCCAGAAACAGCGTCCGGAATTTCGACAAATCATATTGGCGGATGAACTTGCCGTCGGGGTCTTCCTTCTTGATGGCGCGGAAGGCGGTCGGCGCGGTGAACAGCGCCACCGCCTTGTGTTCGGCGATCAGGCGCCAGAACGCGCCGGCGTCGGGCGTGCCGATCGGCTTGCCCTCATACATGATCGAGGTCGCGCCGTGGATCAGCGGCCCGTAGACGATATAGCTGTGGCCGACCACCCAGCCGATATCGGAGCCGCACCACCAGACTTCGCCGGGCTTGACGCCGTAAAGGTAGAACATCGACCATTTCAGGGCGACCAGATGCCCGCCATTGTCGCGCACCACGCCCTTGGGCTTACCTGTCGTGCCCGAGGTGTAGAGGATGTAGAGCGGATCGGTCGCGAGCACTGCCACGCAATCGGCAGTTTTCCTGGCCTTGATCGCCGCGGCTCGTAAACTCGCCCAGTCGTGATCGCGCCCCTGTGCGAGGTCGCAAGCCTGCTGCGGCCGTTGCAGGATGATGCAGGCCTCAGGTTTGGCGCTGGAGAGCCTGATCGCCTCGTCAAGCAGCGGCTTGTAGGACACGATGCGGCCGGGTTCGAGCCCGCAGCTTGCCGAGAAAATCAGTTTTGGCTTGGCGTCCTCGATTCGCGTGGCCAGCTCCTTGGCGGCAAAGCCGCCGAACACCACCGAATGCACCGCGCCGATGCGCGCGCAGGCCAGCATCGCGACCACGGCTTCCGGCACCATCGGCATATAAAGGATGACGCGGTCGCCCTTGACGACGCCAAAATCGACCATGATCGCAGCCAGCGTCTTCACCTCATGCAGCATCTCGGCATAGGTCAATTTGGTGACCTTGCCCGCGAGCGGAGAATCGTGAATCAGCGCGAGCTGATCGGCCCGGCCACCGGCAACATGGCGATCCAGCGCGTTGTAGCAGGTGTTGACCAACGCGCCGGTAAACCAGCGGCCATAGAGACCCATCGCGGGATCGAACACCTTCTTGGCGGGCGCGATCCAGTCGATCTCGCGCGCGGCCTCGCCCCAAAAGCCCTCGGGATCCCGCAGCGATCGGGCGTGAACCTCGCGATACCGGCTTTTCTCGTGAATATTCATGGCGTCCTCCCGTTCGACGCGAACGTCGATGGCCCCTAAAAAAATCCACCATGGGCAAGCGGGAGCGCCGGGCCATGACCAGGATCAATTCAGGCCATATTTTCCGCATGCATTGTGGTCGGAAGCGGCACGAGATCAAGTCGGAACAGCTTCACCGTTCGGCTAAGGCTCGATGAGATCGGGTCGAGCAGCGGAGGCAGCGGAAAGTGTGCCCCCTCTCCCGTTAGGAGAGGGCTGGGGTGAGGGATGACGGTCCCTCGATAGGACAGCGCCCCCTCACCCGATTTGCGGAGTTTAGCATCGGGCGGCGCTTTGCGCCGACCCGTTGGCAAATCGACCTCTCCCCGCCGGGGGAGAGGTTAAGCGAACCCGCTGATAGACCGATCGAATCAAGAGGCATCTCTCGCGCTAGCGCGATTCAATCGCCAGCAAATGATCCAGCCGCTGCCGCATGACCTTCTGCAGGTCGTAATCCGGCCGGCCGAACTCGGTGTTACGGCGGGCGATGAAATCGTCCTGCTCACGCTGCATGGCGCGGCCGGCGCGCGCATTGTCCTTGGCCGCCTGGCGGACGACCTTGGTATTCACGGCGTTGATCTCGCGATCGAGATTGGCGAGTTCGGGATTGCCGCAAATTGCCTTTTCAACCGGACGCCTCGCCGCCGCACAGTTGAAACTTGGCTTGTTGTTGACCGCCATCATCGCGCCGATACGCTCGATCTCGAGCGACAGCGATTT
>DATGGY010000078.1:0-25431 GCA_035308285.1 Bradyrhizobium sp. | reverse complement strand
AAGCGCCAGCGCGAAAGCCGTGTCTGTGTCGCATGGGAGGCCCGTCCAAAGCCGCGGCTTGCATCCCCTGCCAACGTGTCAAAACGAGGGCTATCGGCGCGTCCTTACGCCACTAACCAGACGCTAATCATGGTTAACGTCAAGTTACCAAAGGGGATTTTCACTGCCCGAAATGCGCGACAGGAAGGCCGGAAAGCCGCCTGGAAGGGGCCATTTTAGGGTCGGAATCGAAAAAGCCGCCCGTCTGCTTCACTGCAAACGGGCGGCTCTATCGCCATCAGGATCTTAAGGGGCATTACACCTGAGGCAGGGGTAACGATCTTTAGGCCTGGGGCTGGCCGTCGGACGGAGGCGTCGGACGGGAGCGATGCTGCGCCATGAACTGGTCGAACTCTTCCTTGTCCTTGGCGTGACGCAGGCGATCGAGGAAATCCTTGAATTCGGTCTGCTCTTCCTCGAGCCGCCGCAGCGTCTCCATGCGGTATTCGTCGAAGGCGCGGTTGCCGCTCGAAGGCGGGCCGAACGGGAAGCCGCGGCGCTCCATGCGGTTGCGCATCCGCTCCATCTTGTACTGCATCCGCTCCATCTTGTTCGACCAGCGATCTTGATGATTCCAGCAACCCATTTTTCTGCTCCCGAGTGTGAAAAAAAGAAGGGCAAGGCCGATCGGCCACCAGATAATGAAGCCGAGTACGGTGACGGCGATCCAGCCGGGGTGCCACGGCGAATCGAGCATATGGGGGCGGTAGGGCTGTTCAGCGGGGCCGCGCCATCGATTGACATCTGCGGTGTAGGCCATTTCCCTCTCCATGACGGCATTCGCGCCGTTGTGAATGTAAATAACATTTACATACGTAAACCATCCCGGATTTTTGTCAAGCAGGGCGCAAGCTGCGCCCGCCGATTTATTTTGGGGCTCCCCAGGGACCCGAAGGCTTGCCGGACGGCGCCTCTGCGGGCTTTTTATCGGCCGCATCCGGGCCAGGCGACCTGCGGTCGGTCGAAAAGCCGAGGCCGCGCAGATAGATCAGCACTTCGGCTTCCAACAAATCCTCTGCCGACATCGGCAGCTTGCGCCGCGCCGCGTCGCCGCGCGCAAACAGCGAGGCCACGCCGTGCGACATCGACCAGATATGCAGCGCCATCATCAGTGCCGGCGGCCGTGGCGTTCCGGGCGGCGACAGCGCGGCAAGCCGTTCGGCGGCCGCCCTGATCACCGCGAACGCACGCTCCGCCGCAGCCTGCAATGCGGGGCTAACATCGACGGGTAGCCCGGATTCGAACATCGCCGAATAGAACGCCGGCTCCTCGCGTGCGAAGGCAAGATAGGCCTTGCCGACCCGCTCGAACGCGGTGAGGGTGTCGGGACGGCCGTCATCCCAAGCCTGCGCCAACGCCGCTTCGAATTGCTCGAAGCCGCGCTGGGCGATGCTGGAAAGCAGCTCGTCGCGGTCGCGAAAATGCCGGTAGGGTGCGGCCGGGCTGACGCCTGCCATGCGCGCGGCATCGGCAAAGGTGAAACCGGCCGCGCCTTTTTCCGCAATCAGCCCGAGCGCTGCCTGCAACAGGGCCTCTTTCAGATTGCCGTGGTGGTAGCCGCGCTCGGCGCGGCGCTGTTCCTTGCGCCAGCTCATGTGAAAGGCTTTTACATGAGCCGGCCGCAAAGGTCACTAGGATTACCGCCTGGACGTCACGGCAAGCCCGGTTTTTCTGAGCTCGAACAGGCCTCTAGCCGCCCGGTATCGGGAGAACCGGCATGATCTCGACGGCCTCGCCCGGAAAGATCGAAAAATGCGGATGGTCCTCGAACATCCTCGCGGCGGCCTCATGCGAAGCTGCGCGAACGACCGTGAAGGCGCCCAGCAGGTTGCTGATATCGGCAACACCCTTCGCGTCGACCCTCTTGGTCTTTCCGAGCGGCCCGCCCATTTCGACAATTGCGGCGTGGTGCTTTTCGACCCATGCCTTCCAGGCCGCGATGCCTCGCTGTTGCCTGGCGTTCCGCTCCGCTTCCGGAAGAGCGTTCCATTCAGCCATTTTCGCACTGCTCTTGCCGCCAAGGAAGACAGCGAGGAAGGTGTCATTCGCGCTCATCGGATTTCCTTTCGTTTGGAGTTTCGAGGGTTGGAAGAAGATTTGAAGTCAGCGCGCCGCCGGACCGCGCTGCAATTCGGCAAACCCGGCAGCGGCCTGGCGGACGTCGGGCGGAAAGTCCGCCATCTCCTGCACCTGCCGGATTTCGATGATCTCGTTGTTGGAAGCAGGGCAGCGCTTGGCCCAAGCGATCGCCTCTTCCTTCGATTTCACATCGATCATCCAGTAGCCGCCCAGCACTTCCTTGGATTCGGCAAATGGGCCGTCGGTCACGACCGGCTTGCCGCCCTTGAACGAAACCCGCGTACCCATCGAGGGCGGGTGCAGCCCGTCGAGCGTGATCAACACGCCGGCCTCCTTCAGCGCCTCATTGTATTTCATCATCGCCGCCACCGCCTCCGCGGGCGGCATGGCGCCGGGTGCGGCGGTCTCGTAACCCCCCGGGATCATCAGCATCATGAATCGCATGTTCGGCTCTCCGTTCCCAATTCCGTCGACGGCCCGGATGAGCCGTCGCTCTTGAGATAAAGACGATGGGGGTTTCGCCGCTCCGACAGGACCTATGGAATTATTCCGAAGGTATTGGCGTCCTCGTCGACCAATGGAGCGGACCGGTACGGCTCAACCGCCACCTTCCTGATAGAGCGTGGTCCAGAAATCGACCACGACACGCGGCGGCTTCGGCGAGTCCATGATGCGCTGGGTGAGCAGAATGCCGGTAAGTTGCTCGGTCGGGTCGGAATACCAGGACGTGCCATAGCCTCCGTCCCAGCCGAATCGGCCCCGCGCGGTCTCGGGGTCGTCGAGGCCTCGGAAGACGGACATTCCAAAACCCCAGCCCCTGGTGTTGCCGAGGAACAATTGCGATTCACGCTTTTCATCCGCCGAAATGTGGTTGGTCGTCATCAACTCCACGGATTCCGGCGACAGGATGCGTTCGCTTCCCAAATCGCCGCCATTGAGCATCATCTGCGCGAAGGCATTGAAATCATCGGCGGTCGAGACCAACCCGGCGCTGCCATTCTCAAACACCGGCGGGCTTGAGAATTTACCCGTCACCGGAGGATCGAAGACTTTCAGTCTGTTCGCCGCTGGATCGCGCGCATAGGTGGTCGCGAACCGGTGCTGTTTGTCCTTGGGGACGTAGAACGCGGTGTCCTTCATCGCGAGCGGCGCAAAGATGCGATCGCGCAGGAATTCGCCAAATGTCATGCCGGCGACCCGTGCGATGAGCACGCCAAGGATCTCGGTTCCCGCGTTATAGAGCCAGCGTTCGCCCGGCTGATAGATGAGCGGCAGGCTGGCATAGCGCCGCACCAACTCGTCGGGCGGAAAGGAGGGAAATACCGGTCCCGGCGCAAGCCCCACCTCCGCCATCGCCCTCTGGATCGGATAGCGTTCCGGAAACACCGGGATCATGCCGTAACCGCAGCGGAACGTCAGCAAATCGCGCAGCGTGATCGCGCGCCGCGCCGGCACAGTCTGATGGATCAGCGCGTCGATCGTGAGCAGCACCTTGCGATTTGCCAATTCCGGCAGCCAGCGATCGAGGGGATCGTCGAGCTGCAATTTGCCGTCCTCGACCAGGATCATCGCGGCCGCTGCCGTGATCGGCTTGGTCATCGAGGTGACGCGGAAAATCGTGTCGCGCGTCATCGGCGAACCATCGAAGGCCAGGCGGCCGATCGCATCGACATGAACTTCGCCACGATGGCTAACCAGCGTCACCAGGCCCGGCATGTCGCCGCTTTCGACGTGGCCGGTCGTGACCTCGTGCACGCGATCAAGTCGCGCTTTAGAAAAACGGCTCGCTTCGGTCGCAGGCATCATTCCTCCCTCGGGAAAAATCGAAAATCAGGGCTCCGCTTCCCTTAAGGACGCGCACTTAACGTAAGGTATCGCACGCCTTGCCGCGAAAAAGGCCTCAAGGTTGATGTGACCTTCGAACGGTAACACTTCGTTGGCGGAGAACAAAGCAGGGCGCCGCTGCGAGCCCTTCTCAGTTTGCCGCTGCTTCCCACCTGCGCACCGGCTCCAGCGCGCCTTCAGGCGTTGCCTCGAAGATCGACGATGCCAGCACGGCGTGAAGATGCAGCGTTACATTGCCGGAATTGCGGAAGCCGTGCTTTCGCCGCGCAGGCACGATCAGCGACTGGCCGGCTGTTACGACCAACCGTTCCTGATCGATCCACATCTCGGCCTCGCCCGCGCGCACCGTCAGCACCTCCTCGACGGGGTGCGAATGGGTCGGCGCGCCGTTCCCCGGTGCGACCCATTGTTCGAACACGCACAATTGCGCGGCGCCATTACGGGCCGAAACCAGCATGCGGGTTTCCACACCTGGCCGCCAGTGTTCGGTCGGCATTTGCTCGGGGTCATTGACCTTCATCGCTTTCGGTCCTTTGTCTTGCTACTATCGTCAGAAAAGCAGACGCCCGCCGTCCGTACTAGAGACAAGGCGCCGTTCAGATAGTGGAACACGCATGACCTCTTCGCAAAAAGTCGCCTTGGTGACGGGTGCCGCGCGCGGCATCGGGCTTGCCGTGGCCAAACGTTTCCTCGCCGAGGGCTGGAACGTGGCGCTGCTCGACATCGAGCGAAAGCTCTTGGGCGAGAGCGTGGAGGCGCTGGCGGCTCCAGACCGCACGCTGGGACTGAATGGCGACGTCTCCGACGCCAACGCGGTGGCCGGCGCATTCGCGGCCATCGAGCGGCGCTTCGGCCGGCTCGACGCGCTTGTCAACAATGCCGGCATCGCGGTGTTCGCGCCGCTGCTGGAAACCTCCGATGCGGACTGGAGCCGAGTGCTGGAAGTCAACCTGACCGGCCCGTTCCTGTGCACCAAGGCGGCCGTGCCCTTGATGCGCGAGCATGGCGGCGGCGCGATCGTCAACATCACTTCCATTTCCGCGGTGCGTGCCTCAACGCTGCGCTCGGCCTACGGCACCAGCAAGGCGGGGCTTGCCCATCTGACCAAACAGCTCGCGGTCGAATTGGCTTCGCTCGGCATCCGCGTCAATGGCGTCGCCCCTGGCCCGGTCGACACCGCAATGGCGAAAGCGGTCCATAGCCCGGAAATCCGCGCCGACTATCATGACGCGATCCCGCTCAACCGGTACGGCCTCGAAGAAGAGCTGGCGGAGGCCGTGTTCTTCCTGTGCAGCGATCGTGCGAGCTACATCACCGGACAGATTCTCGCCGTCGATGGCGGCTTCGACGCCGCCGGCATCGGACTGCCGACCCTGCGCGGCGCCCGGCGTAATGGTTAGCGTGTCATTTGCATTGAAGCCAGCTTTCGCCTCAGTTGGGGCGCGCGAACGATAAGGCTGCGCAAAACAAATACCACGCTGACCAGGCGATGGAACCTTGCCGCCGGACGTGCGGTTGATATTCTGATCCGGTCGAACCCGCCTGAAAGAGATCGCCATGGTGCGAACAGGAATCCTTGTAGCAATCTTTGTCGCCGCGATCGCGAGCGCCCTTGCCGCAGCACCGGCGCGTACGGAGATGCGCATCCTCGGCAGTCCGGGCGGAAAGGTCGGTCCGTTCCTCGACCTGTTCGAACGCGTGCGGGAATCGGGCAAGCGCGTCGTGATCGACGGGCCGTGCCTCTCGGCCTGCACGCTGGTGCTGAGCATGGTGCCGAGCGAGCGCATCTGCGTGACGCGTCGCGCGGTACTGGGATTTCATGCCGCGCGCTCGATCGACCGCCGCGGCCGGGTGTATGCCGAGCCGGAAGCCTCCGAACTGGTACTTGGGGCCTATCCCGAAGGCGTGCAGAGCTGGATTCGCAGCCGCGGCGGATTGACTTCGCGGCTGCTTCTGCTGCGCGGGCACGAACTTGCGGAACTCTATCCGAGTTGCCGCTAGGGCATGATCCGGAAAAGTGGGAACCGGCTTTCCCTCGCGACAAACGCGAAAGCGTTTACGCGGAGATCATGCTCAAACAAAGAGATGCGATCAACCCTCCGGCGGGCAGAACACCATCCAGGGAATACCGAACTGATCGACGCACATCCCGAAACCCCTCGAGAAAAATGTCTTGCCGAACGGCATGTTCGTGCTGCCGCCTTCCGACAGCGCCTTGAATTTGCGCTCGGCGTCCGCGGGATTGTTGACCGTCAGCGAGACCGAAAAACCCTGCGGTTTGTGAAAATGATCCGGCGGCGCGTCGGAGGCCATCAAGGCCTGGCCGTCGATCGTAATGCGGCCGTGCATGATTTGCTTCTTGCGCTCCGGCGGTGACGGCATGTCTGCCGGGGCTTCCTCATTTCTCAACAACATCTCAACCTTGGCGCCGAGCACTTTTTCGTAGAACTTGAACGCCGCTTCGCAATTGCCGTTGTAATAAAGATACGGATTGATCTGCATCGCTTGCTCCCTGGTTATTAAGCTCGTTGAGTGTTCGCTTACTTCTCGGTGAGCCTCTTCAGATTGGCGAGGCCGGCCTCGAAATCCTTGCCGATCATCTTGTCCAGATCCATGAACACCTGCATCGCCCTATGCATGAAAGGCGCAGGACCACGCATGACCCAGGTGACGTTCGTTGTGGCGTTATCGCCCCGCGGCAGCATGGTGAATTCGGCGGTGTTGTGACCCTCGAACGGTTTGAAGAAGTCCAGCTTGATGACGATTTTCGACGGCGATGTGGCATCGAGAATTTCCATCTGGCCGGAACCGACATTCTTGTTGCCGTCCCATGCATAGACCGCGCCCCTGCCGCTCTCGGTTCCGCCATAGGTGCGCTTCATCGCCGGGTCCTTGTTCTCCCACGGCGACCAGTCCGCCCATTGATGAAAGTTGTTGATCAGCGGGAAGATTTTTTCCGCCGGCGCCTTCACCATGGCCGCGCGCTGGACGCTGAAAGTGTCCGGCTTGGCCGAGGCGAGGATGATCACGATGGCGACAGCGATCGCAAGCGCGATGGCAACGATGGCGACTATCTCAAACATGGAAGGTCGTCCCCCTCTCCTTGACTGTGGGCAAAACCGGTTGGCCGGGGCGCGGCATCTATGCGCGCAGTCTTCTGTCGCGCAACCAGAACCCGCCCATTGCAACACCCCGAGACAGGAAACGAATAGGATGAGGCCGAAAAACGGACGGCCAATATGGACCGGCGATGCCATTGCGCCGCCCGAATGGTAGATCTGCATCAATGGCCCGATGACCGGGATCGGCGGGAAGGCGCACAGACTGGCGCAAGAAACGGCGACGACACCCAGACTCCGCGCCAGACTTTCACTCGCACCATAACCGATCCGCTCCAGCGTTTCCGAGACGACCCGCCACGGCGCCAGCTTGATCGCACTGTCAAGCAGCAGAAATAGGAGCTGGATAGTTTGCATGTTCATCGCTCTTGCCCTTTTCAACAGGCGGTCATGCCCTAAAGACGAGCGAGGGAAGCGCGAACCGACAGGCGGCTGATTATTTTTTTGAGGCCTTGGTCCCCTGGCTGTCGCGGATCAGCCGGTCGAGATGCGTGCGGATATGGGCGGCTTCAGTCGAGGTGTTGGCGAGCGCAATGGCGCGGTCGAACGCCACACGCGCCTCCTCGTTGCGCCCAAGCTGCATCAGGAACGCGCCACGCACGCCAAAGAAATGGAAATAGCTCGAAAGCCGTTCGCCCAACGGCTCGATCATTTGCAGTGCGGCCTCGGGCCCGCGGACCTTGGACACCGCCACCGCGCGGTTGAGCGTCACCACCGGTGACGGCTGCATGATCTCGAGCGCCCCATAGAGCAGATCGATCTCGGTCCAATCGGTATCTTCAGGCTTTGCAGCGCGCGCATGCAGGGCCGCGATCGCGGCCTGAACCTGATACGGCCCGCTGCGGCGATGGCGCATCGCCTTGTCGATCAGCGCCAGCCCCTCGGCGATCATCTTGTAGTTCCAGAGCGTGCGATCCTGATCTTCGAGCAGCACAAGTTCGCCCGCGGCATCGAAGCGCGCCGCGGCGCGGGCATGCTGCAACAAGAGAAGCGCGGTCAGACCCATGATTTCCGGCTCGCTCTGGAACAGCCGGAGCAACAGCCGCGCAAGCCGGATCGCCTCCTCGCACAGCGGTTTGCGGATTTCGCTAGTCTCGCCGCTGGCAGAATAGCCCTCGTTGAAAATCAGGTAGATCATTGCGGCGACGGCGGCGAGCCGCTCGCTGCGCTCCGTCGCCCCCGGCGTCTCGAATGGCGCGCCGGCGCCGGCGATACGCGCCTTCGCGCGGGTGATCCGCTGCTCCATCGCCGCTTCCGAGACCAGAAATGCGCGCGCGATCTGCCTGACGGTGAGACCGGAAACGATGCGGAGCGCCAATGCAATCTGCTGCGTCGCCGGCAGCTCCGGATGGCAGCAGATGAACAAGAGCCGCAGAATGTCGTCGCGGTAATGCGAACCGTCGAGCCGTTCGGCCAGCGCATCCTCGGCGTCCCCGAGGTCGGAGATCGCCTCGTCTTCGGGCAACGCCTCCTGCTTGCTGGTCCGGCGCACTTCGTCGATCGCGACATTGCGGCCGACCATGATCAGCCATGCCGCCGGGTCGCGCGGCGGACCGTTCTGCGGCCAGCTCTTCAACGCCCGCAAGCAGGCGTTCTGAAAGGCTTCTTCCGCCGTGTCCAGATTGCGGAAGTACCGCAGCAGCGCGCCGACCGCCTGGGGACGCGCCGAGGTCAGCGCTGCGTCGATCCAGGCGGTATCGGTGTCGGTCACGTCACGGTGCCCCCAGGCTGATACATGCCGACGGGGCGAATCTCGTAAGCCCCGCCGGGATTGACGGCGCCGAGATCGCGCGCGACGCCGAGCGCCTCGTCGAGATTCCCGCAATCGACAATATAGAAGCCGAGCAACTGTTCCTTGGTCTCGGCATAGGGGCCGTCGAGCACCACCGGCGGATCGTCCTTGCGCAGCGTCGTCGCAGCCGTGGTCGGCAATAGCCGGGCCACCGGGCCGAGCCGGCCCTCCTTTTTTAGCTTGTCCTGGACGACCGCGAGCTTCGACATGACGGCGGCGTCCTGGTCCGCGGTCCAGCAACCGACGACGTCCTCATCGTGATAACAAAGAATGGCGTACAGCATGGGCAAGGGTTCCCTTTTTGATACTGGTATCCCGAATTCGATGTTCGCTCGGCGTTGCGGCATCTGCTTTAGCGAACATCGAATTCAAAGGGACACCAGAAAACGATGATTATAGTGTGGTCCGGGTTCAGAAGTTCTCTTGACGAACTTGGGGCGCGCCTGTGAAGAGAACTTCTGAACCCCCACACTATGACGAGCGAGTATGCCCGGGGCCGACAGCCAGGCGGGAATATTTTGTGGGCCAAGCACGCCCCGGTAAGGTCGCGCTGGTATTTCGAAACTGGAAGGCAAGGTTGCAATGAACAAAGGCACGCTCGCCCTGCTCATTCATGGCGGGACCGAAAACTGGTCCCCCGAGCGGTGGAAGCGCCGGTTTGACGAGGTGTGCGCCGACCGCCCGGTCTGGCTGGTCGGGCAAGGCCGGGGCGAGCCTGCGAATGTCCACTACGCCGCGGTCTGGAAGCCGGTTCCGGGCGAGCTCTCGGGTTTTCCGAACCTGCGCGTCATTTTCAACCTGGGTGCGGGCGTCGATGCGCTGACGGCGGATAGGTCGCTGCCGAAAGTACCGCTGGTTCGCGTCGCGGTCGGCGACCTCACCCATCGAATGACCGAGTATGTCGCCCTCCACGTGCTGATGCATCACCGGCAGGAGTTGTATTTGCGCGCCAGTCAGCGCGAAAGACGCTGGCAGCCGAAGTTTCAATGGCCGGCGAGTGCGATTTCGGTCGGTATCATGGGCCTCGGCACGCTGGGGGCGGACGCCGCCGGCGCCTTAAAGCGGCTGCGCTTTCGCGTGGCGGGCTGGAGCAATAGCCCGAAAGCGATCGAAGGCGTCGAATGCTTTCACGGCAAATCGCAGCTCGATGCTTTCCTGCGGCGGACCGATATCCTGGTCTGCCTGTTGCCGCTGACACCGGACACGCGGCACATCCTCAATCGCGAAGTTTTCGCGAAACTGAACCGCACGAGCCCAATGGGAGCGCCGGTCGTGATCAACGCCGGACGGGGGGGATTGCAGAACGAAGCCGACATCCTGGCCTGCCTCGATGACGGCACGCTCGGCGCGGCGTCACTCGACGTCTATGCCACCGAGCCGCTGCCAGCCGACAGCCCGTTCTGGGCCCATTCGAAGGTGGTGCTGACGCCGCACAATGCTGCCGACACCGATCCTGACGAAATATCGCGATATGTCGCGCGCCAGATCGCGGGCTTTGAAGCCGGCGAGCGGCTTGAAAATGTCGTCGATCCCGAGCGCGGCTATTAGCGGCCGGCTCCGCACATCACGTCGATCGCGCCTTTCGCAATCGCCTCCAACTCCTTGCGCGGCACACGCGCCCGGGCCCGGATAGCGATGGTGTGGATGGTTGCGGATGCAATTTGTGCAAGCACCGCAGGGTCGGCGGTCGCCGGCAGTTCGCCCTTGTCTTTCGCAAGGCGGAAGCAGGAGGCAAACGCCTTGTCGAGCTCGGCAAATCCTTCCAGCACCATCGCTCGGATTTCCGGATCGGCAACCGCTTCGGACGCCGCCGTCATTACCGTGAAGCAACCGCGCGGGCCGGCTTCGCCCGAGAGATAAATGTCAAGCGCCACTGCATAGATCCGATGCAGCCGTTTGCGGATCGGCATCTCTTCCCTGAAGATGTCGCGCATCGCGGCGCGGGCATCGTCGCGATAGCGCTGGTAGCTCTTGATGTAGAGCTCACGCTTGTCGCCGAATGCCCCGTAGAGACTTGGGCGGTTCATGCCCGTGGCGGCGCTGAGCTCATCGAGCGAGGTCGCGGCAAACCCGTCCTTCCGGAACAGATCGAGCGCCTTGGCGAGCGCAACGTCCGGCTGATAGGCGCGCGGGCGCCCGCGACGCCTTGGTCCGGGCGCATCAGACCCGGACGCCGGCGGGGTTTTGGTTTTTTGTACCATTTCGCAATAAATTCCTTGACGCGGCTTATATTATGCGAAACAGTATAAAAAACAACCCGGCTCGAAAATCTTCCAGCCAAACCGCCAAGGAGGCACAGATGGACCTGTATTTTTCACCCATGGCATGCTCGCTCGCGACCAGGATCGCCCTCTACGAGGCCGGCGCCGAGGCCAACTATCTCGAGGTCGATCCGAGGACCAAGGTGGTGCAGAAGGACGGCTCGGATTTTCGCGAGGTCAATCCGCTTGGGCTGGTCCCGACCTTGCGCACCGACCACGGCCAGGTGCTGACCGAGAACGCGGCCATCTTGCAATATGTCGCCGATCGTTTTCCGAAGGCGGGCATCGCGACCGGTCCCGGATTTGAGCGCAGCCGGCTGCACCAATGGCTTTGCTTCATCGGCACGGAACTTCACAAGGGACTGTTCGTGCCCCTGCTTGACAAGACGGCGCCGCTGGAAGCAAAGACCTACGTCCTCGGCAAGAACATCACACGGCTCGACTATCTCGAAAACTATCTCAAAGGCCGCGAATTCCTGCTCGACCATTTCAGCGTCGCCGACGCCTACCTCGTCACCGTCATCAACTGGACGATGGCGACGCCGCTAATCGAATTGGCGAGATGGCCTGTCGTGAAGGCTTATTACGAGCGCCTGCGCGCCCGACCGAGCATTGCCAAAGCGTTCGCCGAAGAATTTGAGCTCTACAAGGCCGAACTCGCGCGCCACAAGGCGGCGGCATAGCGGAACTCATGTCCCGGACGCGGTGCAGCGCCTCTTCGGCGGTGCGCCGCAGAGGCGGGACCCGCCGCAGCTGGCAGCATGGACCCCGGATCAGCAGCGCACCGCCATAGCGCGTCGAAGACGCGCGTGAACGCGCTTATGGCGCTGGGCAGCATCCGGGGAACGCAAGCAGCAAACTCCACTCTCAAAACGGGCTCGCGCCCAGTCCCGGCACATCCGCCGGCCGCGGACCGGGTGCGGGCCAGTGGAAACGGCGATCTTTCTCGACGATGGCGATGTCATTGATGCTGGCTTCGCGCCGGCGCATCAGGCCGTGCTCGTCGAACTCCCATTGCTCGTTGCCGTAGGAGCGGTGCCACTGCCCCGCATCGTCGTGCCATTCGTACTGGAAACGTACCGCGATGCGGTTGTTATCGAACGCCCAGAGATCCTTGATCAGACGGTAGTCGAGCTCCTTTGCCCATTTGCGCGTGAGGAACGCCACGATCGCGGCGCGGCCTTCGAAAAATTCGGAGCGATTGCGCCAGCGGCTGTCCTCGGTATAGGCCAGCGCCACGCGCTCGGGGTCGCGCGAATTCCAGGCGTCTTCCGCCATGCGCGCTTTTTGCGTGGCGGTTTCGCGGGTGAACGGCGGAAGCGGTGGACGTGACATGATGGCTCCGGATTTTGGTGAGGCCGCAAGTCTATCGCAGCGCGTCGCGGAGTCGATGGCCTTCCACCTATCGGCCGATAGCTAAACCAGATCGGCCTTCATCAAAAGCCGCAGCGATTTCGGAATCGGCTGCGCCCTTCCCTCGCTGATGAAGGCGACCCGCACATGGGCCTTGACCAGCACGTGCTCGCCGCGCCGCACTTCCTGCGCCAGCGTGATCGAGGCGCCCTTCACCGCGACGGGCCACGTCACCACGTCGAGGATGTCGTCCATCCGCGCGGGTTTCAAGAACTCGATCTGCATCGAGCGCACCACGAAGGCAAAACCCGGCGTCTCCGCCTGCGCTTCCGCAAACAGCGCGTGTTGCTCCGCACCCAACAGCCGCAGATGGTTGGTGCGGCCGCGCTCCATGAAACGCAGATAATTGGCGTGATAGACGATGCCGGAGAAATCCGTGTCCTCGTAGTAGACACGGATCTGCATATGATGACGGCCATCGCGGATCACGCCGTCGAGTGACAACAATTCATCGGACATTTCCCGCAACCCTTCCCGCGGAGGCGAGCGGCAAGACATGCTCGCGCGTCAGCGGCGCCAGCAAAATATCTGGAGGTGCGGCCGGATCGATCCAGATCGCCTCATCGATCTCCTGGCTCGGCCTGATATCACCGGCCACATCGATCCCGTACAGGCTGGCATGCACCCGAAAGCCCGGCTCGTTCGCGGCGACGGCGTCGAACTCGCCGAGCGGTTCGATCGAGGCCGGGACCAGGTCGCAACCGAGTTCCTCGGCGATTTCGCGGGAGAGTGCGGCGATGTCGTCCTCGCCCGCGTCGCGCTTGCCGCCCGGCTGCATGAATGCCGCCGTGCCGCGCTTGCGCACCAGGAGCACCCGGCCGGCGTCATCGCGTATCAGCGCCGCCACTATTTTGATGGTGCCGGCTTCCATCACTCGCCCTCACCGTCGTTCCCGAACAATCCGAATTGCGCCGGGTCGCGCGCGGGCTCGGCTAGTCCAAGATGACGGAAGGCATGCGAAGTCAACAGCCTTCCGCGCGGCGTGCGTTGCAGATAGCCGCACTGGATCAGATATGGCTCGATGATGTCCTCGATGGCATCGCGCGGCTCGGACAACGCGGCGGCCATGGTCTCTACGCCGACCGGACCGCCGCCGTAGTTCATCGCAATCGTCGAAAGATAGCGCCGGTCCATGGCATCGAGCCCCGCGGCATCGACCTCTAGCGCGCCGAGCGCGTTGTCGGCAATCGCGCGGTCGATCGAGGCTGAGTCCGCGGCCGAAGCAAAATCCCGCACCCGCCGCAACAAACGTCCGGCGATACGCGGCGTGCCGCGGGCGCGGCGGGCGATCTCGTTGGCGCCGTCCGGCGTCATGCCGATCTGGAGCACACGCGCGCCGCGGGTGACGATCTTTTCCAGTTCTTCCTCGGTGTAGAAATTCAGCCGCACCGGAATGCCGAAGCGGTCGCGCAGCGGATTGGTCAGGAGGCCTGCGCGCGTGGTGGCGCCGATCAGCGTGAATTTGGCAAGTTCAATCTTGACCGAACGTGCCGCCGGCCCCTCGCCGATGATGAGGTCGAGCTGAAAATCCTCCATCGCCGGGTACAGCACCTCCTCGACGGAGGGGCTCAGGCGATGGATTTCGTCGATGAACAGCACGTCGCGTTCTTCGAGGTTGGTCAGAAGCGCGGCTAGATCGCCCGCCTTGGCGATCACAGGGCCCGAGGTGGCGCGAAAGCCGACGCCGAGTTCGCGCGCGACGATCTGCGCCAGCGTGGTCTTGCCCAGACCGGGAGGACCGACGAACAGCACATGGTCGAGCGCCTCGGCGCGCTTGCGCGCCGCCTCGATGAAAATCGAAAGATTGGCGCGCGCCTGCGCCTGACCGACGAACTCCGACAACAGTTGCGGGCGCAGCGCGGTGTCGCCGCCGTCATCGGCGCGGCGCTCGGGCGTGACGATGCGGGAGGGCGGGGTCACTTCGCCAACTCCTTCAGCCCGAGCCGGATGAGCTGCGCGGTCTCAGCCTTTTCACCGGCGCTGCGCGAGGCGGCGGCGATCGCAGCGGCGGCCTGCGGCTGGCCGTAGCCGAGATTGACCAGCGCCGAGATCGCATCGCTGACCGGGCGCGGCGCGCGATCGTTGTCGATCGCACCGGACAGATGCACCAGTGCCGGATCGACGTTCGTAAAGTGAGGTGCCTTGTCCTTCAACTCAGTGACGATGCGCTCGGCGACTTTCGGCCCGACACCGGGCGTGCGCGTCACCGCGGCCTTGTCGCGCAGCGCAATGGCATTCGCCAGTTCCGCCGGCGGCAAGGTGCCGAGCACCGCCAGCGCGACCTTGGCGCCGACGCCTTGCACCGTCTGCAGCAGGCGAAACCATTCGCGCTCGACATCGGTGCGGAAGCCGAACAGCTTGATCTGATCCTCGCGCACGTAAGTCTCGATTGCGAGCACCGCCGCCTCGCCGGGAGCCGGCAGCGCCTGCAGCGTGCGGCCGGAGCAATGCACCTGATAGCCGACGCCGGCGACATCGAGGATGACATAGTCCTCGCCGTAGGAATCGATCAGGCCCTTGAGCTTGCCGATCATACCTCCACCACCCTCAGCCGCAATGTCGTGCTCCGGCGATGATGGGCGTGCGTAATTGCGACGGCGAGCGCGTCTGCGGCGTCGGGGGATTTCGGCTCGGCCTTCGGCAACAGGATTTTCAGCATCACCAAAATCTGGTTCTTGTCAGCGTGGCCGGCGCCGACCACGGTTTTCTTGACCTGGTTCGGCGCGTATTCCGAAACCGATATTCCAAACATCGCCGGCGCCAGCATCGCAACGCCGCGCGCCTGGCCGAGCTTCAACGTGGCAACACCGTCCTTGTTGACAAAGGTCTGTTCGACGGCGGCTTCCGTTGGGCGCAAGTCGCCGAGCACGGCGGCCAAACCCTCGTGGATCGCCAAGAGACGGTTGGCCAACGGCAGGCTGTCCTGCGGTTCCACCGAGCCGCAACCGACATAAATCAGGCGGTTACCGTCGACCTCGATCACGCCCCAACCCGTGCGGCGCAGGCCCGGATCGATACCAAGGATACGGAGGGGGGAGCGAATCGGCTGTGAGGTCATGGGCGCGATTTATACCCCATGCCGGAGATTCGCACCTAGCGCACCCGGTCGTCATACCCCGCGAAAGCGGGGGTATCCAGTACGCCGAGGCTTCTCAATTCAATCGAGCCTGCTCTGGAATACTGGATCGCCCGGTCAAGCCGGGCGATGACGGCTGAGAATGGATTGCTCGGTCGCTACCACTCCTTGCGATGACAGACCTACCCGCCCATCTTGGCGACCAGCGCGTCGGAGACCTCGAAATTGGCGTAGACGTTCTGGACGTCGTCGTGCTCGTTCAACAGCTCGATCAGCTTCAGGAGCTTCTCGCCGGTCTCATCGTCCACCGCCACCGTGTTTTGCGGCTTCCAGATCAGCGCCGTCTTGCGCGCCTCGCCGAATTTTGCCTCCAGCGCCTTGGCGACATCGCGGAACGTGTCCTGCGAAGCGTAGATTTCATGGCCGTTTTCACTCGACACGACATCGTCGGCGCCGGCCTCGATCGCCGCCTCCAGCATCGCGTCGTCGGACGCGACCTTGGCGTCATATTCGATGATGCCGGTGCGATCGAACATGAACGAGACCGAACCGGTTTCGCCGAGATTGCCGCCCGACTTGGTGAAGTAGGAGCGGATATCGGACGCGGCGCGATTGCGGTTGTCGGTGAGCACCTCGAGGATAATGGCGACGCCGCCGGGACCATATCCCTCGTAACGGATCTCGTCGTAATTCTCGCTTTCCCCACCGATCGCCTTCTTGATGGCGCGCTCGATATTGTCCTTCGGCATATTCTCCTGCCGCGCCGCGATCACGGCTGCGCGCAGGCGCGGGTTCATCGCCGGATCGGGCGTTCCAAGTTTCGCGGCGACCGTGATTTCCCGCGCCAGCTTGCCGAAAAGCTTCGATTTCTGGGCGTCCTGGCGGCCCTTGCGGTGCATGATGTTCTTGAACTGGGAATGGCCGGCCATGCGTGACCTTTCGGGATTCGTCCGACGATGCGGTGGAAAGCGCGGCGTTATAGGCTGGAGCCTTGCCAAAATCAAAGATTTGGCCGCGTTTTCGGTACAGAGGTAGTGCCGGCTGCCTGCAAATCAGGCAATTGTTAACCATCATTTCACGACGCGATGGGAGGATGGCGGCCTCTTCCTCTGCGGGTGGCCGAGAGAGCTCATGGCGTATGCACTGTTTCGAAAGCGGCTGCCTGAAGCCTCCGTGCCAGCCGCCGCGCCGCAAATCGTCGAGCCCGCTTCGGTCACTGAGGCTTCCGCAGCGTCCGAGGCCGATTCGGCCAAGCAAATCCTCGAACTGCTCGAACTCGAACTCGGCGGCATGATCCGCCAGCTTGAGCGTGCGGCAAGCTCGGTTGCCGGCGGCGCGGAAGCAACCGCAGCCACGCTTTCCACCATTCGCCGGCGCACCGACGTCCTGACCGAGCGCTCCAGTGCCGCGCAAAGCACCGCGACCACCTTCTCGCAGGCCGCAGACAAGTTCACCCATTCGGCCGAAGGCATCGGATCGCAGGTGCGCGACGCAGGCAAGCTCGCCGATCAGGCCGGCGCGGCTGCCCATGAAGCGAGCCTCAACGTCGACCGGCTCAAGGAATCCTCGGCCGCCATCGGCAATGTCGTCAACCTGATCGCCCATATCGCAAGGCAGACGACGCTGCTCGCGCTCAACTCGACGATCGAGGCGGCGCGCGCCGGCACCGCCGGGCGCGGCTTTGCCGTGGTCGCCTCCGAGGTCAAGGCGCTCGCGGTGCAGACTCAGGAAGCCACCGAAGAGATCAAGAAGAAGATCGACGCGCTGCAAAGGGATGCCGCGGGCTCCGTCGATGCCGTGCACCGGATTTCGCAGGCCATCGAGGCCATCCGGCCGGTGTTTGCGAACGTCAACGGCGCGGTAGCCGATCAGAACCACACCACCGGCGAGATGTCCAAGAACGTCGCAACCGCTTCGCACTTCATCGCCTCGGTCGGCGACAGTGCCGCCGAGATCGACAACGCGGCGAAAGAAGCCGAGTCCCATGGCGAGCACGTCGCCGATGCCGGCAAGGCTGTCACCCTGTTCGCGCAAAAACTCAAATCCCGCTGCGCGGTGTTGCTGGGCCAGGACCAGCGCGCGAGCGAGCGCAAGCGCGAGCTGCTGCCGTGCAACCTCAAGATCGAAATCCAGACCCCGCGCGGTCCGATCGAGGCGGCGGTTTACGAGATTTCCCTCGAACGCATCCTGATCGGCGGGCCAGAGGCGGAGAAGGTGCCGCCGAACCAGACTTTCAATGTCACGATAGCGAGCGTCGGCGCGTGCAGGATACGCACCGGCGAGCGGGTGAAGGCCGGCATTCAAGCCGCTTTCGAGACGAAAAGCGCCGAGCTCACCGGGAAAATCGAAGACAAATTGTGGTCGATCCACGACGAGAATACCGAATTCGTCACCCGCGCGATGGAAGCAGGCCGCGAACTGACCAAAATTTTCGAAGACGCGGTCAGAAGCGGCGCGATCTCGATCGACGACATGTTCGACACGGATTATGTCGAGATACCGGGCACCAACCCGATGCAGCACCGCACGCGAATTCTCGACTGGGCGGATCGCGCCCTGCCTGCGTTCCAGGAGGCCTTCCTGGCCAAGGACCCGCGGATGGTGTTTTGCGTGATGATCGACCGCAACGGCTATCTGCCGGTGCACAACAAGGTCTATTCCCAACCGCAACGCCCCGGCGATGTCGCCTACAATACCGCCAACAGCCGCAACCGCCGGATCTTCAACGACGACGCTGGCCTTGCCGCCGGACGCAACCAGCGCTCCTATCTGATCCAGAGCTACGCGCGCGACATGGGCAACGCCAAGACCGTGATGATGCGCGAGATCGACGTCCCTGTTCGCGTCAATGGCCGACACTGGGGCGGCTTCCGCACCGCCTACAAACTCTAGGAATGAACAGATCGCTCTCGAACGCTGATCCGGAGAATTGCGACGATGTCCGTTGCTCAGGCCCAAACACAAGCCCGCGCTGATGGCGCCGCCGACAGCCAGCGGCTGGTCGACCAGCTTTCGAACCGCATCGACGGTCTCGGGGTTGAGCTTGCCGACGTAGCGGGAAATCTGCGGGAAGTTGCCGGGCGCGTTTCCACCCAGGCCGACCGTTTCAGCCATCTGCAGAAGACGGCGGAGACCATGGTCTCCGCCAATCACGACATCGCCAGCGCCTCGCGCGCGGTGCAAACCGCGACATCGGCCGCCGTCGGCGACATCACCCAATCGCGCACTGTTGTGGAAACAGCCGTGCAACATATCGCCGAATTGATCGATGCGGTCGGCCGCATCGAACAGCGCCTCGGCGCGGTCGGAACCGCGCTTGCGCAAGTCGCCAAGGTATCGGGCTCGATCGAGGCGATTGCCAAGCAAACCAACTTGCTGGCGCTGAACGCGACGATCGAGGCCGCCCGCGCCGGTGCGGCGGGACGCGGCTTTGCGGTCGTCGCCAGCGAAGTGAAGAGCCTTGCCGAAGCGACGCGCCAGGCGACACATCTGATCGGCGATACGGTTCGCGATCTCGATGGCCAGGTCGGCAGCTTGATCGGCGAGAGCAGCGACGCAACGCTGCGGGCAAAGAATGCCGGCGAAGGCGCCGGACAGATTCAGGATATCATCGTTCGCGTCCAGAACGGTTTCACCGCGGTCAACCAGGAGATCGACGGCGTCGCAAAGGCGGCGACCTCCAATCTCGCCCATTGCGACACGGTGATCGGCGAGCTCGGCCATCTCGCCAAGGGCGTCGATCTGTCCTCCGGCGACCTCAAGCACGCCGACGAACGGGTCGCCAAGCTGCTCGACCTTTCCGAGAACCTGATCGAACTGATCGCCGACAGCGGCGTGGAAACCTCTGACACGCCGCTGATCCACGCCGTGGTCGATAAGGCCAAACAGATTTCCGCCGCGTTCGAGACGGCGATCGCGCGCGGCGAAATCACCCTCGATCAGTTGATGGACGAGAACTACCGCGAAATTCCCGGCACCGACCCCAAGCAATATCTCACCCAATATGTCGAGTTCACCGACCGTCTCCTGCCGCCGATGCAGGACCCGCTGCAGAAGGCCGATCCCCGCATCGTGTTCTGCGTGGCCTGGGCGAAGGGCGGCTATCTTCCCACCCACAATCCGAACTACCGCCTGCCGCAGGGACGCGATCCGGTCTGGAACAACGCCAACTGCCGGAACCGGCGGCTGTTCAACGACCGCGCGGTGAAGAAGGTGGCGGCGAACAAGAAGCCGTTCCTCCTGCAAACCTACCGGCGCGACATGGGCGGCGGCAATTTCGTCCTGATGAAGGACGTCTCCTCGCCGATTCTGGTCCAGGGCCGCCACTGGGGCGCGTTCCGCATGGGCTTTCGCCACACGTGAATAGGCCGAGGCGGCGCGACCAAAGACCGCTCGCCGAAAGCCTTTGCCGGGTGTAGTAGTTGGCCGACTCCACCGGAGCTGCTCACCCCATGAAGAGCCTGTTCGATGCGGGAAAGTTGCTGCTCCTCGACCTTGCCTCGACGTTCTTTTTTCTTTTCGTATATCTCCTGACCAAAAATATCCCGCTTTCGGTTGTGCTTGGCATGGCGCTGGGCGCGGTTCAGATCGGCTGGGAGTTCGCGCGCAAAAAGCCGATCGACACCATGCAGTGGTTGAGCCTGTTTTTGGTGCTCGGCACCGGCACGGCCACGCTGCTCACCGACGATCCGCGCTTTGTGATGATCAAACCCAGCGTGATCTACGGCATCGTCGGCATCGTGATGCTGAAGAGAGGATGGATGAACCGCTATCTGCCGCCGGTCGCGATCGAACTGATACCGGACATCGCCACCATCTTCGGCTACGTCTGGTCGGGCCTGATGTTCCTTTCCGCAGGCCTCAACCTGATCGTGGCCTACAACTTCGACGTGGCGAGCTGGGCGGCGTTCATGTCGATCTACGGCATCGTCAGCAAACTCGTCCTGTTTCTGATCGGATACGCTACCATGCGAACCATCGCCGGCCGCCGCCGCGCCCGGATGGTGGCGGCCTCTTCCTGACGCGTTTCGCAAGTCAGGCCGCACCGAAGCGACGTCCATCATCGAAAAACCTGACCGGGATTCGCGCCCTCGCCGAGTGCGGGCGCAATGCGCCGGGCTGCCGCAAGACCGAAGAGAGCCAGGACCGTCAACGCTGCGCCCGCAAGGAAGGTACCTTGCGGCCCGATGCGCTCCCATAGTGCGCCGGCCAGCACGCTTGCGATCAGAAGCGAGATTCCGCTGAGCAGGTTGAACATGCCAAACGCCGTGCCGCGCAACTCCGGCGGCGCCGTGTCGGCGACCAGGGTCGACAGCAATCCCTGCGTGAAGCCGAGATGCAATCCCCACAGCGCGACGCCGACGGCTGCGCCGCCAAGGCCGTTGGTGAATGCCAGCACCAGGTCGGCGGCCACCAGAAAGCCGAAGCCGATGCCGAGAATGACGATGCGATTGGCGCGATCCGACAGCGCGCCGGCCGGATAGGCGGCCAGCGAATAGACGAGGTTCATCAGCACCAGCACCAAAGGCACGAGCACCACGGGCAGGCCGACGGCCTGAGCCCTGAGAATCAGGAAGGCCTCGCTAAAGCGCGCCAATGAAAACACCACCGCGACACCGACGACAAACCAATAGATGAGACCAAGGCGCTTCAGTTCGACGACGCTCAGCGGCGAGCGCACCTTGCGAAGCCCGGCAGGGCGCGCGGGTTCATCGATCGCAAAGACGAGCAGCGCGACGCATAGCAGCGCCGGAATAACGGCCACCCAGAAGACGCTGCGGAAATTATCCGCGGTCCACCACATCAAGCCGATGGCGAGCGCCGGGCCGATAAAGGCGCCGGCGGTATCGAGCGACTGACGCAGTCCGAAACTCGCCCCGCGCAGATGTTGCGGCGTGACATCGGCAATCAGCGCATCGCGCGGCGCCCCCCGGATACCCTTGCCAATACGATCGATGAAGCGCGCCGCGACCAACCAGCCGACCGACGGTGCGAGCGGGAAGATCGGCTTGCTGGCGGCAGCCAATCCATAGCCGATGACGGTCAGCAATTTGCGCTTGCCCAACCAGTCCGAGACCGCGCCGGAAAATATCTTCGTGATCGAGGCCGTTGCCTCGGCGATGCCCTCGATAAATCCAACGGTCACCATCGAAGCGCCGAGCACCTGGACGAGATAGACCGGCAACAACGCGTGAATGATCTCGCTCGAAGTGTCCATCAGCAGCGAAACGAAGCCGAGCGCCCATACCGTCGGCGGAATCTCGCGCAAGCCCGAAAACCGGGGCTCTGACTTACCACTATTGGCCATGACTGCCCTCCGCTGCCGCCGGTCTACCCGCCATCCCGCGGCTACCCCTGAACGTCGTCGTTTGTTCATTCGATCTCTTTATAAACACGCATATTGGCGAAATATATCGGTGGGAGGGCGGCCACGAGCGGTGAGCATCCGAAACTCGACGAGTTGCAGACGACCGACAAGAACGCGATAGAGGCCTGGATCGCCGCCATCCGCAAGGAGGAGGCTTTGGCTTCCGTCAACCACGACGTCGCCGACGTCGACAAGTGGGAGGGTGCGCATTTCGAGGAAGACGACCTGCGCAGCCCGGTCAAGGCGGCCAAGGAAAAATACGAAGATGCGCTGCGCACGAAGTTCTTTGGGTTTTAGATAACCCGCTCGTTTCCGATTCGGTTGTCGAAGACCGCGTCATTGCGAGCGCAAGCGAAGCAATCCATTTCGCCGCGCAAAGGATGAATGGATTGCTTCGTCGCGGAGCCCGTCATCGGGCGCACATTCGCGCGGCCCGTTGACTCGTCGGCACTACGTCAAGCGCCAGCTCGATCGCGCGGCTTTCGCGTTTGCCGGAATCATCCTATCCGCACATCGACGCAGTCATCTCTCTACCGCCGCGCCCAGTATGGAGGCCCCATATTGGCGTCAATGCTTCCGGGATATAGACCATCACCATACGGGCCACTCCACCCGGATGGATAGGTTGGACGCGCTATGCCGAGGTCATAGTGGTCGAAATCCATCGCCGTCATTCGATGCATCACCGGGCCATAGTGCCTGTGATACACGCCCGCCGATCGATGGCCATTGCTGGCCGCCATCGCAGGCGCAGCGAACGACAGGGAAAGTGCGGCGACGCCAATAAGCGTGAAGTTCTTCATGGTTGTTCTCCTTTGAACCCCTGACGCAGGCCGCGACAGGGGCGGCGACCGTGCAGGCCGTCTGGTCGAGGGAACTGCGACCCGCTAAAGCCATGTGGCTTTGCAAACACCAGGCGGCAGCCAAGGTCGCTAACATTGACTCAACGCCCGGTTTCGAAAATGGAACCCGGCAATCCGCCTAAAATTTCGTTTATCTGTACCTCCCGTGCCATTGGCAGCGATGGGAAGTCGGGGTCTGCACGAGATCACAAAACCCGGATGTCGCTCATCCGAGCCACGCTTGCCATGATCCGCCCCTACCCCGCCCAAAATCCCGGCAGCACGGGCTCCAGCCTGCCGCCAATGCGCACCGGCGCGACTTTCAGCGCGAGGCCGGTCGCATCGTCGGTCTCGAGCGCGACGCCTGAGAACGTCGCTTGCCCGAGCGCCGGCTCGAAGCGGCCGGAGGGAATGCCCGACGTGAAGCGCCGCAGCGGTTCTTCCTTCTGCATGCCGATGATCGAGTCGTAATCGCCGGTCATGCCGGCGTCGGTCATGTAGGCGGTGCCGCCGGGAAGAATCTGGTGATCGGCGGTCGGCACGTGGGTGTGGGTGCCGATCACGAGAGAAGCGCGGCCGTCGCAGAAAAAACCGATCGCCTGCTTTTCGCTCGACGCCTCGGCGTGAAAATCGACCACGATCGCGTCCGCCGCCGTGCCCAGGGAACAAGCATCGAGCTCGCGGGCGATAATTGCGAACGGATCGTCGAACGGCGTCATGAAGACGCGGCCGATGGCGTTGACGACGAGCGCGCGCTTGCCGCCCCTCGCCTCGACCAGCGCGCTACCGCGGCCCGGCGTTCCCTTTGGAAAATTCGCCGGACGCACCAGCCGCGGCGCGCGCTCGATGAACACCAGCGCCTCGCGCTGATCCCAGGCGTGATTGCCGAGCGTGACGGCGTCCGCGCCGGCGTCGATCAGTTCCTGGTAGATGGCTTCGGTGATGCCGAAGCCGCCGGCCGCATTCTCGCCGTTGACGACGACAAGATCGAGCGACCAGTCGCGGATCAGGCCCCCCAGATGCTCCGAAACGGCGGCCCGCCCTGAACGGCCGACCACGTCGCCGACGAAAAGAATGCGCAAATCACGAACTCCGGAAATCGAACACTTTCTTTTCCGTTAGCACAAAATCGAGCGGCACGTCGTGCTGCAACGCCGGAACAGTCTCGATTTCCTGGGCGGCGAAGGCAAGCCCGATGGCGATGGGTTTGACTTTTCGCAAATGCGCCAGCGTATAGTCGTAATGTCCGGCGCCATATCCGATGCGGTGACCGAGGCGGTCGAAGGCTGCGAGCGGCACCAGCATGATATTGGGAATGACTTCGGCTGCGGCCGGCGACGGTTCGAGAATGCCGAGCGGGCCGAGCATCAGCCGGTCATGCGGCGACCAGGCGCGAAACGCCAGCGACTTGCCACGCGCCAGCACCGCCGGAAGCGCGAGCCGCGCGCCTTTTAAGGCCAGCGCCCGCATCAGCGGAACGGGATCGATCTCGCTGCGGATCGGCGAATAGCCGGAGACGACGGCGCCGGGCGAGATTTCGACAGGCAGTCCGCGCGCGGCCAGCGCCTCGCTTGCTGCGGCACGCTGCGTGCCGCTCAATGCATCGCGCGCCGCGAGCGCCGCGGCGCGCAGATCGGCTTTGGAGGGGGTCGCAGAGGCGTCGGACATGCGGCATCTTGTTCTGCCGTCATACCCCGCGAAGGCGGGGTATCCAGTACGCCGCGGCTTCGCGGTTCTATCGCCGGCGTCTCTGGAATACTGGATCACCCGCTTTCGCGGGTGATGACGAGTGTCAATCGAGCAACCAAACGCGAAAAACAAAAGTGCGAGGCCGCGATAGCCGTTGGAGCACTCGATCCCGGAGTTCCCTACGAAAGTAGGTGGGCACCATATGTCCGGGTCCACGGACCCGGCCAGGGACAGTTCCCTAAAGGATCGATAAGGCCCCGGGGATATATGGCTCCTGACGCGCGACGCAGCCTCGCGGTGACAATGTAACCGCCGCTGCGCCAAACCGCCAGCGTTAACGCGGGGCAACGCCCTTGACTGGCGTTCCCCGGATGCTGCGCAGCGCCATCAGCGCGTTCACGCGCGTCTTCGACGCGCTATGCCCTTGCGGCGCGATGCGCTGCCGATCCGGGGTCCATTTTTGCTCCGCATCGGTCCCGGCTCTGCGGTGCATCGTGAAGAACGCTGCACCACGTCCGGGACACGAGGGAGGCGATAGAATCACCCAATCGCGACGCCGCCGCCGATCGTGCGGTTCAGCACCTGCGTGGTTTTCTCGATCCGTTCGGCCGCGGCGTGCAGCGCATTGGCGAGCGCGACCTGCGTCGCCTTGGAGCGATCGGCGGCGGCGACGCGGACGTCGCGCAGCGCGACAAGCTCCTCTTCAAGCGCCCGGATGCGGTTGTTGGCGTCGACCAATTCGTCGCACACGGTGAGCGCCGCCATCACGGTCAGGCGGGCGTCGCCGATCTCGCCGAACTTGCCGCGCAGGCTGTCGATCCGCGCCTCGAGACTCTCGGCGAGCTTGAGCAGCCGCACCTCCTGCCCTTCCTCGCAGGCCATGCGGTATTGCCGGCCGTTGATGGTGAC
>DATGGY010000077.1:0-2917 GCA_035308285.1 Bradyrhizobium sp. | reverse complement strand
TGTATCTGGACCGTCTTCGGAGCGAGTACACGGTTTCGATCAACCGCATATTTGAGCCGCTGATATGATAGGTGCCACACTGCGGACACGCATAAACTGTGAAATGATCTCGGAAAGTTCGGCGTCCGGCCCCGACGGGGTGCAGGTTGGTCGGCAGCAGTCATCGCGTTGTCCTCGCGCGGCAGTCGGGAGGTCGCGAGCGGGGGCGTAACGCAACGACGGCTGGCCTGAACCCGATGGCAAGAGCCAGAGGCACTGACCGTACCCGGCGCTAGCCATGAAAACTATTTTCTCACTCACAGCGTGTAAGCGGTGTTCTCAGGCCACGGCTTTAAGTTTTGAGGTCGAGGGGTAGGCCCAGGGCAGGAGTTCGTCGAGGCGGCTTTGGGGATGGCCGTTGACGATGCGGGTGATGACGTCGGCCAGGTAGCCGTGCGGCTCGACCTCGATGAGCTTGCAGGTCTCGATCAGTGAAGCGATCACCGCCCAGTGCTCGGCGCCGCCATCGGAGCCGGCGAAGAGTGCGTTTTTGCGGTTGAGCGCGATGGGGCGGATGGCGCGCTCGACGGTGTTGTTGTCGATTTCGACCCGGCCATCATCGAGGAAGAAGCCGAGACCGGCCCAGCGCGACAGTGCGTAGCGGATTGCCTCGGCGAGTTTGGTCTTCTGACTGATCAGCGACAGCTTTTCCCGCAACCAGGGCTCGAAGGCTTTAACCAGCGGAAGAGTGCGCTCCTGGCGAACGGCTAGGCGCTCCTCGGCGGGACGGCCGCGGATGTCGTCCTCGATCCGGTAGAGCGCGGCAATGCGTGTCAGTGCCTCGGAGGCAATCGGTGCCGGGCCGCTCTGCGCTAATTCGTAGAAACGGCGACGAACATGGCTCCAGCAGAACGCAAGGCTTACCTCGTTCCGTTGAGCCAGCGCCTTGTATCCGGCATAGCCGTCTACCTGCAGGATGCCGCGGAAGCCGGCGAGGTGGGCGATCGGCTGCGCGGCCTTGCGGTCCGGCGCATAAACATAGGCCACACCGGGCGGATCGCTGCCGGCCCAAGATCGGTCGTCCCGGGCATAGGCAAAGAGCTGGCCGGTCTTGGTTCTGCCGCGACCAGGGTCGAGCACCGGCGCGGTCGTCTCGTCGGCGAACAGCTTTGACGAGGCTTTCAACCTGTCCAATAGCCGTTGATGGACGGGGCGCAATAAAAAGGCTGCCCGCCCGACCCAATCGGCCAAGGTCGAGCGGTCCAGATTGACGCCCTGCCGAGCGTAAATCTGCGCCTGCCGATAAAGCGGAAGGTGATCGGCGTACTTGGATACCAGCACCTGGGCGACCGTTGCCTCAGTGGGCAGACCACCCTCGATCAGCCGTGTCGGCGCGGGCGCTTGCACCACCACGTCCTCGCAGGATCGGCAGGCATATTTGGGCCGGCGCACGACCAGCACCCGGAACTGGGCGGGCACAACGTCGAGGCGCTCGGAGACATCCTCACCGATCCGATGCAATGTGCCGGAGCAGCCGGGACAGATCGTGCTCGACACGTCGATCACGGTCTCGATCCGCGGCAGATGCAACGGCAGCGCGCCGCGGTTCGTCCGACGCTTGGCAGCGCGGGCCTTGCGTTCAGAGAGGCTCTCGGTCTGGGCAAGACCGGCCGCCTCGATCTGCTCGGCTTCCTCGAGCGCGAACTGGAGCTGCTCCTCCGGCAAGCTTTCGGCGCGGCGGCCAAAGCGATGACGCTGCAATTCTCTGATGATCTGGCGCAGCCGCTCGCTTTCGGCCCGCTCCGCCAAGAGCATCGCCTTGAGCAGATCGGGATCGTCAGGAAGGGTCGCGATGGACGCCGTCACGAGACGATTGAATCATGCCTACCAATAACTTGCGAGTATTTTGACGGTCAGGGCGCGCTTTTTTGCTCAGCTTGCCGCCGCCGGCACAACGGCCCGCCGCGGTTCGTGAACGCGCCGCCAGTCGAGCCCCTCCAAGAGCGCCTGAAGCTGGGCGGCGCTCAGCCGCATCACGCCATCCCGTATCGCTGGCCACCGGAACTTCCCATCTTCGAGGCGTTTGGCGACCAGCACCACACCGCTACCGTCCCAGAAGATCAGCTTGATCCGGTCAGCCCGCTTCGCGCGAAAGACGTAAACCACGCCGGAGAACGGGTCGGTGCGCATCGTCTCGCGCACCAGCGCCGCCAACCCCTCGGCACCCTTGCGGAAGTCCACCGGTTTCGTCGCCACCAGGACCCGGACCTCCCAGCCGGACCGATCACGAGCCGTCCTTCAACGCGCGGACCACTGCCGCCACCGTCTTGGCGTCGGCGCCGCGTGCGACACGCACTTTGACGCCGCCGATCTCCAGTCTGATACCACCATCGCCGCCGCGGCGACCGCGACTGCGCAATCGCTTCGGTCGTACATGGCTTGGCGCCGGCATCGATTCGACGAGCACCGGTGCGAACTGCAATAAACCAGAGGCAGCGGGCGCCAGAACCTTTGCGCGCATCTGCCGCCGCCAAGTGAAGAGTTGTGTCTTGGCAAGGCCGTAGCGATCAGCCACCTCGCCGACCGACGAGGCGTAGCTCTCGGCAACGATCCGCGCCTTGGTCTCCGAGCTCCACTTCCGGCGCCGGCCAGCCCCGGTGAAAATCTCAACCCGACGCGCCACAGGCCCCGTCAGCACATCGTCACCAGGCATCATCAGCTCTCTAAGCCCTCAAACAAAGCAAGGGCTCCACCCTCCACCACCAAAGCCGCCGCGCATAGGTGGGACCAAAACACCGCTTACGTTCTTGGCTTCGCAAGGCTACTTCAAATGAAGGACGTACTATACGAGGCTGTCGGCGTAGCTCCCATGTGGCCACGCACGCCGAGTTTCGCGACGCCAGTGTTTCGTACCGAGCGCTCGAATGGGCATTGGTAT
>DATGGY010000076.1:0-3736 GCA_035308285.1 Bradyrhizobium sp. | reverse complement strand
TTGCCCTGATCGTCACCTGGCTGATCGAGCGATCCTGGATCGGATATTACCTCGTCGCCATCGGCGAAGATGAAGACGCCGCCGAAGCAATCGGCGTCAACGCGCCACGGATGAAGCGCGACATCTACATGATCAGCGCGTATCTTACCGCGTTGGCTGGCACGTTTTACACCCAATACATCTACTTCATCGATCCAGCCACCGCGTTTTCCTTCAGCATCTCGATTGAAGCGGCATTGGTGTCGATCGTCGGCGGGATCGGGACATTGTGGGGCCCGGTCATCGGCACGGTCCTGCTGGAGACCACATCGACGCTGTTGCAAAGCTGGCTCGGCAGCTCGATCGGCGGCGTGCAGCTCACCGTCTACGCCCTGATCCTGATGGCGGTGATTCTCTGGCGCCCCACGGGACTGATGGGCATGATCGACGAAGCCCGCCACCGCGTCGTCAGCCGCAAACCGGCCAAAGCGTAGGGGCGTGAGCATGGCAGATGCGCTCGTCATTTCCGGCCTCAGCAAGCGGTTCGGCGGACTGCGCGCCGTCCAGGAAGTCAGCTTCACGGTGAAGGAGAACGAAACCGTAGCCCTGATCGGCCCGAACGGCGCCGGCAAGACCACGAGCTTCAATCTCATCACCGGGTTTCATCGGCCGGACGCAGGCTCCGTTATGGCCTATGGGCGTGAAATCGTCGGCCTGAAACCTCACGACATCTGCGCGCATGGTCTTGCCCGCACTTTCCAGGTGGCGAAACCCTTCGGCGCCATGACGGTACTGAATAACGTCATGACCGGCGCATTCCTGCGCGACAAGAACGCAGGCGTGGCGCGCGACAAGGCGCGCGAGGCGATCGAGTTCGTCGGCCTTTCCGCCAGGGAGCAGACGGCCGCGAAAGACTTGACCACGATCGACCAGCGCCGGCTGGAAATGGCGCGCGCCCTCGCCACCCAGCCGCGGCTCTTGTTGCTCGATGAGGTCATGGCCGGGCTCAATCCGTCGGAGATCGACCAGGCGGTGGCACTGGTCGGCAAGCTGTCGCAGCGCGGGCTTACCATCGTCATCGTCGAGCATGTGATGCGCGCCATCATGGCGGTGGCCCGCCACATCGTGGTGCTCGATCACGGCCAGAAGATCGCGGAAGGCGCACCGAAGGAGATCGTGGAAAATCCGGAAGTCATCCGCGCCTATCTCGGCTCCTACGTGCATCCTCCGGCGGCGGGAGAAGCGTAGTGCTCAAGCTAAAGGAAATCAGCGCCAGTTATGGTTCGGTGCCTGCGATCTCGAAAGTTTCAATCGAAATCGCCGAAGGCGAAGCGGTGGGCCTGCTTGGCGCCAACGGCGCCGGCAAGAGCACGACGCTGCGGGCGATTTCCGGCCTCGTGAAGCTTACCTCCGGCACCATCACCTTCGCCGGTACCGATCTCGCCTCGTTTCCGCCGCACCGGATTCCCGAACTCGGCATCGCCCATGTGCCCGAGGGACGTCAGGTGTTTCCGGAAATGACGGTGAACGAGAATCTCGAAATCGGCTCCTATGTGCCGAAGGCCAAGGCCGAGCGCGCTCGCACGCTTGAGCTCGTCTACAGCATCTTTCCAAGGCTCGCCGAGCGGCGAAAGCAACTTGCCGGCACCATGAGCGGCGGCGAGCAGCAGATGCTGGCGGTGGGACGCGGCCTGATGCTCAAGCCGCGGCTTTTGATGCTGGACGAACCCTCGCTCGGCCTTGCGCCTGTGATGACGGATGTGACCTTCGAGAAGATCGGCGAAATCCACAAGATGGGCACCGCCATCCTCCTGGTGGAGCAGAACGTCAGCCGCGCGCTGTCGCTGGTTCAGCGCGCCTATGTGCTCGAAAGCGGCAACGTGATCATGCACGGCACCAGCGCGGAGCTTGCCAATAACAAGCAGGTTCAGGCGGCGTATCTGGGGATTTGACGCGGACGTCTCGCCCGGCAACCCGTCGTCATACCCCGCGAAAGCGGGGTATCCAGTACGCCGCGGCTTCACCGTTCTAGGACTGACGCCTCGGAGTACTGGATCATCCGCCTTCGCGGATGATGACAGCTGTGGCGTCGGCACGGGCGCCCATGAAAGGCTACCTATTCAAGATTTCAAACAGCCAGGACGCAAGACGCTTGTTACATTCGTCATTGCGAGCAAAGCGAAGCAATCCATCATACCGCACAAAGAAAGTATGGATTGCTTCGTCGCGGAGCCTGTCATCGGGCGCGCATTCGCGCGACCCGTTGGCTCCTCGCAATGACAGCAAGCCACAACTGCGCGATCTCGCCGCGCGTTTTCGCGCGAGTTATGCCGGAAGTGTCGCTCCCTCTAGTCAGAGGGCGCAGGGAATGCCGGGCGCTCAGATAGCGCCCGCAGCCTCGCATGCAAAATGAGAGTGAGCATACGAGCGTAGTCACCACGGTCACACCGGAAACACCCGCCATTCCCCGCGCAATGGTTTTTCGGCTTACTCCGCGCTCTCCTCGGTGACCGGGCTTTCTTGCCACCGTCGCCTGCGGGATACCTCCCGCACGCTTGACGCCAGCGTCGGGGCGTCAGGACCACACGGCTTCGCCGTCCGCTGCAAACGTCGCCCGTCTCGCAACATCGCCGCGTCCATCGCATCCCGCCCCGCGTTGATGACGTTGCGCAACGCCCCTCTTCCGGGACGGGACAGCGCGAGACATACACCTGATTTGCACTTCGGAAAAACAGAAATATTTCTCCAAAGGGGTCTGGACAAGCGATTTTATCTTGAGCAGCGCTCATTCGGTGATTTGCCCGTCGGGTGGACGGCGCGCGCCATCGCCATTGTCTCGGTCCAACCGCCACGCCGGACAACTGGCGCTTCCGAGATTACTCCCTAACCGGATATGCTGCGGCGACGCCAAAAATCGACGCGAATGTGACCCAAACCGGTCATTTCCCTAGACAGGCTGTCTCTCCCGGAGGATCATGTTGCGCTGTGCGAACCGGGGCGCCGCCATGGACGTCGCAGGTTGGCTACGGAGGCTTGGCCTCGAACAATATGAGGCGGCATTCTGCGATAATGAGATCGACGACGCGGTCCTGCCGAGTTTGACGGCGGAGGACCTGAAGGATCTTGGTGTCGGCGTTATCGGGCATCGCCGTAAGCTGCTTGACGCCATCGCCGCCGTGCGCGCTGAAGCGAGCGCACCAACGCAGCTTTCTGACGCGCCTCTCGTAATCGGTAAAGCCGCCAAGGACGCCGCCGAGCGCCGCCAGGTCACTGTGATGTTCTCAGACCTTGTCGGTTCGACGGCGCTTTCCACGCGTATGGACCCAGAGGACCTTCGCGAGGTCATTTCGGCCTATCAGAGGTGCGTCGCCGCGACAGTGCGCCACTTCGGCGGCTTCGTTGCCAGATATATGGGCGATGGTGTGCTGATCTACTTCGGCTATCCGACGGCGCACGAAGATGACGCCGAGAGTGCCATTCGGTCCGGCCTCGCGCTGATCGATGCGGTTGCCACGCTCCCCGCTCCTGAGCCTCTTCAAGTGCGGATAGGGGCTGCCACCGGGATGGTGGTGATCGGGGATCTCTTGGGGTCCGGCGAAGCGCAGGAGCACGATATTGTAGGCGAGACGCCGAACCTTGCGGCACGCCTGCAAACCATCGCCGAGCCGAACACGGTCGTCATAGCTGAGGCCACGCGAAGGCTGCTGGGCAATCTCTTCGATCTGCGGGACCTCGGGCCAAAGGAGCTGAAGGGGAT
>DATGGY010000075.1:0-3249 GCA_035308285.1 Bradyrhizobium sp. | reverse complement strand
TGTGGGATCATAGGGCACGACCCACGGTGCAAGCAGCGCAAGCAGGATGAACGTCGCGATCACGACCAGCCCGGCCATCGCGCCCTTGCGCGCAACCAGCCGGCGTAGGGCACGCCGCGCCGGACTTTCGAACTCGTCGGGGAGGGAAGCGGCCAGTGCGGGGAGAGCGGCGTCGGTCATCTCACGCCCTCAGTCGCGGATTAACGAGGATATAGGCGATATCGGCGATCAGGTTGAGCGTGATGTAGATCGTCGCCGTCACCAGCACGACGCCTTGCACCACCGCATAGTCGCGGTTGAACACCGCATCGACAATCAGTTTGCCGAAGCCCGGAATCGAGAAAATCTGCTCGGTGAGCACGGCGCCCGACAACAGCGTGCCGAGTTCGAGCGCCCCCAGCGTGATGACCGGCGTCAACGCGTTGCGCATGGCGTGCTTGAGAATGACCGCGCGTTCGGAAAGGCCCTTGGCGCGTGCGGTGCGGACATAATCGCTTTCCAGCACCTGCAGCATGGCGCTGCGGGTGTGCCGCATCAGAATCGCGGCGATGGCGTTGCCGAGCACGAAGGCCGGCATGATGGTGGAGGCAAGGCTCGCACGCCAGTTTTCGGCGAGCGGCACATAGCCCGAGGCCGGCAGCCAGCCGAGCTCGATCGAGAACAAGAAGATCAGCATGATCCCGAGCCAGAAATTCGGCGTCGAAATGCCCCACAGCGCAAACAGGTTCGCGCCATAGTCCCAGGCGGTGCCTTTCTTGACCGCCGAGACGATGCCTGCGGGAATTCCGATTCCGAACGCAATCAGGATCGCCATCGAGGCGAGTTGAATCGTGACCGGCAGCTTTTGCACGATCAGCTCGCCGACCGGGACGTTGATCCGAAGCGACTCGCCCAGGTCGCCTGACAACACGCCCTTGACCCAGTAGGCATATTGCACCGGGATCGGTTGATCGAGCCGGTACTGCTCGCGGATTTTCGCGATCACCGCGGGATCGCGTTCCTCCCCCGCCATCACCAGCGCGGGATCGCCGGGCAACAGATGTTGCAGCGAAAAGATCAGGACCGACACGAAGAACAGTGTCGGGATCAGTTGCAGGACGCGTTTGCCGAGGAAGTTCAGCATGGGGCGTCTCGTTTCCCGGGCGCAGCGCAGCGTGCAACGATGCGATGCAGAACCGGGATCCATCTTCGGGTGGGTCCCGGATCAGCAGTGCACCGCAAAAGCGCTGCACTGTATCCGGGAAATGAGACCCTCCGCGCGAGGTTACTCACTTCAGCTTCAATCCGACGACGCGCACCAGGCCATCCGGCATTGGCCGATATCCCTCGAGCTTGGTGGTATGCGCGATCAAGAGCTTGCGGTGGTAGAGATAGATGATCGGTTCGTCCCTTAGCACCAATCCCGTTACCTTTTCATAGATCGCCTTGCGTTGCGCCGGATCGGTGATCAGGCGGGCATCCTCGAATCCCTTGTCGACGTCCGGATTGGAGTAGACGCCGTCATTCTGCGGCGCCTTGGTGTGCAGAAAGACGTAAGAATTGCCGTCGGGATCGATCCGGCCGCTCCAGCCGATCAGGAACGCCTGGAATTCGCCGGCCTGGGCCTGCTTGAACGAGGTCGCAAATTCGATCAGCCTGATCTTGAGGTCGAAGCCGGATTCCGCGGCCATCGACTGCAGCACCTGGGCGACCGCCTCGTTTTCCGGCCCCTTGGGCACCATGAAGTCGACGCTGACGGGCAGGGCGACGCCGGATTCCTTCAAGAGCGCCTTGGCCTTGGCGAGATCGCGCCTCGGAATCGGAAATGCCTTTTGATAATACGGATGCTCCGGGCTGACCCACTGATTGCCCGGCGTGAACTCGCCGTTGAAGACGACCTGGTTGAGGGCCTCGCGATCGATCGACAGATCGAGCGCCTGACGGACTTTTTCCGATTGGCTGAGGCCGCCCTTGTTTTTGTCGTTGCCGACATTGAGGGTGAGGCCGAAATAACCGAGTTCCAGCGCGCTCGATAGTTTGAGCCTGGAGGTGGCGCGCACCTCGTTGATGTCGGTCGCCAGCACGCGCTCGATCAGGTCCAGCCCGCCGGATTTTAGATTGGCGAGCCGCACCGTTGCATCGACGATGGGCAGGTACACAATGCGGTCGATGAAGATATTGTCCTTGTTCCAGTAGTCGGCGAATTTCTCCACGACAATGCGGTCCTGCTGCACGCGCTCGACGAATTTGTAGGGCCCGGCGCAGACCGGATGCAGCCCGAACTTGTCGCCGGCTTCCTTCGCGGCCTTCGGCGAAACCATCATGCCGGCGCGGTCGGTGAGCTGGGCGATCAGCGGCGAGTACGGTGTCTTCAAGACCAGCTTGATGGTAAGGGGGTCGACGACATCGACACGGTTGAGCGCGGCAAGCTCCGGCTTGCGAAACGAGGTCGGCAGTGTGAGGTGGCGATCGAGCGAGAATTTTGCGGCTTCCGCATCAAACGGTTCGCCGTCGTGGAATTTGACGCCTGGCCGCAGCTTGATCGTCACTTCCTTGCCGTCGGCGGACGTCTCCTGCGACAGCGCGAGCTGCGGCACGATGTTGAGCTTCTCGTCGATGTCAAACAGCTTGTCGCAGAAGGAAGCGAACACGATACGGCCGACATAGGTGCGCCCAAGCGACGGATCCAAAACGTCCGGGTCCTCGGCGAGCCCGATCCGAAGCGTGGTTTGGGCGTGCGCGGCCGCCTCAAGCGATAGCCATAGCGCCGTCGCAGTCGCCAACAAACGCAGGATTTTCATCGCACGGATCTCCATATTCGGTTTACTCGGCCGCCGGAATTGTCCCGACTATACCAACCCCGGAGCGGCGCGGGGCTTCCTCAGGCCGGCTGAAGGCCGCGACCAGGCGTTCAAGCGCCGGCGAAAAGGCGCCGTCGCTCGGGACGATGGCATCGGCCGGCGGCAGTTCAGCGGTGCGGTGACATGCGGTCGAATGCCCAGCCGCGTCGGAAACCAGTTGAGGCGCTTCGACGCGGCAGCGGTCGACCACATACGGGCAACGCGTGTGAAAGCGGCAGCCCGGCGGTGGATGGAGCGCGCTCGGCATCTCTCCCTGCAACACCATGCGGCTGCGTTTTGCCTTCGGTTTGGGCACCGGGATCGCGGACAACAGCGCCCGGCTATAGGGGTGACGCGGCGAGGCGAACAGCGCCTGCGCGTCCGCCGACTCGATGATGGTGCCGAGGTTCATCACCGCGACGCGGTCGGC
>DATGGY010000074.1:0-34963 GCA_035308285.1 Bradyrhizobium sp. | reverse complement strand
CGAAGGGCGACAGGAAACTGGCGGCGCGCGCGATCAAGGCGTTGCTGGAGCAGGATTACGTCAGCGGATTGTTCGTCGACGACAAGCTCGGGCACTTCGGCGGCACGCTGCCGATGTCGCAGATCGGCCTCAAGGGCAAGGCAGTAACGCCCACCCCTTCGATCGTGATCAATTTCCGTTCTTATGTGCAGGGTTGCGACGAACCGACTAATTGTTCGATCGAGGTCGCCGATACGGTGCTGCGTCAAGGTCAGGGCATGCACGGCAGCTTCGGCCGTGGCGACACCTTGAATTTCATGGCGGCGATCGGGCCGGATTTCAAATCCGGCTATGCGGACCCATTGCCGGTCAACAATGCCGACGTCGGCATGACCATCGCGCAACTGATGGGATTGCGTCCCTCCAGCGCAGGCGGCCTGACCGGCCGGGTGATGTCGGAGGCGCTGCCGAACGGAATCATTCCCAAGGCCGCCTATGGCACCATCGTATCCAAACCGGCAGCGAATGGCCTTACGACCGTGGTAAAATTCCAGCGCGTGTTATCGCAGCGCTATTATGACGTGGCAGGCTTTCCGGGCCGCACCGTCGGGCTCGATGCGGATGCCGGCAAGGAAAAAACGGCGGGGAAATAACCCCGCCGTCGCGATATCCGGCCTTTTTTCGAACTCACATTCCGATGTCGAACACGTTCGGCAATTGCGTGAACGCGCCGACAAGGGTGGCGACAAGGGCCATCAGAGTGCGGTTGCGGCGGCGGTTGCCGCGCATCTGGCTCGCAATCCACTCCAGCACCTCGGTATCGACATTGGCCGCGCGCGCCGGCGCCCAGCTTTCGATGGCGGTTTCCGGCGACAGGGCGACGGTACGCGGCGGCACTGGCAGGCCGGACGCGGAGGCCGCGTGGTGCACCACCGCCTTGGTCAGAAGATCGTCAAAACGTCCGTTGTCGCTGCGCTCGGCGGCCGCGTCGTCGATCTCGAACAGCGCCTCGGCTTCGGCCCGGCTGACCGGCTGATGCTCGACCGCGGTCGCCGTTAGAATCCGCGCGCACCAGGCCGCGTCATCGGCATCCAGCTCGCGAGAGAAATGAATGCGGCCCCGCGTGGTGGGCCCTTCGCCGGTGATGACGCCATCGCGCACCACGGTCAAAGCGAGGGCTGCGGCGTTCTGGCAGGAAATCCTGGAGGGTTCGAGGGCGGCGGTCGGCTCGGCGGGGGCAGCCAAAGGGGCAGACATTGGTGGTCACTCTTCTTAGTTTTTTGTTCTGGGCCAGCATTTGCGTGCAGGCGTAAACGGGTGGTTAACGATTCGAAACCGGGTTTGTTAGATTTTTAGATGGTTGCCGATTTGTCGCTGTGACATCCCTCACGGTTCGAACTCGGCCGCGGGTGATGGGCGTCATAAACGGCAATATCTGGGCGGCCGAGGGATTTTACCGCCGGTGCGTTCTTTCGCCTTATAGCGTCGTATTAAAAAAAGATGCTAAGGGTTCCATCCACTTGGGAATTATCTACCCTTTTTGCGATGGACATTCCGCTCGGCAATCCCCGCCTCTATATTAAATGGCAGAAAATTCCCTGTAACATGAATGGCATGAGGTCGAACCATGGCTCTCCAAATTGGCGCTGTCGCCCCGGATTTCGAGGCTCAAACTACCGAAGGCAAGATCAAATTCCATGACTGGATCGGCAACAGCTGGGCGCTCCTGTTCTCGCACC
The DNA here is from genome assembly GCA_035308285.1 of Bradyrhizobium sp. Classification (GTDB taxonomy): domain Bacteria; phylum Pseudomonadota; class Alphaproteobacteria; order Rhizobiales; family Xanthobacteraceae; genus Bradyrhizobium. The sequence continues at coordinate 33,245 of DATGGY010000074.1, read as the reverse complement.
CGAAGGATTTCACCCCAGTCTGCACCACCGAGCTCGGCGCGCTGGCCAAGCTGAAGCCCGAATTCGACAAGCGCGGCGTCAAGCTGATGGGGCTCAGCGTCGATCCCGTGGACCGGCACGCCAAGTGGTCGGAGGACATCCGCGAGACGCAGGGCGCGGCGCCGAATTATCCGATGATCGGCGATACCGATTTCAAGGTCTCCAAGCTTTATGACATGCTGCCGGCCTCCACTTCCGGCGACGTCGCCACCCGCACAGCCGCCGACAACCAGACGGTCCGCAACGTCTTCGTCATCGGCCCGGACAAGAAGATCAAGCTGGTGCTGGTCTATCCGATGACGACGGGGCGCAATTTCCAGGAAATTCTGCGCGCGATCGATTCACTGCAGATGACCGCCAAGCATCGCGTCGCGACGCCTGCCGACTGGAAACAGGGCGAGGACGTGATCATTGCGGGCTCGGTCTCCGATGACGAGGCCAAGACGATATATCCCGCGGGCTGGAAGTCTCCCAAGCCCTATATCCGGATCGTACCGCAGCCGAAGTGATGGCGTAACGTGTCCCGGACGCGGTGCAGCGCCCCTTCGGCGGTGCGCCGCAGGGCCGGGACCTCGCAGTCCGCGACCAAGAGGCCGAGCGTCGACAACAGCGCGGCCACGACCGTCCCCCAGGACACGTCCACCGCGACCACCGGCCGGGTCCAGTGCCTGAGCAGCGACAGCGGGGTGATCTCGAAAGCGGCGTAGCAAAATAGTCCGCAAAGCGGCGCCAGTTGAGCTTGGAGTGTCCTTGCTTTGACAGCCCAAAAAATCTCGCTATCGTTATCGCCTCAATCAACCCTGGGGGATGACATGGACGACGAGAAACCCTTCGAACCGATGCCAGAGGCAATGACGCCTCCGGCCGCGCCGCCAAAAATGGCAGCAAAGCCCGCGGTCAAAAAAGCGAGGAAGAAGAAAAAAGCCGCAAAGAAGGCAGTGAAGAGAAAGGCCGCGAAGAAATCCAAGAAAGCGGCGAAGAAATCCGCCAAGAAGGCGAGCAAGAAGGCCGCGAAGAAGAAAAAGAAGGCCAAGAAGTCGAGGCGCTGAGCGCTTCCCGCGCAAAGCCTCCGGACAAAACCCGGAGGCTTTTGCTTTGGGACGCCGTCAGCTCGCCGCGCGCCGGTTGGCCAGAAAAACCGCGGCAGCGCAGGCGATCATGCCCACGATCGCGAACGCATCGAGCCGCTCGCCGAACAGCACATAGGCCATGGCGGCGGTCACCGCCGGCACCAAATAGAACAGGCTTGCCACCGAGGTTGCCGCCGATTGGCGGATCAGCCAGTACAATAGCCCGATCGATCCGATCGAGAGCACGATGGCGAGCCAGGCCAGCGCCAGAACGAATTCGCCGGTCCAGTGCACCACACGATCCTCGAAGGCGCCCGCGCCGACCGCGAAGAAGACCGTCACCGCGATATATTGGACCAGGTTTCCCGCGCGCCAGTCGATCTTGTTGCAATAGCGTCGCTGATAGAGCGTGCCCAAGGTAATGCTGACCAACGACACGCCGGTGGCAAGCCAGCCCCAGCCCGCCTCCCCGCTCATGGGGCGATCGTGCAGGATCAGCGCCACGCCCGCGAGCCCGAGCAATAGCCCTTTCCATTGCAACGCGCTCGCCAAGCCAGCGATTGGCAATCGTCGAGGTGAGGATCGGCTGCAGGCCCGGAATCAGCGCCGAGAGGCCGGCGGGAATTGAATGCGCGATCGCAACCGCAGTCCCGCCCAGATAAAATCCGTGCACCAGAATTCCTGCGACCACGCTGTGGCCAATGCCTGCGCGATCCGGCCATCGCGGCCTTGCTACCGCAACGATGACCGTCATCATCGCCACCACGAGCGCCATGCGGATGGCCAGATAGGTCAGCGGATCGGCGCTGTTGAGCACGTATTTTGTTGCGATGAAGCCCGTGCTCCAGAACACAACAAAAATCGCCGGCGCCGCGCGAGCGGCCAATCCTTCAAAGTCTTTGCTCATTTGCGGCCCTGATTGCCTGAACATATGCTATCGGGCAATTGAGCAACGCTGCCTAGCCGCCCGCCAGCAATCGCATACCAGGTCGAAGACGAGGAACCGCTATGGAAGTTCGTGCCGCCGTCGCCGTCAAAGCAGGTCAACCGCTGGAGATAACGACCGTTCAGCTCGAAGGGCCGCGCGAAGGCGAGGTGCTGGTCGAAATCAGGGCCACGGGCGTCTGTCACACCGATGAGTTCACGCTGTCGGGCGCCGATCCCGAAGGCCTGTTCCCGGCCATCCTCGGTCACGAAGGCGCTGGCATCGTGGTCGATGCCGGCCGCGGCGTAACCAGCGTGCAGAAGGGCGACCACGTCATCCCGCTCTACACCCCGGAATGCCGGCAGTGCCCGTCTTGCCTGTCGCGCAAGACCAATCTTTGCACCGCAATCCGCGCCACCCAGGGCCAGGGTCTGATGCCGGACGGCACCTCGCGCTTCTCGATGGGCGGAAAACCCATCCATCATTATATGGGCACCTCGACCTTCGCCAATTACACCGTGCTGCCGGAGATCGCAGTGGCGAAAATCCGCAAAGACGCGCCGTTCGACAAGGTCTGCTACATCGGTTGCGGGGTCACCACCGGCATCGGTGCGGTCATCAACACCGCCAAAGTCGAGCAAGGCGCCAAGGCCATCGTGTTCGGGCTCGGCGGCATCGGGCTCAACGTCCTGCAGGGCCTGCGGCTTGCCGGCGCGGACATGATCATCGGCGTCGACATCAACAGCGGCCGCAAGGCCTGGGGCGAACGTTTCGGGATGACGCATTTTGTCAACCCCAGGGAATTGGGCAAAGACCTGGTTCCGCATCTCGTCGACATGACAAAATCAGGCGCAGACCAGATCGGCGGCGCCGATTATACGTTCGACTGCACCGGCAATGTCACGGTGATGCGGCAGGCGCTGGAATCATGTCACCGCGGCTGGGGCCAGTCGATCATCATCGGGGTTGCGCCCGCGGGCGCGGAAATCTCGACGCGGCCATTCCAACTCGTCACCGGGCGGGTGTGGAAGGGCACCGCGTTCGGCGGTGCGCGAGGCCGCACCGATGTGCCGAAAATCGTCGACTGGTACATGCAGGGCAAGATCCAGATCGATCCGATGATCACCCATGTGATGCCGCTTGGCAAAATCAACCACGCGTTCGACCTGATGAAACGCGGCGAATCCATCCGCAGCGTGGTGACTTTCTAGGATTCACATTGCAGGTTTGATTGGAGTTCCCATGAAACTGAATTTCGTCACCGTCGATGTCTTCACCGGCACCCAGTTCGCCGGCAATCCGCTTGGCGTGGTGCTCAACGCGCAAGGCTTATCGGGCGGGCAGATGCAGGCCATCGCCGCCGAATTCAATCTGGCCGAGACCACCTTCGTGCTTCCGCCGAAAGACCCCGCGCGCACCGCGGAGGTGAGGATCTTCACGCCGCGCTACGAAATGCCGTTTGCCGGCCATCCGAATGTCGGCACCGCCTTCGCGCTCGCCCGCGCCGGGACGAGCTATGGCCGCGCCATCGGCCGCGACGGCGTTATTTTCGAGGAAAAGGCAGGCCTGGTGCCGATTTCGTTCCTGACGGACGGAACGACGATCACCGGCGCGCGGCTAGCCTCCCCCCAATCGCTGACGCTCGGCGCGGAAATTCCGGCCGAATTGATTGCGGCCGCCTGCTCGTTATCGGTGGATGATATCGAAACGCGAAATCACCCTCCCCGCACCGCCTCCTGTGGCGCGCCCTTTTTCCTGGCCGAGTTGAAGGGACGCGAGAGGCTCGCCGCGGCATCCCCGCGTTCCGATGTCTTCACGCGTGATATTTCGAAGCTGCCGGTAACAAGCGTTTTCATCTACACGCAGGTCACCGAAAGCGGCCTGGACATCAGGGCCCGCATGTTCGCGCCGCATCATGGAATTCCCGAAGACCCCGCGACCGGCAGCGCCAACGTCGCGTTGATCGGCTTATTGGCACACCTGCGGCCAGAAGCGGATTTGAAGCTATCAAAGACCGTCGCGCAGGGCGTGGAGATGGGACGGCCAAGCCTTCTGCACGCCGAAGCCGAGAAGAAAAACGGCAACGTGACTGCGACCTATATCGGGGGCCGTTGCGTGCCGGTGATGTCGGGAACGATCGAGCTTGTATGAGCGGTTACCACTCTTCCGGACAGGGATCGACGATCTTCCAGAGCTCTTCGCCGTTCTTGATCTTCTTCATCTCGGTCGTGAGCCCGCCATTGCGGCGGATCCAGTCCTTTACCGCATCGGGATAGTAGGACATCAGGTCCGAGGTCCCCTCGGTGCTGGTGACCTTGATGCCGAAGGTGAACGCCTTGTCGTAATAGGCCTGATGGAAGCCGAGGCTGGCGCGCGGCGTCACGCAGATCTTGTTCATCGGCACGATGCCGAACACCAGCGTGCAGGCCGAGTTGCAGATGCCGTCGATGATGACCCGCTCGTGGCGATCGCGGATGCGGGCGTACTTCGCCTTGTATTCCTCCACATAGCCGCCGTGATCGCGGGTAATGTGCAGATCGGCGCGCACCGGGCCCGCGGCCAGGCACGTGAGGGAAAGCAGGGCGAGAAACGTGATGCGCATGGGGCGGTCGGGCAAGCGGAGGCCGGTCAAATCAGTCCTTAAGTGAATGAGACGGCGCAACTCTGGCGAGACTGTGTTGGAAATTCGTTAAGCGCCGCGTCCCGTTCAAAATCAGCTTTCTGTGACGGATTTTCGGCGGTTTTCTCGCGATTTCCCTCTGGATGGGGCGCGCAATTGGCCTACAATGTTCCGGCTTTCTTGCGGAGACTCCGATGACCCGACTGAAGTTCACTTTCGCCATGGCTGTTCTGGCTACGCTTGCGACGATTTCCAGCCAGGTGCAGGCACGTCGTTACGTCCATGCCTACGCTTATGGGCTGCCCTACCCGATCAGCTATAGCCACAATTACGGGCCCGGCGCCCAACCTGGCACCTTCGCCTATTACGACGGACCCTCGACCAACTCTTGCGCGCAGGGTTCGGCGACGTATCGCGCACAGGGCGGACGTTACCCCTGCTTCTGAGCCGCTGTGTGGAACGTTGGCCGAGCGATCGCTTGGACTGGACGTGCCTGCGGCGGCCGCACCTCGGGCCGAGGCTGCTGGCCCTGTCCGGCCAAGTCTGGTAATCGAACCCTCACGCGCTCGTAGCTCAGCTGGATAGAGCATCGGACTTCGAATCCGAGGGTCGGGAGTTCGAATCTCTCCGAGCGCACCAGCCCCGCCTTCGCCCCGCTTCACCCGCCATCGCAGCTCATCGCCCAGCGCTCAAGAAGCCCTTACAGAATAGGGATTTTTCGCAGTTTCGGCGTTTGCTGAGCGGCCGCCGGCTGCGGTCGGCGGGCTCCGCTAGACCATCCCTTTGACTGTCCCTCGACGTGAGTTAGAATCACCCTTGCCCTGAAAGCGCGATTGGCGCGCGAGGGACGGGAGTTCGAATCCCCCATGCAGATTCTAACTGAAAAGCCTGAAATCACCGCCAAAAATTACCTCTCCGTCGGCCCCGGCGAATACCCGTGCGGCAACAATCTCTATCTGATCGTCGCGCCAAGTGGCGGCCGACGCTGGGCGTTCCGTTATCAGCGCAACGGCGTTGTCAAGAAGATGGGGTTTGGCTCGGCGAAGGAAACGGGCCTGAAACTTTCTGAGGCAAAGGACAAAGCAATTGACGCCTTGCGGCTGCTGGCCAAGGGGACTGACCCGAGGGAACACCGCGACGAGGCAAGGCGTCGCACGCAAGGATCACGCTTGTTCGGCGAGTTCGCCGAGGAATGGCGGCGCACTTACGAGACCGGCATGAGGCACAAATCCGCACGCGCAAGGCTTAAGCATGTCGTGCAAGTCACTTGTGAACCGCTCCACAAGCATCGGCTCCACGAGATCGAAACGGCTCATGTCGTCAAGGTGCTTATGACGGTCTGGCACAAGCGCGAGACTTCCCGCACCACACGCCAGATCATCAAGAAGATCCTCGACGCGGCAATCGCGCACAATCTGCGACCGAAGGATAACCCCGCTGACTGGGTCAGCCGGCTCCAACCGATCATGCCCAAGCAGCGGCGGCGCGGCACCACGCGGGGTGGTCACAAAGCCATGGACTACAACGACCTCCCGGCGTTCATGCGCAAACTGAGCTCCCTCTCCACACTGAGCGCGCGGGCGCTCGAGGTCACAATCATGACATTGGCGCGAACCGCCGAAGTGCAGAATATGCGCTGGGCGCAGCTCGACCTTGAGAACGGAATTTGGGATCTGGGCTTCCTCGGCACCAAGAGCGAGCGGCCCAAGCGCACGCCGCTCCCCCGGCAGACATTGACCTATTTACGCGAGGCCCACCAGAATCGCGTCAGCGAGGAATTCGTGTTCCCCGGTCGCACTTTGAAAAAACCAATGAGCAACATGACCATGCTCACTTATCTCAAAGAACTCACCGGCGACGAAACTCTAACCGTGCACGGATTCCGCACGACTTTCAGGACCTGGGCGCAAGAAGAGACCGACTTCGAGGAGGAGATTGTCGAGCATTGCCTCCACCACATCACGGGCGACGATGCTGAAAAGGCCTACAAACGCGGCGAGGCTCTGAAAAAGCGGCGTGTTGTGATGCAGGCGTTCGCCGACTTCGCGACCCGGCCACCGAAAACGAACGTGACGCCGATAAGGGCTGCCTAACCTCGCCTACGCATTCGGTCCAGGCGAGCACATTACTCGTCCCGCCTCTCGGGTTCGTGCGGCAGGTCCTCCAGGAAGGAGGCAAGGTCAGCGCGCATGATAATCGTGCGTGTACCGAACTTGCGGATTCGCAACCGCCCTTCCCTGATTGCCTTGTAGATCGACGTCTGTCCGAGTGAGCAAAGTGCGGCAGCCTCAGGCACAGTGAAGCAGAGCTTTTCCATCCCTGATCCGCGCACCGCTTCGCGTTTGGCCATACTCGTTGCTCTCGCTGACTCGCCAGAATGTCCCATTCCAGCGCGATGGGTTCGTCGCGACTACGGACGACATTCATCGAAGATCTGCGAGCTCCGGCGTAAAGCCAAAAACGCGGGCTCCGCAACGTCTCAAGCCAACGGGCGCAGTTTTGAGCGCAACAGGGTATAATTCGGATGATGCCAGCAGCTGCTGGCAGCTCTCCTCTGCGAACGTTTTTCTTTTCAGGGTCTGCGAAACTGCAACTCGCATGTTGAGCATCTTGTGTGGCGACGTCATATCCAGCCTCGTCTTCGACTTACAAGCTGAGCCCCCTGTTCCTTCCCAGCGTCCACTCGATGCCACCGTCCTCGCGCGCTAGTCCGGTGATATGCCGGCCGATGTGCCTCTCAAGCGTCGGTAGCCAAGGCACCAGTTGAAAGCCGAGCCCGTTGTCGATCATGGCGAAGCGTCCGCTGACGAGGCTGGCGACGCCGGCGAGGCGGCCACTGACATAATCGCCGGCGTTTGCTGGCATGTAGGTTAGCCCGCGCTCTCTCGCCATCTGATGGCCGACACGCTCAATCTCCCGTCGCTGAAGAGTCGCCACGGTGTCGACAGGGACGCGAACGTGGCCATCCCTGGCGGTCGCAAGGCCCATCTCGACAAGTCGCCGAGCCCGACGGCTGATGGCTTTGTTGACGTCTCGGCCAAAACCGCTGTCCCTGATTTCCGAGCGGTCCTCGGCAATAATCTGTCGGTCGAGCCAGGTCGCACCATCGCTGGCAATCTGCCGGTCGAGGCCGATCGCCGAGAGCGTCCGTATTCTTAAGCCGTCGCCGCCCTGGCTGAGGTCGTAAGCTTGTCCGCGCTCGACGATGTCCTTCGGGACCTTCCAATGATCGGCATCGATCCGCTCGACGTGGCCTGCCCGCCGCAGCGCTTCCAGGCGGCGGACGTGGGAACGCACGAAAGCTTCGGGGTCCTTGCCCTGGCGCTCGAAGTTATCACGGATGCGCTCCAGATGCCGGCTCGGCCGGTAGATGCCGTTGTCCTCCTCGACATTGGTGGCGATGTTGCGGTCGGCAGGCCTTGGACCGGAAACGACGGGCGCGACTTCGACGATCATGTCCCGCCCGACGTCCTCGATCCGGCTCGCCTCCTTGAATTCCATGTGATGGACCCGGCCATCGACGCCGTCGACGATCAGATGAACCCGCTCGCCCATCTCGTCCCCGGCAAGCCCCTTCGCCAGGACCCGGCCGGCGATCTTCTCGCCTAAGCCTTCGCCGTGAAGGGCGAATTGGGCGACACCACGCTCCTCGGCGAGGCCATTCCTGGTGAGCGCCCGATGGATCGAGTTGATGGCCTCATTGCGGTGGTCCAGATCCTTCAGGACTTGCTCCGCGCGGTCGGAAAGGGACCATCGTCCCGGCTCAAGCTGGGTTGCTATTCCATAGCGCTCCAGGTGCCGCACCCGGCCGATCATGAGGTTGCGGTTTTCTCGGACGAGCCAGGTCGCGCCCTCCCCGGGTCGCAGGTCGATCACGCCCTGCTCCTGCTGTTCGCTCAACAGCATCTTGTCGAGCCGGGTCACCCGCTCGGCCTCGATCTCGTTCTGTAGTTTGGTCTGAAGCTCGATCTCACTCTGGTGACCCAATTCCCGGGTCACCAGCTCGCTCGCCCGGTGGCGGACACCATGAGCGATATAGTCGCCGGCAATGTTGAGAATGCGACCGTCATCGAGGACGCCGCGAACGATGACGTGGGTGTGGGGATGGCCGGTGTTGTGATGGTCGACCGCGATCCAGTCGAGGCGGGTCTCGAGATCCAATTCCATCTGGCGCATGAGGTCACGGGTGAAGCCGCGAAGGTCGGCCATATCGCCGGAATCTTCCGGCGCCACAATGAAACGAAACTGATGGCGGTCTCCCCGGCCGCGCTCCACAAACGCCTTACCGTCGGCCTCGTCCTCGAAGGCGGAATAGGCTTTGCCCCGTTCGCCGTCACGCGTAACACCATCCCGTTCAAGGTAACGCAGATGGGCATCGACGGCCCGGCTCATCGCCCCCCGCATCTTGGGAGCTCGCGCACCCCGCTGCTGCGGATTGAGTCGGACCACCCTCGCCTTGACTACCACTCGCCGGGCCCGGAAGCGGCCAGCGGAATCTCTCTGCCACCCACCATCCACGCTCTGCCGAGCAAACGAGGCAACGACCTTCGCACCCCGGCCGCGCGCGTTAAACCGGCCCGTCCTTGCTCCTTCCCGGCCTCCGCCCGATCGCGCTCCCGTACCTACCCGGCGGGGATCGCCGCCTGCCTTGCGGACTGCGATCTGGACCTGCTTCAAAAACGGCTGGCTGCGCGGATTGATCCGCGTGCCACCGCTGCGAGACCGACCAGGTCTGACCCGAAAATTCTCACTGTCATCGCGTGCCATGACGCGACGATTGACATCGGAAAGCGTCGACACAAGAGCTGCCGAACCTCGATCGCATCAACGCGCACGATAGCGAAGTAACAGCGCGGCTCCTCCTCGACGCACATCGCGAGCGCCATCGCTTTGAATATTGAAATCAAGCGAGGAAATTCTTTCGTGGCCAGTCGAGCACCTTGCGACGTGTCATCGAGATGGCTTCACAAGGTGCAAAAATCAATGTGCAGACAACCTCTTGCGACCGAAGGGAGCCAGCGAACGCCAGTTCGCTTTATCTAGCCGTCACTCCCTCGCCCGGTAAGCGTCCGAGTCCTGCACCTCTCTTCGATGATGTGTTCTCGTTCCATTTCGGGTTCTCTGTTGCAGCGGAGAATCTCCGGTGGGTCCGAAACATTTCCAGAACAAGGCCAGGCGTGAATGGTGGTCGATTCATCTCGACGCCTGGCAACGTAGTGGCAGTTCGCGCAAGGCGTATTGCCGTCAGCATCGCTTGGACGACGGGACATTCGCGCGCTGGATCAAAGTGCTCGCTGGCGAGGAAGCCGCGCGCAAGCTTGCGAAATATCAGGCAGAATTGCGTCGAGAGAAACGCCGCGAAGAGCAGGAAAAAGGACTGCGAAAGCGCCGCCGGCAACGCTTTAGCATCAGCACGAACGAGCGCAATCGCGGCATGCAAGCGTTCTGGGCGATGCACGTGGAAGCGATGAACTGGAGCGGAATGGGCGTACGTGAATATGTTGCGGCGCTGTCCCTGTCGCCCTATGCGTTGCGCAAATGGCGCGACCGGCTGGATGAGGGCGACGTTGAAATCGACTGGCGCGCGCATCTTCACCCGTCAGCCCGTCCAGTTGTTGGCACTAGTGCTAGGGAATCGGCCTCCAAAACTAGCTTGACAGACGCCACTGATGACGTTCCGCAAGCGCCGACTACGCCTGCCCGGCGCTTCTTCAGCGACGAACAGAAGCTGGCGATTGTGAAGGAAACCGAGCAGCCGGGTGCAACGGTCTCTGGCGTCGCCCGCAAGCATGGGATCGTCACGGGGCTCCTGTTCCGCTGGCGCGCACAGTTCGATGTGGCGCCAAAAAAGCGGGCGAAACTTGCGCCCGTCGCGCTTGCGGACGAAACGACGGCCGCCCGCGTTCTGCGGGATCTTGTGCAACCGCCTGAAGGGATGATGGCCGTTGATCTGCCCGATGGACGGCGTGTCTTTGCTCCCGCCGGCAGCGATCCCGATGCGGTGCGAGCGCGCGTTGAAAGTAGGGAGATTGCCTCATGCTGATCGTTCCCGCGGGCGTGAAAGTGCACCTGGCGCTGGGTTACACGGACATGAGGAAGGGCATGGATGGGCTTGCCATGCTCGTGCAGGAGACGCTCAAGAAGGATCCATTCTCGGGTCATCTGTTTGCCTTCCGGGGCAAGAAAGCATCGATGCTGAAGATCCTGTTTTGGGACGGTAATGGGCTTTGCCTATTCACCAAGCGCATCGATCAGGGACGCTTTGTCTGGCCAGTGATGGCAGGTTACGACGGTTCGATCACGCTGACGCCGGCACAACTTGCGATGCTGATTGAAGGCATCGACTGGCGTGCACCCGAGCGCGTTTGGAAGCCGGCGGTCGCCGGCTAAATCGCAAAAACCTGCATCGAAGAAGGTGAAGTTGCTTCTTCGAATCAGCGTGTTCGAGTAGAATCGAACATGCAGCTCGATCTCAACAATCTCCCGACAGATACAGCACTTCTGCATCGCCTCGTGCGCGATATTGTCGGCACGATAGATCATCGCGACAGCGAGATCGAGCGCCTTAAATCGATTATCAAACAGCTGCAGCGGATGCAGTTCGGCCGCCGCTCCGAGCAACTCGATCCAGATCAGCTGGCGCTCGGACTTGAATATCTCGGCAGCGATCTCGCCCGTGAGGAAGAGAAGCGTCCGCAGGTCGAGAAGCAAACCGAACGACCTTCCCATCGCAAGCCACTGCCGAACCATCTGCCGCGCGCGGAAGTGCGGCTCGATATCGACAACATGACCTGCAGCTGCTGTGGCGGAACGCTGCACGTCATCGGCGAGAGCGTGAGCGAAATGCTGGACTGGGTGCCGGCACAGCTACGCGTGATCCGCACCACTCGCCCCAAATATGCCTGCCGAACTTGCGAGACGGTGGTCCAGGCGCCAGCTCCGGAACGGGTGATCGCCGGCGGCGTGGCGACGCCGGCGCTGCTTGCTCAGGTGTTGGTCAGCAAATATTGCGATCACACGCCGCTCTATCGGTAGTCGCAGATCTTTGCCCGCCATGGTGTCGATTTGCCGCGGTCGACGCTCGCCGGATGGGTCGGCGGCGCCTGCTGGTGGCTCGAGGCGTTGCACGAACGCTTGTGCAAGAACGTGTTCGCCTCGAACCATCTGTTTGCCGACGACACACCGGTGCCGGTGCTCGATCCTGGCCGCGGGCGAGCCAAGACCGGACGTCTTTGGGTTTATGCCCGCGAGCAGCGCCCCTGGGGAGGCGCTGAGCCGCCGGCGGCGGTTTATCTGTTCGCGCCAGATCGCAGAGCTGAGCGACCAGCTTCGCATCTTGCGAACTTCAAAGGCGTTCTTCACGTCGACGGGTATGCCGGCTTCGAGCAGCTCGCCGAAAAGGAAAGCGTTGTTCTTGCCGCATGTTGGAGCCACTCGCGGCGCAAATTTTACGAAGTTGTCGAAGCAACCGGATCGCCTGTTGCAGCTGAGGCCCTGCGTCGGATCGCCGAACTCTATGCCATCGAGGCCGAGGTCCGCGGCCAATCGCCCGCGCACCGACTTGCGGCGCGTCACAATCGCTCGAAGCCCATTGTCGATGCCATGCGGCTCTGGTTTGAGGCGCAGCTCCCGCTTCTGTCCGGACGGAGCACTCTGGCCGAAGCGATCCGCTACGCGCTCTCGCGCTGGGACGGTCTTACGCGCTTCCTGCACGATGGCCGCATCGAGCTAGATACGAACCCAGTTGAACGAGCAATCAGGCCTGTTGCCCTTGGAAGAAAGAATCATCTCTTCGCGGGCAGCGACGGCGGTGGACATCGATGGGCTGTGCTCTGTTCGCTGAAAGCTTAACGACGTCGAGCCCTACGCTTATCTCCATGACGTGCTCACGCGCATGGTCGATGGATATCCGATCAACCGCCTCGACGAATTGCTGCCGTGGGCCTGGAAAGCCGCGAATCCTGTCAAGAGCTGAGCGAGGTGCAGAAGCCGGACGCTTACCTCGCCCGGTCGGTGGTCGGTACCGGTCCGAGCGTGTGGCCGTCATACGGGTTGCCGTGCAGGGCCTTGGCATGCAGCACGAACTGCCCGCCTTTGGGCTTGGTGGCGGGCGTGGCAATCGACACCTTGCAGCCGAACTCGTAGGGCGCGCGAGGCTTGCCTTTGCCGATGCACTCCACCTCGGGCGCGTGCACCGAATAGACCTTCGGCCCGCGCTGGCGCTGCTCTTGAAGACGGACCCGCAGCGCCAAATCGAGCAGCGAAGGTCGGGAGTTCCGAGACCAACGCAGCCAGCATCCGAATCGTCAATGTTTTGGGCGTAGAGGTTGCGGCGGCTGCTGCTTCGGAGCATCGAACTTAGTTGCTGCTTGGTTTAGCAGGACCGGCTTGCGGGGCTTCGGGCACCCCACCCCGGCGGGGCAACGGAAGTTGTTCACCACCGGCTTATTCTGGCCGTTCAAATCGGTCGGCTGCTGCGCGCTGGCGGGAACAAGCATTGACATGGCAAGGACTGCAATCGAAGCAGCAAGGGAGCAAATGCGGGACATGGGGGCTCCTCGTGTAACTTGGGTTTGCCGTCGACGGGCGTCGACGCGGCAGTGTATCGGCGCGAGTTTTGGAACGGGCCGCCCGCGCCGTCAAGAGCGTTGCCCTGTTCTTAGCGATTTCGATTCAAAACAGGCCGGTAAGGTGCGCAACCTTCACTTTCTTGGCTCACAGCGGAGGAACTACGACTGCGGGCGGCCTGGTGCCCGACCGTTTGCTGCCCTCACCCGGTTGGATTTGAAAACGCTTATCGCCGCCGGCTAATGCGGAGGCGCTCTCACCTTGTAGGATTTGCCCGGTTGGACTTTCACATTGCCGCCGCCGTTGTACACGCCTCCAATGACATATGGGCGATTTATGTCGCCCTGAGTTGGGGCCTGGATCTGCTTATTCGTGACAGTCCCTGCTGCCTTGAGCTTGCCGGCATCGCCGCCGCTGGCAGGCACTGACAGCGCGGCCAATGTAGCACTCGCCAAACAAAATACCGCGATGCGCGTCATGAAGAGCCTCCAGTGATGGCCGAGAGTCGCTCGGCCCGGTTCAGCCTTGATCGCTCGGATGAGCCAACAATTTCGGCGCCGTTCTTGGTGTGCGCTAAAGCCAAGACATACGCTATCGACCTCGGGGCATCGCATTCCTCCGGGACAGACTGCAATTTACCCTCACTGCTTTTTGTGCCGACCGCCCGCCGCCCCGTCTGAAGTGCCGTGATAAGTTTTGTACCCCGTGATTGAACTATTTTTGAGTTGAATAGTATAGAATGCACTACTTTCGCCCCCTGCTTCGGACCGCCTGAACCGGGCGTTCCTGGCGGCGGCGGATTGGTAGTAACCTTCGGCGCGACGGTAAGAGGGTGGATGGGGCGATTTTCAGCACTCGCAGCATTAGCGAACAATGCAAGCGCAGCGAGTGTGCTGCTCAGAGTACGCAATATCGGGATAAGCGTCATGATAAATCTCCCTGTGATGGTCGAGAAGGCTCGCGGCCGGGTTCAGGCTCGATAGCTCGGATGGGTCGAACATCTATTTTATGTTCTTGACGGCGTTGTTGTCCGTGTTCTTTTGTGATTTCTCAATATCGGAGAGCGTCTGCAGTAACTTTGAGCGGTCGTCCATTTCCATCTGCAGTCTCAATGCGCTTGAATCGCTTAAATCGTTGGCCTGGCCGGCGTTACCCTTCGAACCGCCGACGTTCTCATTCCTGGCGCCACCGATGGTTACGGTTGAGCTGCTGACGTTCTCAGTTCGGGTCGCGCCAGGCGTTATCTGGCTCGAACCGCCAGCGTTCTCAGTTCTGGCGCCATTGATGGTTGTGGTATTTAACCCGCTGACGATTTCAATTCTCGCGCCATCGACCCGCAATACGGACGGAGCGCCGGTGGCGTCGCTAGGGGTCCACACCGGTGGCGCATAACTTTTTCTCGTGCTGAATGAATTCAAAATGATTTTCCCCGCCCCGCCTGCTTCTTCAGGCTCGGTGACAGAAGCTGCCGACGCCCTCCCGGCGGCGCCGAACTTGTCGAAGCTAAAAGGAGGAAAAGTCTTCAAAACCGACATCTGTGCTGCAGCTTTGGACGATGCGTCGAGCACCGGGGCTCCAACTTGGTCGATCGGCGATAGGCCCACTTTGTCGATGAGGGAGGAAGGACGAATTTTTGTAGTTATGACAGTCGCGCCATTAATCAGCGTTGGTGTTTCTCTGGCTGATTTCCCCTTGACGGCTCCTTGTGAATTCAACTTCACGTTGAGCGGAAATTCTTTTTGGACATGAACAGGCTGGGTGATGTTCGTTTTTGGCGCGGGTGGAGGCGTGACGGGCATAGGACGCGTTGCAGGCATTTGTGTTTTTGTTTGCGTTGCCGATGCAGCGGTTGCATTCTCCGACGACGTTACGGTCGCAGGACACACGAGAATAGCAATTAACCCCGCGAGTTTTTTGGTCATAATATCCCTCCGCGAAGGTTCATCATCGTGGAATCGACTGGCGGTTCGCGCCCACGGGCTCGAATGCGCTGCCCTCCACGGCTTAACCAATGAGAGAATTCCATGCGCACTTTACTTGTCTCTTTTTTAGTTGTGGCTTCACTCACGGTGTTTGTATCGGCGAGTTTTGCAGACCAAATTGGCAATGCTAACAGGCCAAGAAAGGGCTTCCAGAACCAGGGGCCGCATCAGCCGCCCGCTCCCCCGAAAAACCACCACAAGAACAGCCAAAAAGGAACTGATCTTTACTGCGGGCGAGGCTGCGGCCCATTTTCGGTACAGGTTTCTGTCATAGGGTCGTGTTTTGGGTAAGCCGCTCCTTCACGTGCGCGCGTGGCAACGCCTCGTCCTCGATTACTTCGGCTTGGGCCGAGGCGCTTTTTGCAGGGGCTGGGACTTTTGCTGCGGGCTCGACTGTACCGGCGTTTTCGTTTTGCCGCCGACAAAGATGATCGCCACGACGTCTCCCTGGAGTTTCGGCCTTATCTGATTTTTACCCTCGATTTCGATCTGGTTTTGCGTGACGGATGCGCTCGCACCGGCGACGAACATGCTCCATGCCAGGATGGTCGCCAGAAAGAGAATCGGCTTGTGGAGCTTCGCGTAGTTCATGAGGTTCTCCTGGTTGTTTGGGCAGAATTTCCACGTCCATAGATGGAGCCTCTGCCGGGTTGGGCTGCCAAGCAGATGGTCAGACGCTCACTTGCCGGCCCCGCTGTTTTTGATTGCCTTCGGTTTCCAACTGATCGTTTTTTGACCCGTCGGCTGGTTGGTCGGCGGTTTTACGGACGTCCCCGTCACCGTGGGATTGTGAACCTGCGGTGTCTGGCTTCCCGTTTGTGCGGCGCCGACGCCCAATTCAGAGCGAGCGCCGTTCTGTACTTTCTGACGTCCAATGTCCGATCGCGTTGCTATCTCTTCGGCTTTTCTTGCGGGGACTTCGGAGGGGTAAAACTGTCTGGGCGTTTTTGTTCTATATTAATGCCCTTGCTTAGGGGCTTCTGGCTTACGGGGGGATTTGTTTTGACCTGACTCTGAATCTTCGTTTCCGCAAGTTTGGTGCTGAAGTAGTGCGTTGAACTACCCCCGGCTGCCGTAACCTCAACCGCGGCCTGTGCCGCCGTGAAGCCAAGCGAAATGCTCAGGATCGAGACGGCCGCAAGTAACGCGCTGTTCGCCATTTTCTCCTTTCTGGCGGAACGAGATTGCCGCGATTTCCCAATGCGAGATGGCTCGTGTCTCATGGCGTTGCGCTCCTTTGGTTGAGGTGTTGGTAGAGGATTCGCAGGTGCCGTTTCATGCGACTGTAAAATTGAAAAGTTATGCCAGAAAAAATCTATTGGAATTTTCACCCTCTTTGATAGGTACAACTCAGGTCTCTAGAAACCCCCCGGTACCAAAGCGGGGCTGCCGAAAAAGACCCTGTTCTCGAAACGATCTTGAAGTCTTGGATAGAATGCATCCTCGCTTGGAAGGTTAAGCGGCGTCGTATCGGAAATTTTCGGTTGCGAGAGGATGATGGCTTGCTTGCGCATGACCGATGCCAACCTCGGATTGACGCATTCGCCTGACGCCGTCTTTCCTTCGAAACAATGAACTTGGGCTTCTGCAATAGCGGCAAAGGCGACAGACATTGTCGCGCCAACCATGAATACCAGTGCAACGATTCGCATGAACAAACTCCCTAGAACTGCGCTTTCGCACCGATCGAATAAACCCACCCGTTGATATTCATTACCGGCACGGCTGGCAGCACCGTTGAATCGATCGACCCCCAGATATATTGTACCCGTCCATTGATCGAGAATTGCTTAGCCAAAGCATATTCGAATACGCCCCCTGCAAACCAAATCGTTTTCGCCGGCACAAATTGCTCGGTACTCATGTCGTAACCGTTGTGTTCGCGGAACATGATACTTGCGCTAGGTCCAAGGCTGAGATCGCCCACCTTATAGGTCGTATCGAAAGCCACGTTCGCAACATTGTTATTGGTATTGAATGTCTCAAGGAAAAGAGCAAAGTCGTGATGTAATGGGCCTTCCATGGTCAGGTTTTGATTTAAATTGATGTGCGCAAAGGCCGCAGCGAGCTTCGATGACCAGGCATCGTTCCAGGCATAGCCCGCAGCGGCCGAAAATTGATAACTTTCGCCGGCCTGATAAAGATTTTGGCCGTCAACCATCGTCACCGTTTCATCTGTAACCGCAGCCGATACCTGAAGCGACCACGGCCCGGACTGATATCCGAGCGCAGAAGTAAACGTCGTATCATTGCCGGGAAAAAGGTTTTGAATCGCGCCAAAGCCCGGGAGGGCAGCGATTTGTTTCGTGACGCCGGCGGTGTCTTCCCCCAGACGCATAAATGGATTGCGCTGGGTGTAACCAAGGCTGATTGTGTACAATAGGTTCGGCGTGATCGGGATATTCACCCCGATTGTCGGACCGAAATTCCAGCCCACACCAAATCCGGCAATTTGGGTGATGTCAGGGTCGGAGGGGTTTGCCCCCAGCGCACCGGTCACAAGACTATGGCCCGTCGGAATATTGGTATTCATTGAAATGAATGGCTGCATTCCGTTGATAGCCAGATATGTGACCGTGCTCGACACCGTCGTGTCGACCCAACCCGAATAACTTGTGTTGGCAGTGCCTAACAGCGGAGAGGTAATGCCATTGCTGCCTTGAAACGTAACGATATTCTGCCGGCCACCCCGGATACCAAATTCCAATTTCCAGTCATCGTTAGGTGTTCCAACCACGCCGAAGCCCATCGGAATATACGTGACATCGGAGCCAACGGTCGGAAAGCCAGGGGTTGTTGTCTTGGTGGAAAAATATCTCACGTCGCTGTCGAATGTGACCGTCCAGCGCTTGTCGTCGGATTGAGTCTGGGTTTTGCCCGTTGGCAGTGGCAGTTGTTGTGTGGTCTGTTCCTGGGCAAACACCGACGACGGCATTGCAACGAGCAAGGCTGACGCTGCCCAAAGCACCTGCACGACACCTTGAGCTCGTCTTGCCCGCTCGAACATCTTATTGTTTCGGCTTTCCAGTGGGTGTTTTGCGTTATCGATAGCGGCTGCCGCTTTCCTTGATCTCGCACACGCCGCCGACGATGGATTAGCAGCACAATTTTTTTCTCGGATTGTGCTTCGGATTGTTGTTCGAATGCCGCTCTTAATTTAATTTCGCACACGCTGGCCCTACAACAGCACCACTATTACATTGCTCACATTGCTTTACCAGCGCGGCAGTTGTAGGTTGTCCGTTGACCAACCACCCCCCACCCTTCCGCCTTTAGAAACCTCCTGCACGCTGCCACATTGGCACCAAGCAGCATCGATTGGGCCGATAGCGGCCAAAAAGCCGCAAACAAGGCCCGCAATCCTCATCGTCCTGAAATCAATTTTCATGACGCAATCCGCCGGTGGCAGCTGCATTCACTCCACGAAACGGTGTGGCGTTGTCAGAATAGCGGTAGCCCGGTTCCGCGGCAATGCCAATCCGCGTTCGCCAGCCCGGTGAGCCTTTTGAGCCACACCAGCGCATGGACCTGAAAAATGGCCACCGGTTTTTCCGAAAAAATCATGCTCAAACAAAAGATAGAGCGGACGACGATTCAACGAAAAGTCGTCCCGCTCCAGGCCTTCGGCGGAATTTCTCGACTTGGATCGGATTCGTGCCGTAGCAATACTCCAGCGCGGGCAAGAACAGTCTTGGCGGAATCGGCAGCGGGTTCTTGATCTCGTGGGCGATACCCGCGGTGAGCTCGCCGAGCGAAGCAAGTTTCGCAATCTACACCAGGCGGTCTTGCGCGGCGGTGAGACCGGAACGGCGAGTGAGTTATGATGGAAGTGGTTGCGGGGACCGATTTGAACCGGTAGTTGTCCGGTTGCCCCTTGCGCCCGGCGCAACATCCAAAGGCACCGCTCCTACCTGCCCCTCGACTTGTCCCTCGGACCAAGTTGTGACGAAAATAACTCGATATCTGAATGTCTTAGTAGAGAAGTTCGATTCTCTCCGAGCGCGCCACTTGCCAATTTTACGCCAGAGCATGCTATGCCAACCGGGAGGCGCCGGTCACGCGATCTCCGATGGACGGCACTTCCAATTTTGGAAAGCTGTCCAATATACGCTTGCCTCGCGTGGGCGCGCTGACCGCATCTCAAAAAGCGTCAGGCCACCGGCGTGCACTGTGGAAGACGCGCAAGACTTGGATTGTATTGCCGACAAGACGATACGGTACAATGTATGGCGTCCTCGGGATCACCAGCTCGCGTGTACCTGGAACTCGACCCGGCCGCCCCATTTCGGGTCTATTGGGAAGCAACGTCTCAACGTTTCGGATGATGTGGAGCGCAACGCGTTGCGCCGCCGCCGGGTCGTCCTGTGCGATGTAGGCACGCAACGCCGCGAGGTCGGCAATCGCCTCTGGCGACCAGATTGGGGTCATGAACTCTTGGGGGTTAGCTTCTCGTTCGCGCTGCCCCAAGAAGCGACCCAATCCTTGACTGAGTCATGCGGAATCCCCTCACCGCGATCGAGCGAAGCCATTGCGCGCTTGATGCCCGCCACCTGCCACTCGTTGATTTCGAGATATTCGGTGATCGCTTCCGCCGCGAGAAACGAACGCGTGCGACCGGTGCTCTTGGCCAACCGCTCCAGCCGTTTCTTCACGCCGGTATCGACGCGGATGGTGAACGTTGTTGAATTCATGAAGTCCGATCTCGTGTGACAGTTTGTGTACAATATAGTACAAACGCCCGAGGTATACAATCGAGACCGTCCGGTAACTCCCCCGAGGTGGCGCGCGCCGGAAACTGCGCTCCAGGCCGCCTTCAACGCGCCGTGATCCTTAAACCCCTTACGTCCCTCAACGAATTCTCGCAAAGTGCGCCGGGTAATAATCCGCATGTCCGAAAATTACCATGCGCCCAAATTGGGCGCATGCAGCAAAAAAGCGCAGTACGCCAGCGCAGTGGATGGGAGAGAACGGGAGATGCTCGCGTGTGCCAGCAAGAAATCGGCGGCAGCCTCATAGCGCCAGAGCTACGCAATAGTGCCCATCTTCATCGGCCGTGGCGCGCCACCCTCTCCGCGGCTACAGTTTCCGCCGACCCTCGCCGTCCAGCGTTGATGCAAGAAGACCTTGTCCCCCACTCCCGGAAGAGGTTCTCAAATTGAGTCCCGTTCCAGCGCCCACCGAGACAGCCAAACCCCACCGGGCAATCGCCATTGCCTATGGGATAGCTTGTCACACGCTTTTTGCCGTTGGCGTCGGAACGATGATCGCGGCGATGTTTTTCGGGATGAGCCGGTGCGTTGGGCGTGTCCCAACGCCGTGGAGCGCGCTCGCCAACGCGATATTGTTGGCTCAATTCGTTGTCTCCCATTCGCTGTTGTTGTCGTCTTTCGGCGCCACCATCCTGAAGCGGCTGGCGCCGGCGATCATCGGCTCGCGCATGGCGACGACCACCTACGCGATTGTGGCATCCATTCAGGTCTTCCTGCTGTTCGCGCTATGGACGCCGAGCGGGATAATCTGGTGGCAGGCGACGGGAGCCGTGCTTTGGTTCATGAGCAGTCTCTATACGGCAGCCTGGCTGTTGCTGCTCAAGGCGATCTGGGACGCCGGTCTTGCGCTGCAAACCGGATTTCTGGGTTGGTGGGCGATCGCCAACAACCGCTCGGCGGTGTATCCGCCAATGCCGACAACAGGACTATTCCGCATTGTGCGGCAGCCGATTTATGTCGCGTTCGCGCTTACCCTGTGGACGGTTCCAACCTGGACGCCGGATCAGTTGGCCGTCGCGCTGTTTTTGACGGCCTATTGCCTGGTTGGTCCCCTATTGAAGGAAAGGCGATTCAGGCGACGGTTTGGGCAGAGCTTCGTCGCCTATCAGAATCGCGTTCCCTACTGGTTGCCGTCGCCGCGCCCGCCGATCCGCCGCAATGACCTTTCCATTTATGACGCTTCCGCCGATTGGTGGAGCGAGAAGACACGCTGGCTACGGACCTTGCAAAACCTGGTCCCGGCTCGCTTTGCATTCTTTGATCCGATCGTCGGCGACTGGCGAGGCAAAGCGGTCCTGGACCTCGGTTGTGGCGGGGGGTTCATGACCGAAGCCCTGTCGAAACGGGGCGCGAAGGCGACCGGCGTCGACCCCTCGGAAGCTGCGATTGCTGAAGCGCGGCGTCACGCCGAGGCGAACGATTTCGAAATCGACTATCGACTCGCGCGCGGTGAAAACCTGCCGTTCGCCAACGACGTCTTTGACATCGTCGTCTGTGTCGACGTGCTTGAACATGTCGAGGACCTCGAGCGGGTGCTTCTTGAAGTCCGCCGTGTGCTTCGCCCCAATGGTTTGTTTCTTTTTGACACCATCAATAGAACCCGACTGGCGTCGTTCCTGCTGGTTACGATCGGGGAGAATGTCATTCGGCTTCTCCCTCGCGGCACCCATGATCCATCGCTCTTCATTCGGCCGGAGGAACTGGCTCGGAAGCTGAAGGCCGCGGGCTTCACCGTGGGAGGATTTGCCGGCATGGGCCCGTGCGGGTTGAACCGGCGGTTCGACTTCACTTTCGGCCTGCTGCCCACACTGGCAATCCAGTATTTGGGGCAGGCAAAGCGCCGATCAGGCTCCCAGGAAGGGCGGAGCGGTTAAGGTTTGGCAACTACTTTTCAACCATCCCGCGCTATTCTGGCGCCATGAGGATTCTGCCTAAGGACGGCGAGAAGGCGATTCGGGCGCTTCGGCGGCGCAATCCCCTGCTTGATGCCTGGCTGGACGCGCTGGATCGGCTCGACGGCCCATATTGCCGGATCGTAACCAGCCGGAACATCATTCCGAAGCGCCGGCCTCTCTCGCCGTCGGTTGAGCGCCACTGGCCCGGTCGTCCTTCGCCACACCTGGCGTTCGTACACCGCCAATCCCTTTAGCGACGAAATCGCAGCGCTCAGGATTTTGATCGGCAGGACAGTTGCCGGCTCACCAGATATTATTGCCGAACAGGCCAAAGCGCGGCTGCTGCGCTACTAGAATAGTCGGAGGGCGCACATAGTTCTTCGCGACGGACCTCTGTTTCCGCCTCGCCTCGGGCCTTCTAGGATCTTGAGGCTGCAACTGATTTGAATTGGGCGGCAGTTGCGCGAAAGCTTCGCGCACGCGCACTTTCGCTGGTAAATCAGCAACGGTCGCGGGCTGTTGAACTTTCGCCTCGGCAATCGTCGTTGCCGGCCTGATGGTCGGAAGGGAGGTGTCGAAGACAACGCGCTCCGGCCATTTCCGGTCGGAACGAATCCGTATCATGGAAAGATCGATTGTTGCATCGGCGCGCGCGGTGGCCGGGGGAAGCGGCAGACAGGCGTCGATAACGAAAAGCAGCGCCAGCAACGCTCCGCCAACATACAGGAAATATCGCACCAGGGGCATTTCAGAGACGTTCCATCCGCGCGAAAACGCCAACCGCTGCCTCAACGAGAGACGCCGCGATTCGTTCCCGGCAACGGTTGCAGCTTGATCTAGGCATGGCTCGCTGCGAGCAGCGAACACTTGGCCCTGGCGGCGTTGACGTTGACGAAGCCGACATGCATCCGGACAAAGGTTTTCCGGCTCCTAGGGTTGATCGTTTCATGAATCAGTCGCGTCCGGTCCGTCAGATGGTCACCATCCGGCCGGGCGAAGGCACAGGACATCTCCACATCCCTGACCGCGTAGTCGTTGGCATTGCGCAGCGTCATCGTGACGAGCGCATTGGATCCCAGCCCGCCCCTGCGCCATGATTGCGATGAAATTTTCAACCCGTCGACCGGCGCGGGCTGCTCGGGGGCGATCGCCTCCGAGGTTAAGGGATCGAATGAGGGAGCTCTCGCCAGACCGACGGTTGCCGGAGGCGCCGTTCGGACTGTGGCGGTCGCCATATGCGCCGGTTTGGTAACTTTCCCTCTGAGGGCAAGGTCGGTCAGCAACAGCCACGGCACGGCCGCCAGGATCACGACCGTCGGCAGCCAGCCGATGGCTGCTCTGAGATTGCTCGGGGCTGTTCTCGCGCCGGCGAGGCTCGCTTGTCCGGGAAGCCCGCTCGATTCGATATGGAGAAAGCCGTCCGTCATGATCATGCCATCGCTACGGCAAAACGGACTGGCTATCGCACCGCACGGCAAGCCGCACGGGCATTAGACCGCGGGCGAGTCACTACTCCAGATTGCGCGGTTCCGTCGCCGCGAGTTCAATTCGCGAACTCGAAGATGGTTCCATCGAAAGCCCGCCATATCGGGCACCACCGGCCAGGCGGAGGGCTAGTATAGCCACATCCGAGCCTCACCGCTAAAGTCGGCAACGCGATTTGGCGCATCGCATTTCCTCAAATCGCAGTGGCGGCTGGCGCCAAATCAGCCGATTGGAGACAGAAAAGATGCCGGTAGTGACCTGGGACCACGTCCATCTGCGCAGTCCCGACCCAGAGGCGACGGCAGCCTGGCTTGCAGACATTCTCGGCGGCGAGATCATCCGCAGTCCCGGGCGCATCGACGTCAGGCTGGGCGGCGCCATGGTATTCATCGCCCCCGTCACCGCTGGCGACGGCGTCAACGCGCCGCCGGTGACCCCCTGCCAAGGCCTCGATCATTTCGGGCTGACGGTCAAGGACATCGACGCCGTCGCCGCCGAGATCAAGGCCAAGGGCGTCGAGTTCACCAAGGAGCCCGTTACCATTCGGCCGGGCGTTCGCATCTGCTTCCTTCGCGGGCCGCAGGGCATCTCGATCGAACTGCTCGAGCGCGACAAGAAATACGCTTGATAGCTGCGCTTTCGAGCCAATCCGGGCGCGAGGGCCCAGGTAAGGCCGCCACAGCCGACATGCGGCGTTGACGCTCCGTGCCGCCCTTTGGCATAACCAACCCGATGGGTTCGCTGTGACGGACCCGCTGATCGGCCACATCATGAAGAATGGGTTGTATTCGATCCATGTCAGCCTTCAGGACGGGCGCTCCGGCAAGGGCAGCGGCGTGGTGGTGTTCCGGGACGGCAAGATCCTCGGCGGCGACGCGTTCTTGTTCTACACCGGCAGCTACGCAGTGAAGGGAAACACCTTCAAGGGCGAGGTTCTGGTTCAGCGCCACACATCCAGCCCTGAAGCCAACCCGCTGTTCGGCGGGCCGAGCCCGGTCGGTATCGGCGTCTCCGGCACGTTCACCGACACCGCGGCGGAGATGAGCGGCACGGCCCTTGTCGGCAAGGCCAGCCAGATATTCAAGGCCACGTTGCGAAAGCTTGCCGAGAGCGATTAGCCCTTCCCCCGAAATGAACATTACTCCGCAGCTTGTTCCAGCGGCGCGACGCGCGGCAGGACGATCCGGATTTGCGTGCCCCTGCCCGGCTCGGAATCAAGCTCAAGCCGGCCGCCCAGACGATTGGTCACGATGCTATAGACGATGTGCAGCCCAAGTCCGGTGCCTCCCTGATCTCGCCGCGTCGTGAAAAACGGATCGAACGCGCGGCGGCGGACGTCCAGGCTCATGCCGCAACCATCGTCGGAAAAGATGATTTCGACATGGTCGTTGCCGGCTTCGCGCGCCCTGATATCCACCGTCCCGGCCCTGCCGTCCGGAAAGGCATGTGCCACCGAATTCAGGAACAGGTTGGTGAGCACCTGCCCATACGGACCGGGGTACGAGTTCATGATGAGGCTGGGCTGGCAATCGACGTTGAGCGTCAAATGGTGCTTGCGCAGGCCAGGCCGCAAACTCATGACCACCTGCTCGGTCAGGTCAGCAAGGTCGAAGGTCCGCTGATCCGAGTAGTTCCGATCGGCGGCGACCTGCTTGAACGAGGCGATCAGTTCCGCCGCACGGTTGAGATTGGCGACAAGCTGCGATGAGGCGTCGCGGCTGGCTTCAAGAAATTCATTAAGGCTCGATCGCCTCACCTCGCCGCGCGCCACCTCACTGGCGAACGAGGCGGCCTTGCGCTCCAACGATGAGGCTACCGTCAGGCTGATGCCGACGGGATTGTTGACTTCGTGGGCGACCCCCGCCACGAGGCGGCCGAGGGCGGCCAGCTTCTCCGCCTCGATCAGCGAGTTCTGGGTTTCGCGCAAATTGCGCAAGGCGGTTTCGGCCGCATCCTTGGCCTGACGCATTTCCTGTTCGCCGCGCTTGCGCTCGCCAATGTCGAGCCCAACGGTGACGATGCCGTCGATATCGCCCATCGCGTCGAGCAGCGGAAGCTTGTTCACCAGCCAATAGCGCAGATTGCCGGAAGAATCGCGATACTCTTCCTCGTAGAAGCCGAGCTCCTTGCCCGTCGCCAACACCCGCCTGTCGCTCTCGTCGGTTTTTTGCGCCCCGTAGCGCGACATCAGGTCGGACGTGGTCTTGCCGATGGCCTCCCTGGGCTCGATCCCGAAAATGCCGGCCATGTAGCGGTTCATCAGGACGTAACGAAGCTCCTTGTCCTTGACGTTGATGACCGCCGGAACGGTGTCGATGACGAGTTGCAACAGCCGCCGACCCTCGGCGATCGCCTCCTCGGCGCGCTTCTGGTCGGTGATGTCGCGCACCGTCCCTTCATAGCGGACGATCTTGCCATTCTCGTCGCGCACCGCGCTTGCGCTGTCGGAAAGCCAGAGGATCTCCCCGCCACGCTGATGCACCTGATATTCGTATTCGCGCACCATGCCGTCGCGTTGCATCAGGCGCTGGTATTCGGCACGCGCCTCGGCGCGAACATAGACGCTGTGGGTGATATCGCCAGCGCCGCGAATCAGTTCCTCCGGCGTGTCGTACCCCATTATCCGCGCCAGCGCGGGATTGGCGTTGAGGAGCGCGCCGGCCGGCGTCGTCACGTAGATTCCGTCAACGGAGCCCTCGAACAGCTTGCGGTAACTTTCCTCGGCGAGGCGCTGCTCGGCCAAAGCGCGGATCGCCGCCTCGCGCGCGGTGTCCGCGTCGACCAGCGAGTGGCGGAACACCTCCGCGGCGCGCGCGATGTCGCCGATCTCGTTATTCACCCCGGTTGCCGGGATCGAAGTATTTTTCTCGCCCGCCGCAAGCGCGCGGATGGCGCCGGCGATCGCCTTGAGCGGACGAACGGTCCTGCGCACCACGAACAGCGCGGCGGCAAGCCCGACCAGCACGCCGGATAGCCCAAGCAGGATGCTCTGCCATTTGTCGTGGGCTAGCGTTCTGCCGAGATCGCCGGCCAGCACACGCCCCCTCTGGCTGCCGAGGTCACGCAGCAAATCGGTCACGCGGCTGATCATTTGTCCCTCGGTGCCCAGTACCTCCTTGTCGAGCTGGGCAATCTGGCCTTCGGCCCCCGAGATCGAAATGATCGCACCCGTATAGGCATCGGTCGCCGCGCGAAGCGCGGGATCATCGATCGAAAGCTTCTTCATGGCCTGCGCGGCCTGCTCGGCGGCTGCGGGATCATGCGCCAGCAACGCCGCGGCAACCTGATTCTGCGCCCGGAACAGAGACCTTGCAGTAGCCCGGTCGGGGATTTCGGATATGGCCGCCTCGAACCGCTGCCGGATCGGCGGCAGGGCCGCGATCAGTTCCGCGCGCCGCGCGATCAAGGCCGTGATGCGCTCGATTCCGGCGCGATAGTTGGCGAGCCGCTGCGTGACGCCGTCGATCATCTCCTGCTGCTCGGGGGCGAGTTGCAGCCGCGTTTTCTTCAACAGCGCGCTCAGCGAGGAGGCCGCCTCCCAGACCTGGCTGGAAGGCGCCGCCGGATCGGTCACGAAATCGCGCGCCGCCAGCCGCAATTCGTTGGTGCGGCGGTCGATCTCCTCGACCACGTCGCCAAGGCTTTGCAGGTGCTCCAACTCGGCAAAGGTCGCACCGATGTGACGGATCGAGACGACGCTGGCGACGCTGGTCATCACGATCATCGCCAAGAGGAGCAGAAAGCTGCCAAAGGTCAGCCGGCCGATCGAAAGCGAGAACGACCGTACCCGTTGGACGATTGCGGCAAAGGCCTTAGGCATTGGAACCCGCTCACTGCAGCCCGGTTTTTATACGATGGAATCAGGTCCCGTGGGAGCTTGCCAAGCGTCGATGGGGCCCGATTCGATGCAGAGTTAACGACCGTCGGCGCGCTGACGGACAAAACTTGCAGGGTCAATCCGCGGGAATACCGGCGTCCTTGACGACCTTCGCCCATAGCGCGATGTCCGACTTGATGATGTCGGCGAACTCGGCGAGCGGCGCGCTTTTCGCCGCGCATCCGGCGAGGTCCAGCCGCTCGCGTACTTCCGGCGCGGCGAGTGCGGCTTCCAGCGCCTTGCTGATGCGATCGACGATCGGCTGCGGCGTGCCGGCCGGTACCACGATGCCGAACCATGGTGTCACCTGTGCTTCGGCAAAGCCCTGCTCGGCCATGGTCGGCACATCGGGAAAATATTTCGAGCGGCCATTGTTGATCGTGGCGATGATTCTGATGGTGCCGGTCTGCACCTGCGCCAGCGCCTGGTTGGCGGAAAGGAAGGTCGAGTTGATGAGGCCGCTTGCGATATCGGCCACCATTTGTGGATAGCCGCGATAGCCAATCGGCGTGACGTCGATATCGGCCAACCGCTTGAACAGTTCGAAGCCGAGATGCCCCGTCGATCCCTTGCCCGGATGGCCGTAGTTCAACGCACCCGGTTTTGCCTTGGCGAGCGCCACATACTCGGCGACATTCTTCACCGGCAGAGATCTGGGAACGATGAAGAAATTCGGAGCTTGGCATATCTGCCCAATTGGGATGAAATCGCGCACCGGATCCCACCGCAAGATGAGATTGAGCGATGGGCTGGTGGTGAAGAAGGTGGTGACGAGAAGCCAGGTGTATCCATCCGGCGCGGCGCGCGCGACGTCCTCGGCCGCGAGCGAGCCATTGGCGCCGGATTTGGATTCCAGAATGATCGACGCATTCCATCGCGCGGCCATGTTCTGGGTGACGATGCGCCCGTACACGTCGGCAACGCTTCCGGCCGAATAGGGATTGACGACCCGTACCGGGCGATTGGGAAAGTTCTCCTGCGCCGCCCATCCCGTAGCGGATGAAGCAAGCGCCAGCA
This sequence comes from Bradyrhizobium sp., assembly GCA_035308285.1. GTDB lineage: Bacteria > Pseudomonadota > Alphaproteobacteria > Rhizobiales > Xanthobacteraceae > Bradyrhizobium. The sequence goes on along the minus strand of DATGGY010000074.1, from coordinate 4,998 downwards.
GCCATGCTCCCATCGCCACGCCAAGGCGTCGAATATTCACGGTCCGGCGCCCCGCTCTGATCGCTCTTGCGGCGCGCCGATGGCGCCGCTGGCGGTCAGGATGGCGCTATTCGCCCCAGCCGGCAAGGGCAGGCTCAGCCTCGCAGCGGAGCGTCGATCGCGAGCGGCTTGCGCGGGGGGTATCGTCATCGCGGCCACGCCGAGAACCACGCAGCCGAGCCCGATCCAGGCGGTCGCAGACAGGCGCTCGCCGAGCAGCAATACGCCGAGCGCAACCCCGATCGGCGCGCGCAAGTAAGACTGGGCGGTCGTTCCAACCGACCCCAACGTCTGAATGAGACGGAAATAGATCACGAAGGCAAACGCCGTCGAGAATACCGCAAGTCCAAGCAGCGCAAGCATCGAAGTGGTGGACGGCGCCAAGGTCCATGGCCGATCCACCATGATACTCACGGGAATAAGAACCGCCGCCCCGCAAAGCAGCGAGCCGGCCGCCGGCGCCATCGGATCGAGACCCTTGAAGCCACGGCCGAACACGGCGGCTCCCGCATAGCAAATCGTCGCCACTACGATGGCGATTTGCGCGATCAGCTGCTCGCCAAGGCCCGCGAACGCCTGGACGCCGACGATGAGGCAAATGCCGGCCATCCCGACGGCAACGCCGAAGAGCTTTCGCAAGGACGGGCTTTCCTGACTGGCCACCGCGAGCGTGAGGAAGAATGTGAAGATCGGCGAGGTGGAATTGAGGATGGTTGCAAGCCCGGCATCCACGGCGCGCTCCCCCCAGGCGATCAGCGTCCACGGGACGACGCTGTTGAGGCAGGCCTGAAACATGAAGCGGCGCCAGGTCGCGGCGTCCCTCGGAAGCCTTATCCCCCGCCAATACATGACGAGGAGCAGCAGCGCGCCCGCGGTCGATGTCCGCCCGGCGATCAGCGTGATCGGCGGGATCGTGGCGACGCCGAGCTTGATGAAGGTGTAGGAGCCGCCCCACAGCGTCGCCAACAGAAGCAGCAACAGCAACTCGATGCGGATAGCGGGATTTTGTGAGGGTTCTTCTTCCATAGTGCCGCGCTCTCGATTGCTGTCGAGACGAACGCACTACATGGTGGGGGCGCTCCAATGCTTCGTTACGCGCCGAACTGTGGGATCACCGATAGCCATACGCCCGGCAGCCAAAGCTGCGGCATTTATCATGCGCCGCTTATGTCAGGCGCCTCTCAGCTCGCTCCTCATCCGACCGATCGACTGACAAGCCTGGTCAAACAGGTCTCGAACGTCGACCGTCTCGCCGCGCTCGATCCGCTTTGAGATTGTCGTCATCGGGAACACCACGATGGTCGTACGGTGATCGTGCAGCGCAGGGTCACGGCCGTACTCGTCCTCGACAGCAACCCACGATAATCCCGTGTTCTGTGCCAGAGCATCGCCGAACGTGATGCCGAGACTTTGCAATTTCCACGTTTCCGTTGGCTCGATCCAACCGGAGCGGATGATCGTGTCCAGAAGACGAAGTTTTCCCTCGATCGTCTGATATTGGTGACGAGCCTCCGGATCAAAATGGTCCCGAACCCACGTCCTTTGTTTTTCGACCCGCTGCGCATCTTCGACCGACATTGCTTCTATTTTCTGCGCCATGGGCAACCTCCGTTAACCGAGGATGACCATAGGATCGACAGATATCGATCGAGAAGCGTCCTTTTTTCGAAATCGGCGGCCCTGCTCTTCTTGCGGTTAACGCGCGCTAAATTTCGAACGACTTGCGCCTCGGGGCGCCCCATTTACGCCCCGCCAACCTCAAACAATTCGCCGTCATACCCGGCCTCAAGCGGGATACGGAGCTGCCGGCCGCCGTTCAGCCTTGTCATCACCGGCATCACCGTGACGATCGGTTGATCGCGAGAGGATTCGAGCGCGGCCTTTACGTTCGGCTGCTTGCCGAGCTTGATCAGGTTGCGCGTGGTCGGAAACGGCAGTTTGAACCGCCCGCTTTCGCCACCGGCCAGCGCCTCGCGCGGCGACAGCCAGATCGAATCGGTGGATTCCTTGCCGTCATGCGCGCCAGCCTGTTCGGACGGTGCGGCTGCAAGAAAGAACCAGGTGTCGAAGCGCTTCGGCATACCCTCCGGCGTGATCCAGTGCGCATAGGGCACGAGTTCATGGAGCGCCAGCACCATGCCGCTATCGGCGAGCACCTTGAGGAAAGTGGTCTTGCCCTCAGATAAAGCGGCGCGGCTGTCAGCCTCGATCGCAGCCGCTTGCTTCGCATCGACCAGGGATTTCGACCCGCGCGGACGCGCGAGCAGGATACCGCTCTCCTCAAAAGTTTCGCGGATCGCCGCGATCCGGAAACTCAAGCCGCTTTCGTCAAGCCCCTCGCTATCAGAGTAAAGCTCGCCCTTCTCGATGATCTCCTTGTCGCCTTTATCGACGCTGCCGCCAGGAAACACCAGCGCGCCGGAATTGAAGTCGATCTCATAATGGCGCACCATCATGAAGACTTCGAGATCGTGTTTGGCACCGTCACGAAGCAGGAGGATCGTGGAGGCTGGGCGCGGCGTGACGATTTCGGCGGCCATGATCATCCGGCGGCGCTGGATTGCGGTTGCAGGTTCGCGCGCTTGTCGACGCGCGCGACGCGCGATAATAGATAATCCACCTCGGCCTTGGCGGTCGCCGTGAGGCTCGAGCCCGGCTTGCGCTGCGCGCTCGAGGCGATGATCCCCCGCTTCTGCAGCACGTATTTTCGTACCGCGAGCCCCACGCCCGGCTGCTGCTCGTAGCGGATCAGCGGCAGATGCGCATCGAACAGATCGTGCGTGGCATCGCGGCGGGCTTCCTGCCACAGCCGCACGACGTCGATCAGCATTTCGGGAAATGCGTAGCCGGTCATCGCGCCGTCGGCGCCGCGTTCCATTTCGAAGTCGAGGAACAACGCGCCGTTGCCGGTCAGGATCGACAGCGGCCGCAGCGAGCCGTCCTTTTGGAAGGCACGAAGCGCCGAAATCTTTTCAAGTCCCGGCCAGTCCTCGTGCTTGAGCATCACGCAGGACGGATTGTCCATCACGATCTTGCGGATCGCGGCGGGCGTAAACACCACCGTCAACGTCAATGGATAGTCCTGCAGCACCCATGGAATGTCGCTGCCGATTGCTTCCACCGCCTGTTTGAAATAGCCGGTTATCTGGTCGTCGGTCCGCAAGCTCGGGGGCGGCGCGATCATCACGCCGGCGGCACCGGCGTCCATGGAAGCGCGCGCCAGCGAGCGCATGGCGGCAAATCCCGGCGCGGAAACGCCGACGATGATCTGCATGTTTTTGGCGCGCTTGATGAAGCGCTTCGCGACCTCCTCCGACTCCGAGCCCTCGAGCTTCGGCGCTTCGCCCATGATGCCGAGCACGGTCACGCCATCGCAGCCGATCTCGGCATAGAAGTCGGTCAGCCGGTCGATCGACTTCTCGTCGATGCGGCCGTCGTCATGAAACGGCGTCGGCGCGATCGCGAAGGTGCCGGCGGCCTTGTGGGTGAGTTTTGTCATCGGTGCCCTTATCCTTCCTGGTCATTCCGGGGCGATGCAAAGCATCGAACCCGGAATCTCGAGGTTCCGGGTCTGGTCCTTCGGACCATCCCGGAATGACGCCTCGACTAAAACCTTCGCGCGCCCATCTTGATCTCTTCCTCGGAGAAGAAAATCTCGCCGGCATGCTCCACGATATCCTGCGCCTGCCAACCCGTGTGCGGCGGCTTCCAGCCCGGCTTCTCCATCATCTTCATTTCGCGCACGCCGCGCGGGCCGGAGACGCCGAGCACCTTGCCGGTCTGGTCGCCCGACAGCTCGCTGACCATGTATAGCACGGCCGGTGCGATGCCATCAGGTCCAAGCGCCATGCCGGGGTTTTCGATATAGCGCGGCAGATCGGCGGTCATGCGGGTCAGCGCGCCCGGCGCCAGCGTCCAGACCCGGATATTGTACTTGCGGCCTTCGATCGCGAGCACGTTGGACAACGCCCAGATGCCGCCTTTGGCCGCGCCGTAATTGGACTGCCCGAAATTGCCGATCAGGCCCGAGGTCGAGGAGGTGTTGACGATGACGCCGCCGCCGTTCTCGCGCATCCACCTAAACACGGGCTGCGTGCAGCAGAATGTCCCCTTCAGATGCACCTTCAGCACCTTGTCCCAGGCCGCTTCCGTGGCCTTGGCAAAGGTCTGGTCGAGCAGGATGCCCGCATTGTTGACGAGAATGTCGGCGCGGCCGAAATGCTTGATGGCGTCGTCGAACACCGACTGGCCGCCGGCGATAGTCGAAATGTCGGCGCCGTTGGCGACCGCCCGGCCGCCCTCGGCCAGAATCGCATCGACCACCCTTTGCGCCATCGAGACGTCGGAGCCGGAGCCGTCGCGGGGCCCGCCGAGGTCGTTGACCACGACGGCCGCGCCCTCGCGCGCGAACAGCTTGGCGTAGGCTTCGCCGAGCCCACCGCCGGCACCCGTGATCAGCGCCACCTTGCCGCCGAGTAATCCCATGGTGTTGCCTCCTTATATTCTCGTGTCCCGGACGCGGCGCAGCACAAAGTGATGCGCCGCAGAGCCGGGACCTATTTCACAACTACTGATGGGCCCCGGATCAGCGGCGCACCGCTCACGCGCCGCGCCGCGTCCGGGGCACAAAACCGTTATCCCAACAGCGTCTTGCCGCTCCTGATCACGATGGCGTCGCGCGCCTTGACCCTCGCCTCGAACGAAATCACGTTGCCATCCTTCCATAGATCCAGCGTCACGGTTTCGCCGGGATAGACTGGCGAAGAAAACCGCGCGGCGTGCTGCTTGAAAGCGCTCGCGTCGTAATCGGCATAAGTTTGCAGGATGCCGCGGCAGGTGATGCCGAAGGTGCACATGCCGTGCAGGATGGGGCGCGGGAAGCCGGCGCGCCTGGCGAATTCGGGATCGGAATGCAGCGGGTTGCGGTCGCCGCAGAGCCGGTAGATCAGAGCCTGATCG
>DATGGY010000073.1:0-31233 GCA_035308285.1 Bradyrhizobium sp. | reverse complement strand
AAGGCCGGCGCCATCCTTGGCCTCCTTGAGACGCGAAACGAAGGATTTGGTGCCGGAGCTGGCGATGGTCCCGAGATTGTCGATCAGCTCCTGCCGGTCCATCCCGATGCCGCTGTCGATGACGCTGAGCGTATTGGCTTTCTTGTCGGGCGCGATACGAATCCGGGGAGCCTCGCCGTCGCCGATCAGATCGGGCGCCGCAATCGCCTCATAGCGCAGCTTGTCGCAGGCATCCGACGCGTTCGAGATCAGCTCGCGCAGGAAGATATCGGTCTCCGAGTAGACCGAATGCACCATCAGGTTCAGAAGCTCGGAAACCTCGGCCTGAAAGGGTTGGGACTCAATGGTGGCGTCAATGGTCGGCATTTTCTCTGCTCGGGAATCGGAAAATGTCGATATAGCGCGCCGGGATTTAAGATCAAGCCGCCGCGACCGGGCGCCGATGGGCCGAAAGACCCCTAGGTCGGCGACCCCGTGTGGGCAGTTGCGATCGAACCGAGCTTGTCGGGATTTGAGATGCCATAGACGGCCTGAATGCACTTGCCGTCGGTCTCGATGAGAATGGCCACGACTGGATGGCCATCCGCCCTGAGCACCAGGCCAGGCGCGCCGTTAAGTTCGATCACGTCGGCGGTTGCGTTGCTCGGCAGTGTCCGGGTCGCCGCGATGAGGAACTGCGCGACCGCCACGTTGCCCACGACCGGCTTCTTCAGCGCCAGTGCCTTACCCCCGCCGTCGCCATGCAGGATGACGTTTTCATCGAGCAGTGAAACCAGCGCTGCGGTATCGCCGTCCCGCGCCGCGTCGGCAAAGCTTCGCAGCAGCGCGCGGTGGCGCTCGCGGTCGACCGCAAAGCGCGGTCGCTGTTCCAGCACGTGCGCACGCGCCCGGCTGAAGATCTTACGGCAGGTGGCGGCGTCCCGCCGGACCACCGGCGCGATTTCCTCGAAGGTGAGGTCGAATGCGTTATGCAGAACAAACACAACGCGCTCCAGCGGCGATAGCCGCTCAAGCACGACCAGCAAGGCGAACGATACGTCTTCGGCGCGAACGCTGGGTACGTTCTCTGTCACCAGAGGCTCCGGTAGCCATTCGCCGACATAACTTTCGCGGCGGGCCCGCTGATCGCGCAGCCGATTGAGGCTGAGCCGCGCAGTGATGGCGGCAAGATAGGCTTTGAGCGAACGCACCGCGTCCTTTGGCGTGGCACCGTGCAGGCGCAGGAAGGCGTCCTGCACGATTTCCTCAGAGTCCGCGCGGTTACCGGTGATCCGGTAAGCCAGCGCGAACATGGCCGGACGGAGTTCGACAAAGGTCCGGTCCCCACTCAAGCCGTTTGCGCCGCCGTTACGGTCCGAGCCCGTTGTACTGCTTCGTTCGCTTCGTGCCATGATACGCGCCGCCGTCCGGGCCAGAAGTAAAAGCCAGGCATCTTACGCTCGAGTTTGAGCGCATAGGAGATGAACCACACAAAAAAATTCCGAATTACTCGCGCCGCTCCCCCGGTGACGATGAACCAGCGTTGCTGGTCGTCGGGATAGCTAAAAAATCCCACGCCACTGCGGCCGATGGCGATGCCCTGGCCGTAGGTCGAAAAGCTGAAGGGATCAGGTCGCCGTTTGGTCCCTTCCGCCAGGATCGCATCGGCAACATAGGCGCCGGTCGAGAGCAAACGCGGACATCCGATAGGGGGCCCCCGTCGGCGCGATGGGATGGGCGGCATCTCCGATCGCGAAGACATGCGAATGTGAGATCGACCGCAGATTGGCATCGACCCAAATCCGCCCCTGCGGATCGGTGGCGAGCCCTGCGCTGCTTGCGATCCCCGCCGAGCGCAGGCCGCCGGACCATATGCAGATGTCAAAGGGGTGGATTTGTCCGGCCGCGGTCACCACCTCGGCGGCGCGCACCTCGGTGACGGTCTCATGGTCGACCATTCTGACGCCAAGACGAGCGAGCTCGGAGCGTATAGCGGTCTCGACGCGATCTCCCTTGAAGTCGCCACACCGCGATCTGCTGATCATGGTCATCTCAACGCTCGGCCACGCGGTCTTGATCTCGCCCGCGGCCTCGACCGCGGTTTCCGCGCCGCCGACGGTGACGATGCGGATCGGTCGGCCGGCGTTCTCTCGCAACTGGGCCCGTAGCGCAGATGGCGAGCGCGAACCCTCGGCTGCTTCGAGCCGATAGGCATGTTCGGCAACACCCGGCACGCTCTCCACGTCGATGCGCGAGCCCAGCGCGTAAATGGCCTCGCCGAACCCGATCTCCCGATCGGAAGCGATCCGAACACGACGGCGGTTCGCGTCGAGCGAGACGACGCTGGCGCAAAAGTATTCGATATTGGTTCCCGCAAGGAACTCCGAAATTGACGGGATGCGCGGCTTGACCTCGGTCACGATGCTCTCCTGCAACCTCACGCGCTCCAGGAATTGATCGGACGCGTTGATCAGAGCGATGCGCAGAGATTGCTTCTTTCGGCCAAGACGAAGCGCTGCCATCAGCCCGGCATAGCCACCTCCCAGGATGACGACGTCATAGCCAAGGGTATTGTTGCGGATTGGGATAGGATTCATGAGGAGCTCCTGAATGGGTTCTTGCTAACAAGACACTTCAGGAGGTCAAAGCGTGACATGGGGGGAGAGAAAAAGCAGAGGCGCCCGGCTTCCAGGTCGAATTCCCATCCCCCGGCCGTAGCGCCGCCCGGTTGACCTGCGCAGGGCACGCTGGGCGGCCGGATCAGCGAACCCGTGATGCCTGAGAAATGCTCGGACACCGGCACCTCGGCGCGTCCAAGTATATGTAATCCATATTGACTCATGCGGCGGTTCGACGAACCATGGCACACCCCCAATAATGGCGAAGGTTGCGTACCGTTCATGGCGCAGGAGAATGTCGGCATCAGCGAAAACGCCATCGAATTGATCACCGCCGACCGTGGCCCGCATTACGAACCCTTCGGCTGGCATCATTGGCCCGAGCATCCCTGGCTTTCCTACCAATTCCGGCGCGGTCTCGGCGAAACCCAGGAGGGCGGCGGCAGCGTCAGCGAAGTGTTGCAGGCGGGGTCGCGGATGATCCCGGGCGATCTGGAAAGCTGGCACGCCGAATGGATGCGTATCGCCGACCGCAACTGGAAACGCGCAACCGCCGAAGAGGCGTCAGGCCACATCCGCACGGCCATGAACTGCTTCCTGCGCGCGGCGGATTATTACCGGCAGGCTGAATTTCACCTCGAACCGGACGATTCAAGACGGCTGCCTACCTTCGAGAAGATGGAAGCCTGTTCGCACAGGTTCATCTCTTATCTCAACCCGCCTGGCGAGGCGGTCGAGATTCCCTACGCGCCGGGAAAGCCGATCTGCGGCTATTTCATTCGCGCGCCGTTCCCCGGCGACAGATTGCCCGTGCTGATCTGCATGGGCGGACTTGATTCCATCAAGGACGAAATGTGGTTCATGCAGGCGCATGGCTGCCTGCAGCGCGGCATTTCGGTACTGATGATCGACGGACCCGGGCAGGGCGGCACGCTGCGGCGGCACAAGATCGTCACCCGCTACGACAGCGAAGTGCCGATCGGCAAGTGCATCGACTGGCTCGAGCGGCGCGCTGACGTCGATTCTGCCCGCATCGCGGTGTGCGGGTCCAGTCTCGGCGGCTATTATGCGGCGCGCGCCGGCTGCTATGAGCCGCGCCTGGCGGCGGCAATTTCACACGGCGCGATCTGGTCGGTGCATGACATGTGGGGCAACAAGGGCGACGATTTTGGGCTGGCCATGCATATCCGCTGGGTGTTCGGCGCCAAATCGATGCGCGAGGCGCACGAGTTGATGAAGCCGTTCACGCTCAAGGGACACCTTGAGAACATGCGCTGCCCCTATCTGGTGCTGCATGGCGGCCACGACGTGCTGACGGTGACCGCGGCGCGCAAGACTTACGACTATGCGAAAGCCCATGGCGTCGATGCGACGCTGCGCGTGCTTGACCCCGAAGAGACCGGCGCCGAACATTGTCAGCACGACAATCCGACCATCGGCCAGGAAGTGCTTGCCGACTGGCTTGCCGACCGCTTCGGCATCGACCAGCGTGGTTTGCTCAAGACATCCATCAATCCCCTGCTATGAGGCGTGCCATGAATCTCGGTGTCGATTATCCCAAGGCGGCCGTGGTGGCCATTGACCTGCATCGCGGGCATCTCGACATGGCGGTGGCCACCATGCCGACCGCGCCCGACGTTGCGCTGCGCGTCATCGCGGCCAACAAGCGGCTGTTCGACTGGTGCCGCAGCGCCGGCATTCCGGTGATCCACCTGGTGACGTCGTACCGGGACACGGACGAAATCCGCGCCAACCCGTTCTGGCGTACTTGCGCCGAGGATCCGACCGCGACCCGCAAGAACGCGATGCGCCACAATATCATCGGCGGGCCCGGCTGTACGGTGATGCCGCAACTGCTCGACGCCAGAGACTTCGTCGTCAACACCAAGAAGCGCTACGACTGCTTCCTTGGCACCGACCTCGATTTTCTGCTGCGTACGCACGGCATCAACACCCTGTTGATCACCGGCGTAAATACCAATTCCTGCGTGCTCGCCACCACCACGGCCGCCAATGTTCGCGACTACGCGGCGATCGTAGTCGAAGACTGCGTCGACAGCATGGACGGACCGGAATTGCATGCGGCGGGACTGGCCTGTATCCGCACCGCGTTCGGGCTTTGTCATGAACGCCGATGCGGTGATGGCGCTCGAAGCGCTTGCCCCGCGCCGGCCCAGCGCCGCATGATCACCTGTTCTTCAAACCGACCCAAGAGTAGCTGCAATGCCTGAACCCATGATCCCGCGCGAAAGAAGCGACTATTCCGCCATCGTCGACCGGCCGCCCTTGAAGCTGCCGGGCCGGGCCCGCATCGTGGTCTGGACCATCGTCAATCTGGAAGTGTGGGATATTTCGAAGCCGATGGCGCGGCAGGTGATTCCGGCGCCGACCGGCATGCCGCTGCTGCCCGATGTGCCGAACTGGAGCTGGCACGAATACGGCATGCGGGTCGGCGTGTGGCGGTTTTTCGATCTCTACAAGAAGCTCGGGATAGCGCCGACGCTCTCGATCAATGCGCGGGTGTGCGAGGACTATCCGCGCGTCGCGCAACAGGCCAGGGATGCCGGTTGGGAGTTCATGGGTCATGCTTACGAACAGGGGCCGATCCACAAGGAGCCCGATCAGAGGGCGATGATCGCGCGTTCGATGAGCGTGATCGAAAAGTTCACCGGCAAAAAGCCGGTCGGCTGGCTCGGACCCGGCCTGACACAAACATTGGAGACGCCGGAGTTTCTCGTCGAAGCCGGTGTCAAATATATCGGCGACTGGGTCTATGACGATGAGCCGACCGTGATCCGCACCGCCAAGGGGCCGCTGGTGACGCTGCCCTATACCGTGGAGCTGAACGACATTCCGATGATGCTGGTGCAGCACCACGGCAGCGATCACCTGCTCAAGCGCACCATCGATAGTTTCGACCGGCTGTACGCGGAGAGCAGCGAACGGCCGAAGATCGTGTCGATTGCGATCCACCCCTACATTTCCGGCCAGCCGTTCCGGATCAAATATCTCGAGGCGATCTATGACTATGTGAACAGGCACGAGGGCGTGGTGCATTGGAACGGCGAACAGATTCTCAACTGGTACCAGGGCCAGATCGAAAAACCGGGATCGAAGCCGTGAGCGCGCTCGTGCTGCCCGCCGTTCTGATCACAACCCTCCTCGATGGATTGCCGTCGCTCACCATCGCCATCACGCCGCCGGAGGCATGAACATGTTGCCCACCGAACGCATCCTCTATTCGCCGATTTCAGAACGAGCGGCGTTGAAGCTTCCGAACGGCGCGCGGATGGCGGTGTGGGTGATCGTCAATGTCGAAGAGTGGGATGCAAAGCTTCCGATGCCGCGCACCGTGCTCACGCCGCCGGCCGGCGGCTCGCCGTCGCCCGACATTCCGAACTGGGCCTGGCATGAATACGGCAACCGAGTCGGTTTTTGGCGGCTCCTGAAAGTGTTCGACGATTTCAATATCCCGGGCGTGCTCGCCATCAACGGCTCGGCGCTGGCGGCCTATCCGCCGATCGTCGAAGCGGCAAAGGCGCGCCATTGGGAATTCATGGGGCACGGCTTCACCCAACGCAACATGCAGAAGGTCGAGAACGAGCGCGAAGACATCCGCAAGACCGCCGATGTGATTGCAGCCGCGACCGGAAAACGCCCGCGCGGCTGGCTGGGGCCGGGTCTCACCGAAACCTGGGAGACGCCGGACCTTTTGAAGCAGGAAGGTTATGAATATGTCGCCGATTGGGTGCTGGACGACCAGCCGGTCTGGCTCAAGACCACGACGAAGCCGATCGTCAATATTCCCTATACCCAGGAATGCAACGACGTCGCGATGATGCTGATTCAGTACCACAAGGCGTCGGAATATTACGATCGTGCGATCGATCAGTTCGAGCAGATTTACGCCGATGCGGCCGAGTCTGCCCGCGTCATGGCGCTTGTGATCCACCCCTACATCATGGGCGCTCCGCACCGCACCAAATATTTTCGCCGCATTTTCGATACGATCCGGCAGAAGGCGGACGTCGCCTTCATGACCGGCGAACAAATCCTCGACTGGTACCTCGCCAACGGACCCAAAGCACCTTAAGGGCACGCCGAGCAGGATGAGCACCTTTCAAATCCTCAATGGACTGACCTTCGCAGCCCTTCTGTTCGTGGTGGCGAGCGGCTTTACGCTGATCTTCGGACTGTTGCGCATCGTCAATCTGGCGCATGGCGCGCTGTATTTGTTTGGCGGCTACATCGGTTTTGCGGTTGCAACCAGAACCGGCAGCTTCGCCCTTGGTGGCATCGGTGCGATGGCGGCGATCGCCGCGATCGGCTTCGTGCTCGATCAGGGCTTGTTGCGCTTTGTCCGCGGCAACGAACTGCGCCAGGTGCTGCTGACGCTCGGCTTTGCCTTCGTCCTCAATGATCTTGCGCTCGTGATCTGGGGCGGCGACAGCTTTACCGTGCCGATTCCGCAAACCCTGCGCGGGGGAGTGCGGGTATTCGGGGTGTTCTATCCGACCTACCGGCTGTTTGTTCTGGTCACCGGCATTGTCGTGTTCGCATCGCTTTGGATGCTGTTGAACCACACGCGGCTGGGCGCGCTGATCCGCGCAGGCGTCGACGATGCCGAGATGGTGGAGGCTTCCGGTGTCAATATCCGCCGCGTCTTCCTCGTCACCTTCCTGTTGGGATCGGCGCTGGCCGGTCTTGGCGGGCTGATGGGGGGCGCGTTTCTGTCGCTCTATCCTTCCGCTGATGCCGAAGTCCTGGTGTTTAGCCTCGCGATCGTCATCATCGGTGGCCGCGGCAGCCTGATCGGTGTCGGAGTCGGCAGTCTTTTGGTCGGCCTGCTCAACACGCTGGGTCAGGTGATGTTTCCGGAACTCGCCTATTTCGTGATCTTCGGCCCGATGGCGGTGCTGCTGGCGTTTCGGCCGCTCGGCCTGTTCGGACGGGCGGCATCGACATGACGCAAATGAAACCCGCGCCATTCAGGATTGCCGGCATGACCGGCCCGGCGTCGATCGTCGTCCTGATCGTGCTCGCGGCTGCGGCCGCGCTGCCGCTCGTGCTTTCGAACTATCAGGTCGGGCTTGCCACGGAGGTGCTGATCTTCGGCGTGCTGGCGATGTCGATCGACATTCTCGCCGGCTTTGCCGGGCGCACCTCGCTTGGTCACGGCGCGATCTTCGGCGTCTCTGGCTATGTGGTTGTCTATGCTTCGGCGCAGGCCGGGCTGCCGCCGGCCGTGGCCTTTCTGCTCGGCATGTGCGCCGCGACGCTGGTGGCGGTGATTTTCGGGCTGCTCGCGGTGCGCACCTCCGGCGTCTATTTTCTTCTGCTGACGCTCGCGCTCGGCATGATCGTGTGGGGCATCTGCCTGCGCTGGACCCAAGTGACGGGCGGCGAGAACGGCATGCGCGGCGACGTCCGCCCGGCCCTTCTGGTGACGCACCGTTCCTTCTATTGGGCGGTGCTGGCGGCGGCGACGGTCGTGAGCTACGCGATGTGGCGGTTTGTTCGCTCGCCGTTCGGCCTGACGCTGCTTGGCATCCGCGACAGCGAAAGCCGCATGCGCAGCCTCGGCTACAATGTTTCGCTGCATTTGTTTGTCGGCTTCGCGGTGTCGGGCTTTTTCGCCGGAATTGCCGGTGCGCTTTATGCGATGTTCAACAATTTCGTCAGCCCCTCCACCGTGGCGCTGGCGCAATCGGTCGAGGGCGTGCTGATGATGATTGCGGGCGGCGTCGGTACGTTGTTCGGCGGCTTCGTCGGGGCAGCGGCGATCATTGCGCTCGAGAATGCCGTCAGCGCCTACACCGAACGCTGGCAGATGGTGCTCGGTGTGACCTTCATCCTGATCATGATTTTCGCCCCCGAGGGCATCATCGGCACGCTGCGCGCCATACTGGCGCGCAAGGGACGTTGATCGTTTCCACGAAAGGACCTTGAAATGGACCGCAGGCAATTCTTGAAAAGCTCCACCGCCGCGTTCACGGCCGCAAGCAGCGGCAGCGCGCCATGGCGGCGCGCTTTGGCGCAGGCCGGACCGATCAAGATCGGCCTGTTGGCTCCGCTTACCGGCGTGGTCGCCTCGGGCGGCAAGGAAATGGTCGAGGGCGTGCAATTCTATCTCGATCAGACCAAGAGCGAGATCGCCGGCCGCAAGGTCGAACTGGTCATCGAGGACGATGCGTCGAATCCCGACACCGCATTGCAGAAAGCGCGCCGCCTGGTGGAGCAGGGCAATTGCCACATGCTGATCGGCGATCTGCTCGCCAACACCGGCCTTGCGGTTGCCAATTACGTCAAGGGAACCGGCACGCCGTACTTCATCCCGATCATCGCAGCCGACGATCTCACCCAGCGGCACCGCATCAGGAACGTGATCCGCGTCGCCGGCTACTCGGCGAGCGCCTTCACCCACCCGTTCGGCGATTGGGCGTTGAAACAGGGCTACAGGAAAATCGCGACCATCAGCCAAGACTACACCTTCGGCCACGAGCAATGCGGCGGGCTTGCGCAAGTGTTCACCGAAGGCGGCGGCGAAATCGCGCAGCAGTTCTGGAACCCACTGAACACGGCCGATTTCAGTCCCTATCTGGGCCAGCTCGCAGACCTCAAGGTGGATGCGATTTTTGCCATGGAGACCGGCGCCGACGCCACGCGTTTCATCCAGCAATATGCAAGTTTCGGCCTGAAGGGAAGGATACCGCTGCTCGGCGCGATGAACGCCACCGACCAGTCGGTGATCCGCAACCTCGGCGAGGAATGTGACGGCATCATCGCGGCCGCGCATTTCGCCGAGGGCTCGGACAATCCGGTCACGCAGAAGTTCACTAGGGAGTATGAAGCCAAGTACGGCAAGATCCCCTCGCTCTACGGTTTCTCGATGTATTCCGGAATTATGTGGGTTGCCGCGGCGGTCGAGAAGCTCGGCGGCAAGGTCGAGGACCGCGACCTCCTGATCGATACCGTGCTCAAGACCGAGCTAACCGGCTCGCCGCTCGGCAAGACCGTCCGGCTCGACAGCTACGGCAACCCAATCTACGACGTCCAGATCCGCAAGGTCGTGAAGCGCTCCGACGGCAAATACTGGAACGTCCCCATCACCAGCTATCCGAACGTTTCGCAGTTCTGGACGTACGACCCCGAGACCTACATGAAGCAGCCGCCTTATTCGCGCACCTTCCAGGGCATCAAGAAGACCTGATCAAGCATCACACGGGACGCGGCATGGACCGCGTCCCGCGCATCCGGAATTTGCCGTGTCCGAACCCATCCTGACGCTCTCCGATGTGGTCGTTGCGTTCGACGCCTTGCGCGCGGTCGACGGCGTCAGCCTCATGGTTCCGCGCGGCCAGCGCCGCGCCATCATCGGTCCCAACGGCGCCGGCAAAACCACGCTGTTCAATGCCATTGCCGGAATCCTGCTGCCTACGGACGGGCGGATCGCCTTTGACGGCCACGATATCACCCGCCTGCCGCCGCATCGTCGCGCCCGGCTCGGGGTATCCCGCACCTTCCAGATCACCAACCTGTTTCCGCGGTTGAGCGTGCTGGACAACATGGTGCTGGCGCTTCGCGGCAGGTCGCTGCGTAAGTTCTCGCTGTTCGGCAGGCCTGACGTCGATTCGATCGAAGCCCCCCAGATCGCCGCTGCGCTTGACGCCGTGCGGATCGCCGCGCGCGCCGAGGTCATGGTGAAGGATCTGTCCTATGGCGAGCAGCGCCAGCTTGAGATCGCATTGTCGCTGGTCGCCTCGCCGCGGCTGTTGCTGCTCGATGAGCCCGCCGCCGGCCTCTCGCCCTCGGAGCGTTCGATGGTCGCCGGGATCATCCGCTCGCTCGACCGCGACATCACCGTCGTGCTGATCGAGCACGACATGGACCTCGCACTCGGGCTTGTCGATCTGGTCACCTGCATGTTCGAAGGCCGCGTCCTCGCCGAGCAGGCGCCGGACGACATCCGCCGCAACAAAGAGGTACAGGAAGTTTATCTGGGGCGCCCGCGTCATGCTTGAAGTTCGCGACCTGCACTGCGGTTACGGCGAAGCGCATGTGGTGCGCGGTGTGTCGCTCGACGTCGGCCCCAGCGAGGTCGTGGCCGTTCTCGGGCGCAACGGCATGGGCAAGACCACGCTCATTCGCTCGATTATGGGACTGACGCCGCCGCAAGTGCGCGCTGGCTCGATCGCATGGCGCGGCGAAAGCCTGCTGGGGCTACGACCACACGACATCGCCGCACGCCGGATCGCGATCGTGCCGCAAGGCCGGCGGCTGTTCCCTTCGGTGACGGTGATCGAACATCTAACGATGCTCAAAAGCCCACGCGCGAAGACCGGATGGACCGTGGAGCGCATCTTCGGCTTGTTTCCCCGGCTCGCCGAGCGGCGGTACCACCGCGGCGGGCAATTGTCCGGCGGCGAGCGCGGGATGCTTGCAGTCGGCCGCGCGCTGATGATCGATCCCAGAATGATCTTGATGGACGAGCCTTCGGAAGGTCTTGCGCCGGTCATGGTGCAGCATCTGGAGGACATCGTGCTCGATCTCAAGCGCGAGGGCCTGTCGATTCTGCTGGTCGAGCAAAATCTCTATAGCGCGCTCGCCGTTGCCGACCGCGTCTATGTCCTGGAGACCGGCCAGGTCGTGCATCAGGGCGACGCCGCGGCGCTGGCGCGAGAGCCGGAGCCGTTGTTTCAACACCTCGGCGTGCAGTGAAGACGCTCGTCACATCGCGCGGAGTCTCGGCGCTAGCGAACCGCCTTTCCGCCGCGGGGCTTCGACCGGGCAGTCTGCCAGTCGCTCGACTTCATCCAGCTCGACAGCGTGTCGGCGGCCCCACTCGCACAGCGCCAGAAGCACCGGCTCAAAGCTGAGGCCGAGCGGCGTTGCGCTGTATTCGACCCGCGGAGGCACTTGGCGAAAGACCTCGCGGTGGACGATCCCATGCTCTTCCATCTCGCGCAGTTGCTGGATCAGCACTTTCTGGCTGACGTCCGGCAATACCCGCTGCAGTTCCGACAGGCGCATGGGCCTATCGAACAGGCGATAAAGAATAATCGCCTTCCAGCGGCCTGAAATCACCTTCAGCGCGCGCTCCGCCGGCAGCATCGGCAGGCGCTTGATTGGGTCGGCCATACTTACCTCTTGGTGTGTATCGCACGAATTGGTCGGTACTTTGCTCACTCAACAATACACTACATAAGCGCCTTCGGAAATTTGGCTAGCGGAGCACGCGATGAAAGCAGTTCAGATCAACCGCTTCGGCGGTCCGGAAGTTCTCGGAGTAGTCGAACTCCCGACACCAATACCCGGAGCCGGCCAATTGCTCTTGCGGGTTCGAGCGATCGGCGTCAATCTGGCCGATACATTGACACGGATGGATCGTTACGCCGTAACCCCGCCACTCCCGGCGATTCTCGGCGCCGAAGCCGCCGGTGTGGTCGAGGCCTTCGGCGCGGGCGTTCACGGATTTGCGATTGGACAGCGCATCGCTGCGCCGCTGTTCGTGACCAACAGCCTCGGCGCCTATGCTGAATTTGTCGTGATCGACGCGGGTCTGGCGGTCCCGATGCCCGACGACATTTCCTTTGAACAGGCGGCAGCTCTGTTGATCCAGGGCCTCACGGCGCTCTGCCTCACGCGGCAAGCGCCGCCGAAGGGCAAGACGGTTCTTGTCAATGCCGCGGCTGGTGGTGTCGGATCGATCCTGATTCAGCTTGCCAAGCGCGCCGGAGCGCGAACGGTGATCGCGGGCGCGAGTAACCCGAAAAAGCTCGATTTCGCGCGCGCGCTCGGTGCGGATGCCGGGGTGGACTATACCAAGCCCGAATGGATCGATGAGTTGCGCGGCGTTACGGACGGGAACGGACCCGATATCATCTTTGAGTCCGTTGGCGGAGACGTGACGGTTGCGAGCCTCGCTGTGCTTGCTCCGCTGGGGCAGATCGTCATCTACGGAGCCCTGAACATCCAGAGCTTTCAGTTGGGGGTGCCGGAGCTTCTTGGCCTCATCTTCAAGAACCAGTCTTTGACCGGATTCGCGTTCGCTCCGTTGTTGACGCCGGCCAGCCTCCGGTCCGGACTTGCCGAGCTCTTCGATCTCGTCACCAAGGGCGAACTTGTCGTGACAATCGGTGGTAGCTACCCGCTGGCCGAGGCGTCGAAGGCGCATAGCGCCCTGGAGGGCCGCGGAACCACCGGAAAGCTGATCCTCACGCCATAACGCGATCAAACAAAATCGGAATCGGCAGTTGAAAACGGTCGAATTGCAGGTTCGGCTCTTCGGAATTGAAATCGCGGAGCTGGACCAATATCGGCCGCCGGAACCTCTCGGGAAGTGCAAATCCCGGGAGGTATGGAAGGCTCTTGTTGACGCCGGCATAGACGAAAATCGGGTGTTTCCAGAAATAGCATGCGGCGCCGATCAGCGCGCGGGTTTCTCGCCGCGTCGCCGCTATCCCCTCTCGTGCGAAAAAGCCGCACAGCAGGGCATATCGGATGCCCCTGGTTTTGCGGGACGAGGAGATCAGCAGCAAATCCGCCGTCGCATGCACCGCGTAATCGCCGGTCGGATCGCTGATGCGGTTGAGCAGGGTTTCGGCGTCCCAGTGCGGTCCGTTTTCCGCAGTCGGAGTATTGAAGGTCGAGAGCAATTCGATCGCTTCCTTCCTCGGCAGCGACTTGAGGCGGCCAGAAAATCTCAACCGCGAAGCGCGGGGCCAGCCGAGTTCGATGCCCGCGCGCGCCTGCAACGAAAGAAACGGCTTCAATTTCATGAAGCGCGCATTGAGCGGCGCCGAGTTCTCGTTCGGCAATGCGACGACCACGCGGATGCTCAAGGATTCGCACAGGCGCTCGACCTCCTTGTAGATGCGGCGGACCAGTGTAGGTGAGCGGTAGGTTTGCAGGATGAAGAGGTCGATGAGCTGCGTTGCGGCGACCGGCTTGCCATCCAGATAGATATTCTGGTGCAGCAAAACGATCTGGCCGACTTTTTTGCCGTCATCTAACACGGCCAGGACCGCGCTGCCTTTGCCGAAGCCGTGCTCGTATAGCCACTTGATCCGCTGCGCGGAGAAAACCACGTCCTTCGACCCGAACGCCTCGGTCGCAACGCGGGCCGTGCTTTCGTAATCGACGGCCTTCTCTTCTGAAACCGTAATCATGCAGCAGGTTTGCCTCGGGCGCCGCGGCGATTCTCGGGTTTTTCGCCGCCATCATAGCTCAAAACCGCTCCCTTGCGAGGGCGATACCGGGCCACCATTTGACACCGGAAGGAATAGCCATGCTGGATTTTACCCAAGACACGTCCGACAATCCTGATCCCCCACAACCCGTCCAGGCGGCCGGCATCAGCGATCGGGCGCTGCTCGATGCCTATTCGAACGCCGTCATCGGCGTAACGGACCGCGTCGGACCCGCGGTGGTTCGGGTTGAAACCGGCTCGAAAGACCCAGCCGAGCGCCGGCGCGGCGGGTTGGGTTCCGGTATCGTCATTTCCCCGGATGGCCTGGTCTTGACCAACAGCCACGTGGTCGGATCGTCACGGCAAATCCGCTTGCGGGATATCGAGGGCATTGTCACCGACGCCCGCGTGCTTGGCGTCGATCCCGATACGGATCTGGCGCTCTTGCGCGCCGACGGCGCGCGCGACTTGCGCTATGCCGCGCTCGGCAATTCCCAGAGTTTGCGCCGCGGCCAATTGGTGGTCGCAATCGGCAATCCGCTCGGCTTCGAATCGACGGTCACGGCCGGCGTGGTGTCGGCGCTCGGCCGCTCGATTCGTTCCGTAAGCGGCCGGACCATCGAGGACGTCATCCAGACCGATGCCGCGCTCAACCCCGGCAATTCCGGCGGACCGCTGGTGTCCTCGACCGCCGAGGTGATCGGCATCAATACGGCGATCATTTCTGGCGCGCAAGGAATCTGCTTTGCGGTGGCGAGCAACACGGCGCAATTCGTGCTCTCGGAGATCATCCGCCACGGCTATGTCAGGCGCGCCTATATCGGCGTGTCCGGCCAGACCGCGCCCGTCCCGAGACGGCACGCGGTGATCGCCGGTGTCGAAAACAAGATGGGTGCCTTGCTGGCGCAAATCGAGCCGGGCGGACCGGCGGCCCGCGCGGGTCTGTTGCCCGGCGATGTCGTGATCAAGCTCGACGACATCGCCGTCAACGGCGTCGACGATCTGATCCGCGTGCTCGATCGCGACCGCATCGGGCGCACGCTCGAAATGGACGTGCTGCGCTTGGGCCGCTTGCGCTCGATCGACATTCATCCGATCGAACGCAAGCCGTCGGCGCGGCAGGGGTCGGTCCCGTAAAAGTTGTCGGCCTGCTGAAGCCTGATCAGATGAGGGTGTGAACCACAAGTTCAACGTGGTCGACATACTCCCTTTCGTGGGCTCTGGATCTGACGTAGCATCAACGGCCCAAGCATCTCGGGACTGCGTTATGACACGTCGCCGAATTGGCCTCGCACTAGGGAGCGGCTCTGCCCGCGGATGGGCGCATATCGGCGCCATCGACGCGTTGACCGAGGCGGGAATTGAGCCCAACATCGTCTGCGGGACCTCGATCGGCGCGCTGGTTGGAGCGGCCTATGTCGCGGGGCGGCTGGCCGAACTGCGGCAATGGGCGGAGGCGGCAACCTGGCGGGAGATTATCGGGTTGATCGACGTCCGGTTTTCGGGTGGTGGGTTGATCGACGGCAAGGAAGTGGTCCAATTCCTGCGCAGGCTCGACATTGGAGCGCCGATCGAGAGTTATCCCAAGACTTATGCCGCCATCGCCACAGATCTCGCCACCGGCCGCGAGATATGGCTGCAGTCCGGGCCAATCCATGAAGCGGTGCGCGCCTCGATCGCGCTGCCCGCGATTTTCAGCCCGGCAAGGATCGACGACAAGTGGCTTGTAGATGGGGGCCTCTCCAACCCGGTACCGGTCTCGGTCTGCCGTGCCCTTGGAGCGGACGTGATCATCGCGATCAATCTCAACGGTGACCTGTTGGGGCGACGGTTCGAGGCTCAGGCCGACGCGCCGGCGCCGGCTGCGTCAGCGCGTATTCCGCATGATTTTTTCGATCGGGTGCTAAGCCGTTTGCCGCCAGCGATGCGTGAACAGACTGCGCAGATCGCCCAGCAGTTGCTGCCGAAGCAGCCGTCGTCGCCCGGATATTTCGACGTGCTCGCCAACTCGATCAACATTATGCAGGACCATATCACCCGCACCCGCCTCGCCGGCGAGCCGCCGCACGTGATGCTGCTCCCGCGACTGCGCGACATGGGCTTGATGGAATTCGACCAGGCCAAGGAGGCAATCGCCGAAGGCCGCATCTGCGTCGAGCAGGCGCTGCCGATGCTGCGGCGTTACATGTAGAAAGACGACAGCACCGAAGCGATGCAATCGCTTTCTTCCAGCACATCGATCGGAGGTCGGCGCCTGATCGGCCGGATCGCTCAGGTTTTTCGGGCGCGGCTCTCGTGCCAGTGCCACGCGAGCACAACGCCGATTGCGAGTGCCGCTATCGAAATCAGCGCGACAATCAGAGCTGAAGCTTCGATCCATGCCGCCGCCGGAACGCAGAGCGCCATGATGATCCCGAGAAGACAGATCCGCCAGGAGAGGATATGAACACCTGCGGTAAAGGTGCCGAGCGCCAATAACATGAGAACGGCGAGCCCGGTCGCATTGGCATTGAGTATCGTCTGGACACTAGGCAACAGGATCATATTCATCACGAGCAGGAACGCGGCCCAGTGCAGCGCCTGCGTACCTATTAGTCGTATTCGCGCGTTCCCGTCGTTGGCGTTGGACCATCCGGAGCCGACACAGACCAATCCGATCACCGGCGCCAGAAGCTCCCAATAGCCCATGATCGGTTGTTTCAACAAACTGGTATAGGCAACGCCGAGCAAGGTCAGGATCAACACAAGGCTGAACCGCAACTCCCTGATCCAAAGGCTGACGTGTCGCCCGTTGCCGACGGCGGTTTTCGGGTCGCCTGATCGTCCATCCCGGGGGTGTGCATCCAAGCTGCTCATCGCGGCTGCTCCTCTGCGGCCGTTTTTCAAGCGTCGCATCTCCCAGAAGGAGAAGCCGCCTCCCGGCGGCTTCTCCGACCAAGAGAGGTCTGCATCAGGCGGCTCGCTTGAACGCGTCGCGCGCGGCCTGGTTGGCACGATCGAACGCAGCGCGGGTTTCTGTCAAAACCGCCATCAGCGCGGACCATGACTGTGTCCCCACCTGTTCCATCTGCTTCTGGAGTTTTTCCTCCGCTGCAGTGGCGTCGGCCTGCATGCGCTTCACGGCGGTATCGATTTCGGCCTGACGCGCAGTAGTGAATTGCTTGGTGTCGCCGGCAAGCTTGTCGGCGGCTTCACGCCACGCCTTCAGTTGAGCCGCCGACTGAAGCTTGAATGTCGCCCGCTGTTGCTCGATTTGCTTGCTGAAGCTCTCAACGTATTTCCTGACCTCGGCCTCGAACGAATTCCACTCTGGCTCCAGTTTTGCCTTCGCGCTGGTCCATGCGGTCTCGTTGGCCTCCGCCTGTTTCTTGACGATATCCCTGAAGGTATCACGGCTTTTGCGCAGATCAGCGAGTGCTTTTTTGGCCTTGTCGCGGGTATCGGCCTGCACTTCGCCAACTTTGCTTTCAAGCGACGTCAGTACTGCTTCCATTTCATCGAGCCGTTCCTTGGCCCAATTTACATAGAAGTGGATATTGCTCTGCGTCTGCATTGCTCGCCTCCATGAACGGATCCGCCCCTTGGTTTCAATTAACACGCCTATCGTTCTTCTCCTTGATATGGGTCAACGCCAGATCGGCCCAACAAATGCGTCGATTCGACGGTTCGACGATCATTTCCTTTCCTGCTTTTTTGCCGCGGGGGCTTCGTCCGCGGCTTTTTGCGCCGACGAAAACAGAGCAAATGTCCGGTTCCGGTCACTGGCGTCGATCTTGATAAATCTGTTGCAAATCCGGTTGGGGAGCATCTCCGGTCTTGCCGGTTGACCGCGTTGGTTCGGACGTGATGCGGCGCCCAAAGCCTCGCGGCAGATTGATTCAACTTCGCGGGTTCAGACCTGTACCGGCGCTTCAGACATGCACGGCGGTGCGGACGCGGCCGGCGTCGCCGAAGACGCGGAGGTAGCGGTCAAGCTCGGGCGGGCTGCCCGTTGATTTTTCAGGATTGTCCGACAGTTTCACCGCGGGCCGGCCATCGACCGACGTCACTTTGCAAACGATGGAGATCGGGTCGAGGTCGACCGAGCCATCCGGCGCGCAGCCGACGAAATCATTGGTGAGGTTGGTACCCCAGCCGAAGCTGATGCGGACTCGTCCGGCAAAATGCCGATAAATTTCCTCGATCGATCCGACATCCATGGCGTCGGAAAACACCAGAAGTTTTTCTTTCGGATTCCTTCCCTTCTGCTTCCACCACTTGATGATTTCCTCGCCGGCCGCGATCGGCGGTGCGCTGTCGGGCCGAAAGCCGGTCCAGTCCGCGACCCATTCCGGCGCATCGCGCAGAAATGCCTTGGTGCCGAAGGCGTCGGGCAGCGCAATCAGAAGATTGCCGCCATAGGTATGGCGCCACTGATCGAGGATGCGATACGGCGCCCAGCGGAGTTCATTATCGTCGTTGGCGAGTGCGGCGGCCACCATCGGCAATTCATGCGCGTTGGTGCCGATCGCTTCGAGATCATTGTCCATCGCCAGCAATACGTTGGAGGTGCCGGTGAAGGACGCGCCAAGGCCTTCCTTGACCGCCTCCACGCACCAGCGTTGCCAGAGAAAGCCATGGCGGCGGCGCGTGCCGAAGTCGGAAAGCCGCAAGTCTTCCAGCTTGCGCAGCCGCTCGACCTTGGCCCATAGCTTGGCCTTGCCGCGGGCGTAGAGGACGTCGAGGGCGAAGCGGCCTTGCCCCTTCATCACCGCGCGCGAGCGCAATTCATTGAGAATAGCGAGCGCCGGAATTTCCCACATCGTGGTGTGAGTCCATGGGCCGTAGAAATTCAGTTCATACTGGCCGTCGACTTTATTGAGCTCGTATTCCGGAAGGCGGAAGGTCGAGAGCCATTGGATGAAGTCGGGCGAAAACATCTGCGTCTTGCCGTAGAAGGTATTGCCGGCAAGCCAGATCAATTCCTTCTTGCTGAAGCGGATCGAGCGGGCGTGATCGAGCTGGGCGCGAAGCTCGCCCTCGTCGATCACCTCGGCCAGACGCACATGCTTGCTGCGGTTGATCACCGAAAAGGTGACGCGCTGGTTGGGATAGACTTCCCGGATCATCTGCAGCATCAAGAGCTTGTAGAAATCGGTATCGAGCAGGCTGCGCACAATCGGGTCGAGCCGCCAGCCGTGATTGTAGGTTCTGCTTGCGATATCTGTGACTGCCATATTCGAATTCTATCTCGACCGGGGGGCTGCAACCAGTGGGTTTCCCGGCCGGGCCGGGCATGGGTGGTCAGCGCAAATTCGCGTGCCGGATGTGGTTAATCGCCGCCTCCACCCCGGTCCAGGCCGGTTTTCCGGGCGCAAACCGCTGGCGCAGGTACGCCACCAATTCGGCAATCTGCTCGTCGTTCATGGCGTCCTTGAAGGCCGGCATATAGCCGAGATCGCTCGAGACCGGCGCGGCGATGCCGTGCAGGATCGCCTGGATCAGGTTGTCGGGGACGGCCGCGTGCAAATTGCTGTTCAGCGCCAGCGATGGCCGGCTGCCGAACAAAGGTTGGCCGCCGACCTGATGGCAAACCGCGCAGGCGCCTTCGTAGAGGCGGAGGCCGACAGGGGATGCCGAAGCAGCCTTTATTGCTGTCGAGCGTTCGAGCCGCGCGGCCATCGCCTCCTGGTCCGGTTGATCGATCGCGGGCGCGTTGAAGGAGCCAAGATAAACCGCCATGGCGCGAATATCGTCGTCGGGAAGCGACTTGAGTTCTCGCACCACGGGCGCCATCGGGCCGGCGGCGACGCCATGGAACCTGGATTCGCCCGTTCGCAAGTAAGCGAACAGCTCGTCTTCGTTCCATAGGATGGGCGCGTGCGAAAGTGACGTCAACGGCGGCGCTTCCCAGCCCTCGGCAAAGCCGCCGGCGAGATAGGCGTTGGCCCTTTCGGCGCCGAGCGCATTGCGCGGCGAATGGCAGGCGCCGCAATGGCCGAGACCCTCGACGAGATAGGCGCCACGATTCCAGGTCGCCGATTTGGTTGGATCGGGTGCGAAAGTATCGGGGCGGTGGAACAGCGCGTTCCATCCCGCCATCAGCGGCCGCCAATTGTATGGAAAGGCAAGCGCCGGCTCGCGGTTTTTCGCGCGCACCGGCGGTTGCGCCATCAGATAGGCGTAGAGCGCCTGTAGATCGGAATCGGTTGCTTTCGCGTAATGGGTGAAGGGAAACGCCGGATAGAGATGACGCCCGTCGCGGTGGATGCCCTCGCGCATGGCGCGCTCGAAGGCAGGATAGGACCAGTTGCCGATTCCGGTCTCGACGTCGGGGGTGATGTTGGTCGAATAGATGATGCCGAACGGCGTCTCGATCGCCCGGCCACCGGCATTGACGATGCCGTTGATTTCCGTATGGCAGACCGCGCAGTCGCCGAGTGCTGCGAGTTGCCGGCCGCGCTCGATCGTCGCTAGTGAAAACACCGACGCGTCCGGCAGCGCGATCGGCGCGATCGCGCGCCACGGCAGCACGGCCGCGGCGATACCGATGGCGCCGGCAAGCAGCGCCGCGGCGGTTGCAAATGCGCCGCGGCGTCCGGCGAACGGATGTTGCCAGCGGTCTAGGGCGGGCGGCGCGTACGACGCTGCGGGGAGGGTGCCTTGCGTTGACGGCTCTTCGCCGCGCAATCCCCTGAGAATTCGCTCCGGCGTCAACGGCAATTCGCGAAAGCGCACGCCGGTCGCATCGAAAATGGCGTTGGCGATCGCAGCCGCGCTCGGGACGGAGGCGGATTCGCCCACACCAAGCGGCGGCTGATCCTGCCGCGGCAACATCAACACGTCGATCTTGGGGACATCCGGAAATTTGATGATAGGGTAGGCGCCCCATTCACGAGCTGCCACTGAACTACGGTCGAACGAAACTTCTTCCATCAGGGCGCGGCTGGTCGATTGGATGACGTTGCCCTGGATCTGGTGACGTACACCATCCGGGTTGATCATCAGGCCGGAATCCTGCCCCGCCACCACGCGCGTCACGCTGACGTCGCCGGTCGCCTTGTTCACGGCAACGTCGGCGATCCATGCCGACCAGGCGGCGCCATAGCCCGGAAACTTGCTGTGGACGTAGAGCGCGTAGGCAAAGCCCCGGCCGCGCACGACGTTGCCTTCGGCCTCAGGCTCCTGCCGTACTGCTCGCGGCTTCCAGCCGGCGCGCTCGGCGACGGCGTTGACGAGATCGATCGCGCGTTGGTCCTTCAGGTAGCGCAGGCGATATTCGATCGGATCGACGCCGGCCTCGGCGGCGAGTTCGTCGATATAGGATTCATGGGCGAAGGTGTTCGGCAGCGCCGACACGCCGCGAAGCCAGGAGGCGCGCACGATCGGCGGCATGTCGTGCGCCACCACGCGCAGATGGTCATAGTCGTAGGGCGGAATCGCGGTGCGGTCGCCCATCTCCGAGACCGCGGGCGTCGGCGCGATCGCGCCCGTCAGCAGCAGCGCCAGGGTGGGCGCGCTGTTGGAGGGATAGCGGGTTGCAAAGTCGTAGGCGGCCACGCCGCCATCGGCGTTGAGTCCGCCCTTGACGTCCATCAGTTGCGCGGCGCCCTTCGGTTCCCATGCGTGCTCCTGTTCCCTGGTCAATTGGACACGCACGGGGCGGCCGACCGCCCGCGACAACAGAACCGCGTCGGCGGAAACATCATCGGCGCAGTTGCGGCCGTAGCAGCCGGCCGCTTCCAGGCGAATGACTTCGATTTCGGCTTCCGGCCGTTGCAAGAGCAGCGCCAGATCGGTGCGCAGCATGTGGGGATTCTGGCTGCCGGACCACACCCGAACTTGATCGCCGTGAAAATCGGCGACCGCGCAGGACGGGCCGATCGAAGCGTGCATCTGATAGGGCCAAGTATAAGTGCGCGGCATCGGCTTTGCCGCGACGGCGAGCGCCGCGTCGACGTCGCCCTTGTCGATCAGCACCCGCGGCGTCGAGGGATTGGCGCGCAGCGCGGTCTCTATATCTTTCAGATCGGGCAGCGTCGGCACCGGCTTCCAGGTCAGCTTGAGCTGCGCCGCCGCCTTGACCGCATTTTCCTCGCGCTCGGCGACGACGCCGACGAAGTCACCGATCCTCACGACGGCGACGAGTCCCGGAATGTCGCGCACCGAGGATTCATCGACGCCGATCAGGCTGGTGCCGACGAAGTCGCCGGCGTCGACGCCCGCATAGGGCGGGCGCACGACGCGGCCATGAAGCATGCCGGGCACGCGCACGTCGTGAACAAATACAGGCTCGCCGGTTGCCTTGGCCGGAAGGTCGATGCGGGGCACCGATTGTCCGACGACGCTGTAGGCGTTGGCGGCCTTGACCTGAACCTCGTCGGCGAGTTCGAGGCGGATGATTTCACCGCCGATCAGTTCGCCGTAGCTGACGCTACGGTTATGTCCGCGGACAAGGCCATCCTCGACCGTGAGGTCTTCGACCGGGAGTTCAAGCCTTTCCGCGGCACGCGCCACCAAGAATTGCCGTGCCTGCGCGGCGGCGTTGCGCAGCGGCACAGCCGATATCTGAATGGTTTCGCTGGCGATGGTCGCGCCCTGATTGGGCACGCGCGCGGTATCGCCGAGCACGACCACGACGCGGGCCAACGATACGTCGAGCTCTTCGGCGACGATTTGGCCTAACGCCGTCTGAATGCCTGTTCCGAGATCGACATGGCCATTGAACGCCGTGACCGAACCGTCGGTCGTGATCTTGATGAAGGTTTCGAATTCGCCGGCCGTATCGGGAGCCGCCGGGCGCACGACCGACAGGATTCCCAACCGAGGCTCACGATCGTCTGGAACGTCGCTCGCGGCCATCAGTCGCGTGCCTCGGCGGCTTGACCTGCCGCCCGCATCACGGCGCGCATGATTTCGATATGCGCCCCGCAACGGCAAAGATTGTAGCGCAGCGCCTCAAGGGCGTCGGCCTCGGTTGGATGCGGATTGCGCATCAGCAACGCCTTCGTCGTCATGATCATGCCGTTGAGGCAGTAGCCGCATTGCGCCGCCTGTTCGCCGATGAAGGCGGCCTGCACCGGATCGGGATCGTTGCGCGAGCCGAGGCCTTCGAGGGTGAGGATTTCGCGATTCTCGCAGCCGCTGATCGGAATCACGCAAGCGCGCGCCGCAACCCCGTCGATCAGCACCGTGCAGGTGCCGCACTCGCCGAGCCCGCAGCCATATTTCGGTCCGTTCAATTCGAGATCGTTGCGCAATACATAAAGCAGCGCGGTATCGGGCGCAGCGCCGACCTCATGGATCCTGCCGTTGACGTGCAGGCGGATCGTGGGCTGCGTCATGGTCTTGGGTTCCGGCGAGGAATTGCTCGGCAAACATCGCTCAAATGCTTCTCAAGGATACCGTTTGCATACAAACGTGCAAGCCTGGTCGTTCCGTAGCCAAACCTGCTGCCTTGTTTGTGAACAGGAGGGGTCATTCAACTACGGTATTATTCGGCAAGAACGGTTTTCGCCTCATCGGACGCTTGACAGGTTTTGGCCGTGCGCGCAACATCGTTCGTATACGAACGAACAGGGCCTTGGCGGACGATGCGCGATTCGTCCAGGTCGTTCGCTGCCGCCGCGAAGCATCGCAACTGACTTTGCAATGTTCGAACAGTTTGACACCGGCTTCGAGAGCTTGTTCATGCTGACTGATGCGACTGCTGCAACAAGTGACAAGATCCGCTGCGATGCCTGTCCCGTGATGTGTTACATCAAGCCGGGCGCGGCGGGAGCCTGCGACCGCTACGCCAATCACGACGGCCAATTGGTGCGCGTCGATCCGCATATTCTCCTGGAACGGACGGTGTCACATGGCGGGCGGCTGGTGCCATTCCAGGCCGGTGGCGATTGGGACGGCAAGCTCGTCCACGAGAGGGACGTGTTCGTGACCGCGATCGGCGCCGGCACCACCTATCCCGATTACAAGCCGGCGCCCTTCATCGTGTCCTCGCAGATCGACGGCGTCGATATGGTCACCGTGGTGACCGAGGGAATCTTCAGCTATTGCGGCGTCAAGGTGAAAATCGATACCGATCGTTATCTCGGTCCCGAGACCGCCACGGTGCGCGCGCAGGGCGAAGCGGTGGGCCACGTTACCACCAGCGAGTACGGCTCGCAGATGCTGTCGCTCGGCGGCGTTCACCATCTCACCGGCGGATCGAAGAAGGAGGGACGCGTCACCTGCGACACGCTGATGGATCTCAGCAACTGCAAGCCGGTCGAACTCGCGATCGACGGCGGCGCCAGCGTGGTCGTGCAGGCCAGCTATGCCCCGATCGTCAATGGCGTTGCCGAGGAGCGGATGCGGGTCGGCTGCGGTTCGGCCACCATCGGCATGTTCGCCAAGCAATGGCACGGCAAGGTCGATGAAGTCGTCGTTGTCGACGACCACATCACCGGCGTGCTGAGCGAACATCAGGCGGGTAAGTTGCTGGATATTCCCGACACCGGCATCAAAATGAAGGGACGGCGTTCGACGCCCGGCCGATATTTCCAGGTCGCTGAACCCGGCACCGGCTGGGGTGGCACCAGGATTTCCGATCCGCTCTCCGTGCTCGGCCCCTTCGATCCGAAGGTCGCACGTCCCGGCATGACCATGTTGATGGTGTCAACGACCGGCGAACATGCGGCCTATTACGAGCTCGACGCGGCGCTCAAGCCGATCGAGAAGAAGATGCCGGCCGATCTCAAATTATCGGTCGAGCGCATCCAGGAGAATTGCGAGCCGGCGCTATGCACAGTGCTGTTCATGGGCGGGGCGGGCGGTTCGTTGCGGGCGGGCGTGACCGACAACCCGGTGCGGCTGACGCGTTCGGTGAAGGAGGCGCTGACGCGGGTCACGTGCGGCGGCGCGCCGGTTTATGTCTGGCCCGGCGGCGGCATCACCTTCATGGTCGACGTCACAAGGTTGCCGGCGGGCGCCTTTGGCTATGTACCGACGCCCGCGCTGGTCGCGCCGATCGAGTTCACGCTGCGGCTGTCGGATTACGCGGCGCTTGGCGGCCACATGGATCATGTTCGTCCGCTGGCGTCGTTGAAGGCGAACACGGAACCCCGACAAGTGACGCCGCCGCAACCTTCGCCGGGGTCGCGCCGATGAAACGGCAACCGCAAATCGGGTGGCTTGAGGATGGCCGGCGGCTGCATCTGCAGGATGGCCCGATCGATTTGATCGTGGAGGCGCATGGCAGCGAGACGAACTTGTGCGCGGCCTATCGGGCTGCGGCGCGCCGATTCACTGGCCTGCTCGACGAGCTCTGCGCCGAGTTGACTTCGTTGCGCCAGGCCGCCGATCCCGAGCATTGCGCGTTGCAGGGAACAGTCGCGCGCCGCATGCACGCCGCTGTGGCGCCCTTCGCCGCCGAGCATTTCATTACCCCCATGGCGGCCGTCGCCGGCAGCGTCGCGGAGGAAATTCTGGGCGCGATGACGCAGGAAGCTTCGCTCGATCGCGCCTATGTCAACAATGGCGGCGACATCGCGTTGCATCTTGCCGATGGGGAGCAGTTCACGCTCGGCCTGATGGATCGGCCCGACCAGTTCGGTTTGATGCGGACGGTGAACATCCACGCCGGCGATCCCTCCCGGGGCGTTGCGACCAGCGGCCGTCACGGACGCAGCTTTTCGTTGGGGATTGCCGATGCAGTAACGGTTCTTTCGCGCACCGCCGCGCTAGCCGACGCCGCCGCCACCATCATCGCCAACGCCGTTGACTTGCCCGGCCATCCTGCCATTACCCGCTGCCCGGCGCAGGAGTTGCAGCCCGACAGCGATTTGGGTGCGCGGCTAGTGACGCGCGATGTCGGGCGACTGGAGGAATTCGAGATCGCCGCCGCCCTCGAAACCGGCGCCGGCAAGGCAGGCGTGCTCTTCGCCTCCAGCCTGATCGAGGGCGCGAGCTTGCATTTGCAAGGCGAAATGCGCGTCATCGGGTTGAAAAGGTTGAATGCAAAATTGCCTCGTCCGGCTTGCGGGCGGGGAATCGAAAGTGCGATCCATGCGTGAGAAGAGTATGAGGGTCAGCATGGTTCGAGAACAAGGTGAAAAGCGATGAGCGCGGTCATTCGCAAGATTGTCACGGTCGTCGAAGAGACGCATCTGGAGATGGGGCAGCGCGTCGCGCCGCCGACCCGGCGGGCGGCCGCGATTGCGGTGATAGAAAACCCGTTCGCCGGCAGATATGTGGAAGATCTTTCTCCGCTGATTGCGATCGGCGAGGAGCTGGGCGAATTGCTGGCAAAAAAGGCAGTGGCGGCCCTGGGTATCGAAGGCGCAAAGGCGCATAGTTACGGCAAGGCGGCGGCGGTGGGCGAAAATGGCGAACTCGAGCATGCGGCCGCGATCCTGCACCCGAAGATGGGCGCGCCGGTGCGCAAGATCCTGGGCAAGGGCGCGGCATTGATTCCATCTTCGAAAAAGCGGAGCGGGCCCGGCACGACGCTGGATATTCCGCTCGGCCACAAGGACGCGGCGTTTGTGCGCAGCCATTTCGACGGCATGGAAGTGCAGATCAACGACGCGCCGCGCGCCAACGAAATCATGGTCGCGCTCGCGGTCACCGACAGCGGCCGGCCGCTGCCAAGGATCGGCGGGTTGACGGTTTCCGAGATAAAGGGTGAAGACGGTCTGCGGTAGCTCGTCTTTTTAACATTGGAGGTTTTTCGCGATGCAACGAAGCAAACGTCTCTTGGGTGCGGCACTGGGCATTGCCTTCAGTGGTTTGGCGCACAGCGCCATGGCGCAGAGCGAAATCAAGATCGGCGAGATCAACAGCTATTCGCTGCTGCCGGCCTTCACCGACCCCTATCGCAAGGGCTGGCAGCTTGCGGTGGAAGAGATCAACGCCGCCGGCGGCATCAACGGCAAGAAGCTCGTCGTCATCTCCAAGGATGACGGGGGCAAGCCGGCGGACGCGCAGACCGCGGCCAACGAATTGGTGTCGAGCGAAAATGTCGCGATGCTGACAGGCACGTTCCTGTCGAACATCGGCCTTGCCGTCAGCGACTTCGCCAACCAGAAGAAGGTGTTTTTTCTCGCTGCCGAACCCCTGACCGACGCCATCACCTGGTCCAAGGGCAACCGCTACACCTTCCGTCTGCGTCCTTCCAACTACATGCAGGCGGCGATGCTGGTGGAGGCCGCGGCAAAATTGCCGGCCAAGCGCTGGGCGACGATTGCGCCGAACTACGAATATGGCCAATCGGCAGTCGGCGCGTTCAAGAAGCTGATGTCGGCGAAGCGGCCCGATATCCAGTGGGTCGAGGAGCAATGGCCGCCGCAAGGCAAGATCGATGCGGGCCCGGTGGTGCAGGCCGTCGCCGCCGCAAATCCGGAAGCCATCCTCAACGTCACTTTCGGCGCCGATCTCGTCAAGCTCGTGCGCGAAGGCAACACCCGCGGCCTGTTCAAGGGTCGCTCGGTGGTGAGCTTCCTGACCGGCGAGCCGGAATATCTCGATCCCTTGAAGGACGAAACGCCGGAGGGCTGGATCGTCACCGGCTATCCCTGGTACTCGATCAAATCCCCCGAGCACGACGCCTTCTTGAAGGCGTATCGGGCCAAGTACAACGACTATCCGCGGCTCGGTTCGATCGTTGGCTATGAGACCATCAAGGCCGCGGCAGCGATCCTCGCCAAGGCCAACTCGACCGATCCGGACAAGCTGATCGCGGCGACGGAAGGCCTGTCGGTGGCCTCGCCGTTCGGCGAAATTACGTTCCGCAAGATCGATCATCAGTCGACGCTCGGCGCCTTCGTCGGCAAGACCGCGCTGAAGGACGGCAAGGGCGTGATGGTGGATTCGGTCTATCGCAAGGGTTCGGACTACATGCCGAGCGATGCCGAAGTCTTGAAAATGCGCCCGCAGGAGTGAAGCTGGTTTTTGTAACAACCGTCATTGCGAGCGGAGCGAAGCAATCCATACTGCCCCGGACAAGAAAGCTGGATTGCTTCGTCGCTTTGCTCCTCGCAATGACGGACTCCTTTGGTTGCATTCTTTGGCTCGCGTAGGGTGGGTCAGCCGTGGGGCGTAACCCACCATCTTCGGGGCAGCTCCATGGCGGGTTACGCGGAGTTTATCATCGGGCGCGCATTCGCGCGACCCGTTGGCTAACCCACCTACAAACTAACCCGCCGCTACAAGCGAAACGCGGACCATAGATGGCCTTTTACATCGTCCAGTTCCTGACCGGACTTGCCAGCGCCGCATCGCTGTTTCTGGTCGCCTCGGGCCTGTCGATCATTTTTGGCGTGACGCGGATCGTCAATTTCGCCCATGGCGCGTTCTATATGCTCGGCGCCTATGTCGCGTTCACGCTGACCGAGCGGTTTTCCGGCGCAACCGGATTTTGGGGCGGCATCGTTGCCGCGTCGCTGATTGTGGCGGCGGTGGGCGTTTTGGTCGAAATGGCGCTGCTGCGCCGCATTTATCACGTGCCTGAATTGTTTCAGTTGCTGGCAACCTTCGGCCTCACGCTGATGGTCGAGGACCTCGTGGTCCTGATCTGGGGGCCGAGCGATCTCTTGGGCCGCCGGGCCCCCGGATTTAGGGGCGCGGTCGATTTCTTCGGCCAGAATATTCCCTCCTACGATCTCTTTTTGATCGTGCTCGGCCCGCTGGTGCTGGGAACGCTGTGGCTGTTGTTCCAGCGGACGCGGTGGGGCGTTCTGGTCCGCGCCGCGACGCAGGATCGCGACATGGTGGCAGCGCTTGGCGTCAATCAGAAATGGCTCTTCACCAGCGTATTTGCACTCGGCGTATTTCTGGCCGCCCTTGGCGGCGCGCTCCAGATACCGCGCGATGCGGTGCATCACGCCATGGATTTGCGCATCATCGTCGATGTATTCGTGGTCGTCGTCATCGGCGGCCTCGGTAGCATCATCGGCGCCTTCGTGGCGGCGGTGCTGGTCTCCGAACTGAACGCGTTCGGCATTCTGATTTTTCCCAAGATCTCCATCATCCTGGTGTTTCTGGTGATGGCCATCGTGCTGATCGTGCGGCCGTGGGGCCTGTTCGGCAGACAGGAGGCGCCTGCGCGCCGCACACCGGGGCTCACCGTCAACCCGTGGCGGCCGCTCACGTCGAACGAACGCATCGCCGCGACGCTCGCGCTCGCGCTTGCGGCCGTGCTGCCGCTAATCGGCGGCAATTACGCGCTTAACGTCGGTGCGGAAATTGCGATCTTCGTGATCTTCGCCGCGAGCCTGCATTTCCTGATGTCGGTCGGCGGGCTCGCGTCGTTTGGCCACGCCGCGTATTTCGGGCTCGGCGCCTATGGGGTCGCCTTTCTCGCCAAACTTGCGGGAGCGCCGATGATCGCGTCGTTACTGCTCGGTCCGCTGCTCGGCCTTCTCGGCGCGGCGGTGTTCGGCTTCTTCGCGGTGCAACTGTCCGGCGTCTATTTCGCGATGCTGACGCTGGCGTTTGCGCAGATCGTCTGGTCGATCGCGTTTCAATGGGTTGGCGTCACCGGCGGCGACAACGGCATTCTCGGCGTGTGGCCGGAGCGCTGGGCGGCATCGCCGGCGCATTTTTACTGGCTCTCGCTTACTGTGGCTGCGCTTGCGGTCGCCGCGCTCCGGATCATGGTGTTCTCGCCCTTCGGCTTCGCGCTGCGGGCGACGCGCGACTCGCCTTTGCGCGGCGAGGCGATCGGAATCGACGGCAAGCGTATCCAGTGGACGGCCTTTGTGATCGCGGGCACCGTCGCCGGAATCGCGGGCGCGTTGTTTGCGTATCTCAAGGGCAGTGTCTTTCCCGATAGCCTCGGCATTTCGCTCTCGGTCGATGCACTGGTGATGGTGCTCTTGGGCGGCGTCGAGACGGTCTCCGGCGCGATCGTCGGCGCCATCGTTTATAAGGCGCTCAGCATCTGGCTGATCAGCGAGACCGATCTTTCCAAGCTCGTGCTCGGCGGCTTCATCGTCCTGATCGTGGTCGTCTTCCCCAAGGGCATCGTCGGGACAGTGGAAACGATCGCGCATCGCCGCCACCCCTCGCCAAAGTCGGGTTTGCTCGCGTCAGGAATCGAGACCGCCGAATGAGCCAGTCGCAAACCCTGTTGTCGGTGGAAGGCCTGAGCAAATCCTATGGCGGGGTTCATGCCGTGCGTGGCGTCTCGTTTGCCCTCAACGCCGGTGAAATCCTTGCGCTGATCGGCCCGAACGGTGCCGGCAAAAGCACCTGCTTTGACATGCTCAATGGCCAGACCATGCCCGATGCGGGCAGGGTGAACCTGCTTGGGCTGGACACCGTCGGCAAGAAGCCGCGCGAGGTCTGGCGGCTCGGCGTCGGGCGCACGTTCCAGATCACCGCGACATTTCCCACTATGACCGTGCGCGAAAACGTGCAGGTCGCGCTGCTGTCGTATGAAAGCAAATTGTTCAATCTCTATGGCTCGACGCCGCGATACGCGCGAGGCGAAGCCGACCGCCTGCTTGAGCTCGTTGGCATGGGTGGTTTTGCGGCGCGCGCCTGCGGCGAGCTCGCCTATGGCGATCTCAAGCGGCTCGAACTCGCCATCGCGCTCGCCAACCAGCCAAAACTGCTCCTGATGGACGAGCCGACCGCCGGCATGGCGCCGCGCGAGCGCATCGAATTGATGCGGCTCACGGCTGGAATCGCCCGCGAACGAGGAATGGGCGTGCTGTTCACCGAGCACGATATGGACGTCGTGTTCGAACACGCCGGCCGCATTCTGGTGCTCAATCGCGGCGCGCTGATTGCCGAGGGCCCGCCGGCTGAAGTCCGTCGCAACCCGCAGGTTCGCGCCATCTATCTCGGCGAAGGTCTCCTCTACGACGCGCGCCACCGTGAGGGGGCGCGAACGTGAAGCTATCGGTCCAGGATCTCAACAGCCATTATGGCCCGGCGCATATTCTGTTCGACGTCACGCTCGCAGTCGGCGAGGGCGAGGTGGTCGCGCTACTCGGCCGCAATGGCGCGGGCAAATCCACGACCTTCCGCTCGATCGTCGGCCTGGTGGCGCAACGCACCGGCCGTATCCTGTTCGAAGGCCGTGATGTCACGGACCAGCCGACGCATGCGATCGTGCGCGGCGGCCTCGGCTATGTGCCGGAGGAGCGGCGCATCTTCACCGACCTTACGGTCGAGGAGAACCTCGAAGTCGGCCGCCAGCCGATGCGGCCGAGTGCGCCGCACTGGACACGGGAAAGGCTGTTTGCGCTGTTTCCGAACCTTGCCGAAATGCGCGGGCGGCTCGGCGGGCGGATGAGCGGCGGCGAGCAGCAGATGCTGACCATTGCGCGGACGCTGATGGGAAACCCGTCGCTGGTCCTGCTCGACGAGCCGTCGGAAGGGCTGTCGCCGAAAATCGTCGAACAGATGGTCGAGGCGATCCTGACCATGAAGAAGGAGGGCGTCAGCATGCTCCTCTCCGAGCAAAACCTGCATTTCGCAAGG
>DATGGY010000072.1:0-5286 GCA_035308285.1 Bradyrhizobium sp. | reverse complement strand
TCGATGTGCCAGAAGGTCCAGCCGTTGCAGGCCTCGGCGCCTTGCGCCACCGCGCCGATGCGGTGGATCGAGCCGACCTTGTCGCCGAGCATGATGGCGCCGTCGGCGCGGACCAGCGCGCCATGACGCTTCCTGGCATCGACCAGTCGGGTACCGGGCGAGATCATGCCGCGTTCGATCAACTCGGAGAAGGCGACCCGCGGCGCTTCGCGCGCGGTCATGAATGGCGCCAGCGTCGCTTCCGGCAGCGGCTCGACCGCGGCGATGCGCACTTCGGCTGCTTGCGCGTAGGTCGCGTCGCGTTCGAAACCGATATAGCGGCGGCCCAGCCGCTTGGCGACCGCGCCCGTGGTGCCGGTGCCGTTGAAGGGATCGATCACGAGATCGCCGGGCTTCGACGACGACAACAGCACGCGCGCCAACAGGCCCTCGGGCTTCTGGGTCGGATGGACCTTCCTGCCGTCCTTGTCCTTGAGCCGCTCCTCGCCGGTGCACAGCGGAATCAGCCAGTCGGAGCGCGCCTGTACGTCCTCGTTGGCCGCCTTCAGCGCTTCGTAGTTGAACGTATAGCCTTTGGCCTTCTCGTCGCGCGCCGCCCAGATCATGGTCTCGTGAGCGTTGGTGAAGCGACGGCCACGGAAATTCGGCATCGGGTTGGTTTTGCGCCAGACGATGTCGTTGAGAACCCAGAAGCCGAGGTCCTGCATGATGGCGCCGACGCGGAAAATATTGTGATAGGAGCCGATCACCCACAGCGTCGCCGACGGTTTCATGAGGCGGCGGCAGGCGATCAGCCAGGCGCGGGTGAAATCGTCGTAAGCGGCGAACGACGAAAACTTGTCCCAGTCGTCGTTGACGGCGTCGACGTGGGATTCGTCGGGGCGCTTGAGATCGCCCTTGAGCTGCAGGTTGTAGGGCGGGTCGGCGAACACCAGATCGACGGAACCGGCCGGTAATTTTGACATCTCGGCGACGCAATCGCCTACGATGATACGGGTATTCGGTTGGGACTCGAATTTAGTGCGGGGCGCCTTTGCAGACGCCCCGCGACGCGACACAACCATGACTCAAATACTCTGACTCAGGCGACGCTGTCGGCGACGCGGGACCAAACAACCGACTGGCGCTACATTGACCGGGCAAAGTAAAAATCGACTTAAGGCCGGTAATTCTTTCTTGCTAGGCAATTTTTGCCGGGCAGGTTATTAATCAAAGTAAGAAATTTCTGCCTGCTTGCGGTGCGTTGCGACGGGCGAAGCTGCCGTAAAGTGGGACGAGGAAAGCCGGCCATGCGTTACGATGATTTTCGCCGCAGCGACGACATCGAGGACCGTCGCGATGACAGCGGCGGCGGGATGGGCGGCGGTGGCTTTGGTCTTCCGATCGGCGGTGGCGGCGGACTTGGCATCGGCACCATCATCGTGCTCGGCCTTATCAGCTATGCGTTCGGTATCGATCCGCGCATCCTGATCGGCGGTGGGCAAGTTCTTACCGGCGGCGGCCAGGCGCCGAGCTATCAAACCGATCGGCGGGCCGGAAACGTCAAGCGAGGCGCGCCGACCGACGAGATGGGCAGCATGATCTCCGGCATCTTGGGCGAAATCGACGACCGCTGGAGCGAGATTTTCCAGGCGGCGGGCCAAACATATACGGGGCCGCGTATCGTACTGTTCCGCAACGCCACCAATGGCGGCCGTTGCGGCATGGCGCAGTCGGCGATGGGTCCGTTCTACTGTCCGCCGGACCGGCAGATTTATCTCGACACCGGCTTCTTCCGCGAAGTCGAGACCAGATTTCACGGCTGTCAGGGCGGCGCCTGCAAATTCACCGCGGCCTATATCATCGCCCATGAAGCCGGGCATCACGTCCAGAATCTGCTCGGCATCCTGCCGAAGGTGACCGCGAAGCAGCGGGCGTCCGGCGACAAGGTGGCCAACAACGCTTTGCAGGTGAGGGTGGAGCTGCAGGCGGATTGCCTGTCGGGCGTCTGGGTCAATCGCGAGGAGAAGAAGCGACCGGGTTTCATCGAGGCCGGCGACATCGACGGCGCGTTGCGGACGGCGTCCGCGATCGGCGACGACACGCTGCAGCGGCAGGCGACCGGGCGGGTGGTTCCGGATTCCTTCACGCACGGCTCGGCGGAGCAGCGCAAGCGCTGGTTCATGACCGGCTATCAGCAGGGAACGCTGAAGGCATGCGATACGTTTGGGGCCGCATCGTTGTAGTCCGTGCCCCGGATGCTGCGCAGCGCTCTTCGCGGTGCGCTGCTGATCCGGGGCCCAAGAGATGCGGTTAGAGATGCGATAGGGTTTAGGTCCCGGCTCTGCGATGCAGCGTGAAGGACGCCGCATCGCGTCCGGGACACGAGGTGGAGCGAGATGTCTTCGATCGATGAAACCAAACAGTTCGTGCCGCTCAACATTGCGGTGCTGACGATTTCAGACACCCGCACGGTTGCCGACGACAAATCCGGCAACACATTGTCGGAGCGGATCCTGGCCGCCGGCCACAAACTCGCCGCCCGGGAGATCGTCGCCGACGACGTCGATGCGATCCGCATTATCGTCAAGAAATGGATCGCCGATCCTGGCGTCGATGTTATCGTCACCACCGGCGGTACCGGGTTCACCGGCCGCGACGTGACGCCGGAGGCGATCGAGCCGTTGTTCGAAAAGCGGATGGATGGCTTCGCAATCGCGTTTCACATGCTGAGCCACGCCAAGATCGGCACCTCGGCGATCCAGAGCCGCGCCACCGCGGGCGTTGCGGGCGCCACCTACATCTTCTGCCTGCCGGGCTCGCCGGGCGCCTGCCGCGACGGCTGGGACGGCATTCTTGCCGCCCAGCTCGACTACCGCACCCGGCCGTGCAACTTCGTCGAGATCATGCCGCGGCTGGACGAACATTTGCGCCGACCCAAGGCCAAGGGGGCGACGACCTGACCGGACTTTCTTCGCTGACTGGCGGGTATTTCGCTAAATTTCGAGACAACGCGCTAAGGGAACCTTACGACATGCGCCGTCAATCTGGTCGCATGTCTTGACGATCGTAGAGCCGGTTACGGCCGGCTCGCGCGATGGATGGTCATCATGAGTGTTATGGAGCCGAGGACAAGAGTGCAGCGCGAGCCGCGCCGGCAACTGCATAAGCGGTTGGCCTGGATGACGGCCGACAACGGCATGACGAAGCGCGAATGCCTCGTATTGGACGTTTCGCCGGGCGGCGCCAGAATCGCTTCGGATGATCCGATGGACGTCGGTGACCATTTCGAACTGGCGCTCGTGGCGGATCATTCAAAACGCGAACTGTGCGAAGTCGTCTGGCGCCGCGCCAGGACCTATGGCGTAAAATTTCTGTCCTGAGCGTGCAATGCTACCGATTGGGCGGCATTAGTCCGGCCTTGGTGATCGCCGGCGCAGCGTCGGGCGAGCCAAGGAAACGCAGCAGCGCATTGGCTGCCTCCGGCTCACCGGCGTTACTCGTCAGTGCGCCGGCGAAGGAAAACATCGGCTGCACCTCGGGTGGAAGCGCGCCGACGAAGCTAATTCCGGGAACATGGATCAGTTCGCTGACCTGCTGGAAGCCGATCTCCGCCTCCCCCCGCGCCACGACGGCGGCCACGGGCTCGCCGGATGGCGGTCCCCGCACTTTCGGCTCTTGGGCGCGATCTGGTCGGCAATGCCGAGCTTGCGGAACAGCGTGGTCGATAGATAAGTGCCGCTGCCGCTGTCCGAATAGGCGATAGACTTGGCCGCCAACAGCGTGTTTCGAAGCGCCTCGACGCTGCCGATGTCGGGCTTGGCGGCGCCTTCGCGGACCACCATGCCGATCAGCGATCTTGCAAGTTCGGTCTTGCTGCCCGCGCGCACCAATCCCCGCTTGCCGAGTTCGTCGGCGGCCGCGCCGTCCAGGATCACGACGTCGGCGCTCTCGCCGCGCGCCAGCCGCGCCGGGATGGCCTCCGGAGAATCGCCCATGGACGGACCGCGCGTCGTGACCAGATGGTGACCGCTCGCGCGCTCGAATGCCGGCCCGAGCTCGGAATAAACGCCGTAAAAGCCGGACGAGATCATCACCTGCACCTCGGCGGCCGATGCCGCCTTCATCAGCAACAGCGCCGCCATTCCAATCATGGATATCGACCGAATGAGCGGCCCTGGTTTCATCGGTATCCTCCTGCCCGGATGATCGGCGGACAGTATCGCGTCAAATGCGCGGCGCGAAAGGGGGCAGGCTGGATGTCTGTGCTGTGCGGGCGGCTTCTGCGTGTCCCCGCGGATAGCTAAAGCTTCAGCTCCCAGGTTTCGCCGATCAGGCTCTGGCCGAAGCTGCGATGCGGTTCGCTTGCCACCAGCACAAACCCGGCATCCTGATAGATCTTGCGCGCGGCTATCAGAATACTTTGGGTCCACAACGTGATCTTGCGATAGCCGCAGGCCCGCGCAAACGCGATGCATTCGGCGACGAGGCGGTGCCCCAGTCCCTGGCCGCGTCCGGTCGGCTCGACCAGCAGCAAGCGGAGCTTTGCGACTTCGTCATCGCCGCGAACCAGCATCACCGACCCGACCGGTACGCCGTCGATTTCGGCGATCCAGCATCGTTCGCGCGAGGCATCAAAGGAATTGAGGAATTTGGCGACGATGTCGGCGACCAGGGCTTCGAATGAGGAATCCCAGCCATATTCGCGCGCATAGCAGGCGCCCTGGCTTTGCACGATCCATCCCATGTCGCCGGGCCGAGGTTCGCGCAAGACCGCCGCCGCGCGCGGGGCGGCGGGTTCGAGCAACCGCTCGATTGTTGCCATCGCCGCCGTCAGGCGCCGCTGCTCACCCTCGGCCAGCGGCCGCATCATCTTTGCGACGTCGTCGTGAGAATTGCGATCGAGTTTGGCAAAGGCCTGACGTCCTTTTGCGGTGAGATTGAGCTGATGCTGTCTGCGGTCTGCCGGCAATGGTTTGCGAGAGACCAGCCCGTCGTCGACGAATTTCTGGACGATCCGGCTAAGATAACCGGGATCGAGGTCGAGTTCGGCGCCGATTTCCTTCGCGGAACAGCCTTCCCGGTTTGCGAGTTCGTAGATCACCCGCGCCTCGCTCAGCGAGTACGGGCTTTTTAACAGGTGCTGATCGAGCACGCCGAGCCTGCTCGTGTAGAAGCGGTTGAACGCGCGCACCGCCGCGATGCGGTCTTCATCGTCCGGCACAAGCATGGCCGCGTCTCCTTACCTGCTAGTGTCAAACAATTAATTGACTTTAGCAAGTATCGACCTTCAAATGACCACGACCC
>DATGGY010000071.1:0-14093 GCA_035308285.1 Bradyrhizobium sp. | reverse complement strand
CGGACACCGGCGCGTCGATCGAGCCAACGCCATGCTTGGAAGCCAGCGCGTGAGCTTGTTTGGCGCTTTCGACGTCGATCGTCGAGCAGTCGATGATCAGCGTGCCCTTGGCCATCGCCGGCACCACTTCGTGCCAGACCGAGAGCACATGCTTGCCCGCCGGCAACATGGTGATGACGACCTCGTTGCCCTTGACCGCGGCTACCGAACTTTCGGCAATCGCAGCGCCATCGGCCTTGGCCTGATCGCGCGAGGCCGCCACCAAATCGAACGCCATCACCTTGTGGCCAGCCTTGACCAGATTGGCCGCCATTGGGCCGCCCATATTGCCGAGACCGATGAATGCGATGCTTGCCATCTCCACTTTCCTCCGCTCAGGCGCTTTCCGTCTTGTCCGGCTAGAATACCAGTTCATCCGTGCCGATTTCGGCAAAATACGCCGCTTGCATTTCGGATGTCACATCCTCGACGCGTGGCGGCGACCAGTGCGGGTTACGATCCTTGTCGATCACGGCGGCGCGCACGCCCTCGCGAAAATCATCGCTCCGGAACACTTCAAGTGCGGCGCGATATTCCCGCACCAGGCATTGCTCCAGCGACGAGGAGTTGCGCGCCAGCCGCAATAGCCTGAGCGTGACGACCATGCCGCGCGGCGAT
Source organism: Bradyrhizobium sp. (assembly GCA_035308285.1). Lineage (GTDB taxonomy): Bacteria > Pseudomonadota > Alphaproteobacteria > Rhizobiales > Xanthobacteraceae > Bradyrhizobium. The sequence goes on along the minus strand of DATGGY010000071.1, from coordinate 13,436 downwards.
TTCTCGTTCAATGTCTGAAGCGTCGATTGCGCAAGTTCCGAACCGTCGCGCTGTAGCGCGGTCATGATTTCATCCATCCGGTCGTAGGCAAACCAGCGATCGATCTGCGGTCGGATCGCAGCGACCGGCCCGGCCGTTTCGCCGGTCGCGAAACGGCCGATGACGGCCTGCACCTCACCTGAGCTCGTGCCCGCGCGAAGGTCGATGAGTGCTTCGCGCAGCGTCGAAAGATGACTGGAGGGGACGACGGCGTCGGCAAAGCGCGCATAAATCGCATCCGGCCCGTTCATGGTCTGGCCGGTCAGTCCGAAATAGCTGCCGACTTCGCCCGGCGAGTGCGAGAGCAGCCAGGTGCCGCCGACATCGGGAAAGAAGCCGAGACCCACTTCCGGCATCGCCAATTTCGTCCGCTCGGTCACCACGCGGTGCGCGCCATGCGCGGACAGGCCGACGCCGCCGCCCATCACGATGCCGTCCATGAAGGCGACATAGGGCTTGGCAAATTTGGCGATGCGCGCGTTGAGAATGTACTCCTCGCGCCAGAGGATCTTGCCGAGTTCGCCCTTGGCCCGCGAACTGTCGTAGAGCGCCCGGATGTCGCCGCCAGCGCAAAGGCCACGGTCACCCGCCCCTTCGAGCAGGATCAGGCCGATCCCAGGGTCGGCCTCGAATTCGTCGAGCGCCTTTTCGACACCGCGAAACATCTCCAGCGTCACCGCATTGATCGCCTTCGGCCGATTGAGGCGGATGATGCCGGCAACTCCTTCGCGCCGAACGATCAGGTCGGGTTCGGAACCCGCAACCGCGGCCACCTGCGCAGTCATCGCGCGCCCTCGATCAATTTCCGCGCCACGATCAGTCGCATGATTTCGTTGGTGCCCTCGAGGATCTGGTGAACGCGCAGATCGCGCACGATTTTCTCGATGCCGTATTCGCTCAAATAGCCATAACCGCCATGCAATTGCAGCGCCTGGTTGGCGACCTCAAAGCCGACATCGGTGCCGAAGCGCTTGGCCATCGCGCACAGCGTGGTAGCGTCCGCATCCTTGCGGTCGAGCGCAGCGGCGGCGCGCCACACAAAGGTCCGCGCCGCCTCGAGTTCCGTGGCCATGTCGGCAAGGCGAAATTGCAGCGCCTGGAATTCATCGAGACGTTTTCCGAACGCCTTGCGTTCCTTCATGTAGGCAAGCGACTTGTCGAGCGCGCTTTGCGCTCCGCCCAGCGAGCACGCCGCGATGTTGATGCGGCCGCCGTCGAGACCGGCCATCGCGATCTTGAACCCGATGCCCTCGTCGCCAAGCCGGTTGGCGACCGGCACCTTCGCATTCTCGAAAATCACCGCGCGGGTCGGCTGCGCGTTCCAGCCCATCTTGCGCTCGTTGGCGCCGAGCGATAGCCCCGGCGTATCGCCCTCGACCACCAGCGTCGAGATGCCGCCCGGACCGCCCTCGCCGGTGCGTACCATCACCACATAGAGATCGCCCTTGCCCGCGCCGGAGATGAATTGCTTCTGGCCGTTGAGAACATAATGATCGCCGTCGCGCACCGCGCGGGTCCGCAAGCTGGCTGCGTCCGAACCCGAGCCCGGCTCGGTCAGGCAATAGCTCGCCAGATATTCCATGGTGCACAGCTTGGGCAGCCACTTCTTCCGCTGCGTGTCGTTGCCGAAGGTGTCGATCATCCAGGCGGCCATGTTGTGGATCGAGATGAACGCCGACACCGTCGGACAGCCATGCGCCAATGCCTCGAAGATCAAGGCCGCGTCGAACCGCGTCAGCCCCGACCCGCCGACGTCGTCGCGGATGTAGACGCCGCCGATGCCGAGCGTTGCCGCTTCCCGCATCACGTCGACCGGAAAATGCTTCTCCTCATCCCAGCGGATCGCATGTGGCGCGATTTTTTCCGCGGCAAAATCCCGCGCCATATCGCGAACCGCAATCTGGTCCTCGTTGAGAGCGAACTGCATCCAATATTCGCGCCTGTCCGCGAGACCGCCGCGACGATCAATTCATCGTCGGAATCGAGAACTCCGCACCTTCCTTGACGCCCGACGGCCAGCGTGCCGTTACCGTCTTGGTCTTGGTGTAGAAGCGGATCGAGTCCGGACCGTGCTGGTTGAGATCGCCGAAGCCGGACTTCTTCCAGCCGCCGAAGGTGTAATAGGCGATCGGCACCGGGATCGGCACGTTGATGCCGACCATGCCGACATTGACCCTGGCGGCGAAATCGCGCGCGGCGTCGCCATCGCGGGTGAAGATCGCAACGCCATTGCCGTAATCGTGATCCGACGGCAGCGCGAGCGCCTCGGGATAATCCTTGGCGCGCACCACCGACAACACGGGACCGAAAATCTCTTCCTTGTAAATCCGCATATTCTTGGTGACGTTGTCGAACAGGCAGCCGCCCATATAGAATCCCTTTTCGTAGCCCTGCATCTTGAAGCCGCGGCCGTCGACGGCAAGCGTCGCGCCTTCCTTAATGCCGATCTCGACATAGTTCTTGACGCGCTCGACTGCCTCCTTCGTCACCAGCGGGCCGTAATCGGCGGACGGATCGATCGACGTTCCGATTTTCAAGGATTCGACCCGCGGGATCAGCTTTGCCATCAGCCGGTCGGCGGTGGTCTTGCCGACGGGGACTGCGACCGAAACCGCCATGCAGCGCTCGCCGGCGGAGCCGTAGCCCGCGCCGATCAGCGCATCCACCGCCTGGTCCATGTCGGCATCCGGCATCACGATGGCGTGGTTCTTGGCGCCACCGAAACACTGGCAACGTTTGCCGTTCGCAGTCGCGCGTTCATAGATATATTGCGCGATCGGCGAGGACCCGACGAAGCCGATGGCCTTGATGTCGGGATCGTCGAGGATCGCGTCCACCGCTTCCTTGTCGCCGTTGACGACGTTGAGGATGCCGGGCGGCAGGCCCGCCTCGATCATCAACTGCGCGAGCATCATCGGCACGCCGGGGTCGCGCTCGGAGGGTTTTAGGATAAACGCGTTGCCGCAGGCGATCGCAGGCGCGAATTTCCACATCGGGATCATCGCCGGAAAATTGAACGGGGTGATGCCGGCGACCACGCCCAGAGCTTGGCGCATCGAATAGATGTCGATGCCGGGGCCCGCACCTTCGGTATATTCACCCTTCATCAGATGAGGGATGCCGCAGGCAAACTCCACCACCTCGAGCCCGCGCTGAATATCGCCCTTCGCATCGGGAACGGTCTTGCCGTGCTCGCGGGCCAAAACATCGGCGAGCTTGTCGTAATCGCGCTGCGCCAGCTCAAGGAACTTCATCATCACCCGCGCGCGGCGCTGCGGGTTGGTGGCGGCCCATTCCCCTTGAGCTGTCTTGGCGTTCTCCACCGCCGCGCGCAGCTCGGCTTTGGAGGCCAGGGCCACCTGGGCCTGGACATCGCCGGTCATCGGCTCAAATACATCCGCAAATCGGCCCGATGTGCCCTTGACTTCGCGGCCGCCGATAAAATGCCCGATCATACGCATGCGTTCCTCCAAGACCTTTGCAAGGGTGCCCGTTTTGCCAGCATCTTGCAGGGTTTAGAGGGTTTGGAAAGGTTTTTCAGCGCGCGTCGGATTTGCGAAAATGCGGGCTTTGCGGCGTTTTCGGCCGGCTACGACCAACGTCGAAGGCGGCAGAGGTCCAAAAGCCTCAGTGCCGCGCCGAAGTGGCCGCCTTTCGGGGGGCGGATTTCTTCACCCCCGGGCGACTTGCCCGGACAGGTTTTGCCCGGCCAAGGATGGCCTCGCGGCCTGCCGTGAGGATGTCGGAGGAAAAATCGCCGGTGCCGGCGATACGCGCCATCACCAGCGACCCCATCATGGTCGCAATAATGGACATCGCCTGCTTGCGTGCCGCCTTGCGTGGAACATCGGGGATTTGGCCTGCAAGCATATCGATCATCTGCTCCAGCCGGCCTGCGAAAACCCGTCGCGTTTTCGAGTTCTCACGGGCGATCTCGGCGCCCAAGGTCGGTATGGCGCAGCCGTGGCCGGGATCGTCGCGATGAAGCGGCGTCAGGTAGGTGTTCACGACCATGGCCAGGCGCTTCTCGCGCGGGGTCTTCTCCGCCAACTTTCGCCAACCCTCGGTGGACCGGTCCATCGCATGCGTGAAGGCCTCGATCACCAGGGCTTCCCGCGAATCGAAATGGGCATAAAACCCGCCATGGGTGAGGCCGGCCTCCTTCATGAGATCGGCCACTCCGATTCCATGCGCGCCCTTCTCACGAAGCCTGACCGAGGCCTTCCTGACGATCCGTGCGTGAGTTTCGAGCTTGTGTTCCCTGGAGTATCGCATCGGGGGGTCCTATAATATGTTTGCAATCATATAATGACGCGCACCATCCTAATATCACTCGCGGCTTCGGAATGCTGCACCTCATTTAGTTATATCGCGCTCTCACTTGCAATAAAACGTAGCCGCCGCGGGCCTTGACAAGGCTTGATCTTAAACAGGAGCTTGCAATTCCTGCCTTTAACGCATCCTAAGATTGCGAGACCGCACATGCACATGCTTAACTCTTATTGCGGTATCGATCGCGACGCGCGCGACGTCGTCCGCCTGACGATCTGCAACGCCGGTCCCCTCAATATTTTGGGATCAGCGGTCATTGGCGGCGTCAGCGAGGGGCTAACGTCGCTCGCGGCCGACAGGCAAATTCGCGTGCTGATCGTCGCCGGCCAAAGCGAAAAGAGCATGATCGGCGGCGCCGACATCAAGGAAATGGCGCGGCTCGATCAATCCTCGGCCGAGAAGTTCATCACAGGCCTGCGCGATCTCTGCGAGGCGGTGCGAACGTTTCCCGCACCGGTAATCGCGCGGATGCCCGGCTGGTGCCTCGGCGGCGGCCTCGAAGTCGCCGCGGCCTGCGACTTCCGGATTGCGGCGCACGACGCGAAGTTCGGCATGCCGGAGGTCAGGGTCGGCATTCCCAGCGTCATTCACGCTGCGCTCCTGCCGCGCCTGATCGGGTGGGGCCGGGCGCGCTGGCTGGTCATGACGGGGGAAAATATCGATGCCCCGACCGCGCTGGCCTGGGGGCTGGTTGACGTGGTCGCGCCGGCGGGGGGCCTCGATGCCGCGGTGGAGAACACCGTCACGGCGCTTCTGGAATGTGGCCCGGAAGCGCTTCGCGCGCAAAAGGCCCTGCTCCGCCAATGGGAGGAATTGCCGCTGACGGAATCGGTCAACTTGAGCATCGGCGTGTTCGGCAGATCGTTCCTGACCGACGAGCCGAAGCGGCTGATGCAGGGATTTATCGACCGCAAGCGGTAACAAATCGCCCCGACGGTTCGACGCAGCGCCTCGAAGCTGCGAATGACGCTCATGGGATCACGACAATTTGTCATGAGACGCACACGTTGCATTTTTTGCGCTGCATTATATGATTCTCATAATCTATTTGTACCTTCGACTGCACAGGAATTACCGCCATGGCCGCCACCTCCGATCCCGTCATCATCGTCTCCGCTGCCCGCACGCCGCTTGGCCGCTTCATGGGGGACCTCTCCCCCTTCAGCGCGCACCAACTCGGTTCCCATGTGATCGGTGCGGCGGTTGAGCGGGCCAAACTCCCGCCCGAGCGTATCGACGAAGTCTTCATGGGCTGCGTGCTGCCGGCTGGACAGGGCCAGGCGCCGGCGCGGCAGGCCGCGCGCGGCGCGGGTCTGCCGGACGCGACGGGTGCGACCACCATCAACAAGGTGTGCGGCTCCGGCATGAAGGCCACCATGCTCGCCCACGACATCATCAATGCGGGTTCCGCCGACATCGTCGTATCCGGCGGCATGGAGAGCATGACCAACGCGCCCTACTTGCTGGCCAAGGCGCGCGGCGGCTATCGCGCCGGCCACGACCGCATCATCGACCACATGTTCCTCGATGGCCTCGAGGACGCCTACGAGGCCGGGCGCTCGATGGGCGATTTCGGCGAAGCCACCGCGGAAGCCTACCAGTTCACGCGCAACGCCCAGAATGCTTACGCGATGGAGACGTTGACGCGTGCGCGCAAGGCGGTCGAAAGCGGCGCGTTCAAAGCCGAAATCGTTCCGCTGACCGTCAAGGAAAAGGCTGGCCCGCGCACCATCGCCAACGACGAAATTCCCCTCAAGGTCGATCCCGCCAAAATTCCCGCGCTCAAACCCGCGTTCCGCGCCAACGGCACCATTACGCCCGCGGCGTCGTCAGCCAATGCCGACGGCGCTGCGGCGCTGGTGCTCGCCAAGCGTTCGCTTGCGAACCGCCACGGCCTGCCTTCTCTTGCCGAGATCAGGGGACACGCGACCCACAGCCAGGAGCCGCAATGGTTCACCACCGCGCCGATCCCGGCGATCCGCAAGGTGCTCGACAAGGCCGGCTGGAGCGTCGGCGACGTCGACCTGTTCGAGATCAACGAAGCGTTTGCGGTGGTGGCGATGGCCGCGCAGCGTGACCTTGGAATTCCCCGCGAGAAATTGAACATCAATGGCGGCGCCTGCGCGCTCGGCCACCCGATCGGCGCGACCGGCGCCCGGCTGATCGTCACGCTGTTGCATGCGCTCGAAGCGCAAAACCTCAAGCGCGGCGTCGCTGCGTTGTGCATCGGCGGCGGTGAAGCGACCGCCATTGCGGTGGAGCGCGTGGTCCACTGACTACAGGTACGCCGACCGTCACCGCATCCTTGATCGCGCGCAAATGAGCAAAAAAGTTCGGCGGCGGCGACCTATTTTCTTTCAATCATGCATTCAATCCGCGACCAGCTATTGCCCACCGGCGGTTTGCTCGCCAGTTCTTTGTCATTGGCAACGAACTGTTCGACGGCGTCACGAACGGCGGTGTAACTCGGCTCACGGTCGAACCATTTAAGGGTCGCGTGCCCAGTGCCGGAAAGGACGTCGAGGCTCGGATGCATCGGAGCATTTTCGTGTTTCAGCTCCGACAAAATTCGCTGATCGAGCAAGTTATGCTCGAGCACGATCCGCTCACGATGATTGGCCGCCCGTCCTTCTGGGGGCAAAGGAGGAGCCTGCGGCCCCCACACATCGAACATGTAGCCGACCGCCGTAGTCGCCCGCGATTTCCATGCATTCGACCGCATAGATGGTCCACGGACCGGCCTGAAATCGATCAATCACAAGGGAGGGCTGAGCGCGAACCTTGGGATCTGTCGACGCTTTCCAAAAAGCGCGAAACTCGTCCCGGCTACGCCGGGCCTCGGCCTCATCGCCGGCCAGTTGGTATGCCAATGAGATGGTCGAGCGCGTGTTGTAGTCGTCTGGATCGATCTTGAGACGGCGTTCGCGATAAATCGCCGCCCTTCGCATATCCTGCGCGGCCGCGGCGGTGCGGGTCGCCTCTGCGTAGAGCGTCAAGTCGCGCGAACCGGACGACGTAAGTTCATCATAAATCGACAGCGCCTCGCTGAGCTTGCCTGAATTGGCAAATGAACGCGCCTGCTCGCGGCGTGCGTCGCCATTTTGTGCTACGGCCTGAGAATCGATCAAAATGATCGCCATAAGCCGTGATGCCCCTACCCACTTCGTCATCCGCCCCACCCCCTTCACTACCCGCCCCTTACGGCCTTATCGCCATGTTGGTCGCAGGCCCCACAGTGCGCAGCGGCTCGGCGAGCCGGGCGAATTCGCACAATAGCGAGCGGGTCTTGCGCGGATCGATGATCTCTTCAACCCAGAACTTTTCGGCCGTGCGGAACGGCGAGCGCAGCTTGTTGAGGCGATCCTCGATTTCCCGCAGCTTGGCTTGCGGATCGTCGGCCGCATCGATATCGGCGCGATAGGCCGCCTCAATGCCGCCTTCGAGCGGCAGCGAACCCCAATAGGCCGAGGGCCAGGCATAGCGGATCGAGAACCGGTCAGCCGGTTGGTGCACAACACCGGCGACACCGAACGAGTTGCGCACGATGATGGTGCACCAGGGAACCGTGCTCTGGTTGACGGCTGCCATCGCGCGCACGCCGTGGCGGATGGTAGCTGCCTTTTCGGCCTCAAGCCCGATCATGAAACCCGGACAATCCATTAGATAGACTACCGGGAGATGAAAGGTCTCGGCGAAATCGACCCAGCGCACCACCTTCTGGCAGGCTTCCGCTGTCCACGACCCGCCATAGTGGAAGGGATCGCTGGCGAGCACCAGCACGGCACGGCCTTCCAGGCGCGCTAACCCGGCGATGATCGGCCGGCCGAAATTCGCGGCCACCTCGAAGAACGAGCCTTTGTCGACGACCGCGTCGATGATCGGCCGCATCTTGTAGACTTGGCGACGGCTGCGCGGCACCGCTGACATCAACGACTCCTCCGACCGTTCCGGATCGTCGTTACAAGGGAGGGTCGGCGGCAGCTTAAAGACCGACGACGGCAGATAAGAGAGAAAACGCCTCACGCAGGCGAACGCCTCCTCCTCGGTATCGACCGCATGATCGACTCCGCCGGCACGCGTCTGGATCTCGGCACCGCCGAGTTCCTGCTTGCCGAGATCCTGGCCAAGACGTTTCACGACCGGGGGACCAGCGACAAACATCGCCGAGTTCTTCGTCATCACCGAATAATGACTCGCCGCAAGCCGCGCCGCGCCAAGTCCCGCGACCGAACCGAGCCCGAGCCCCACCACCGGCACGCGGGCCATGTTGGCGGTCGTATAGGCGTACCACCGCGTGCCGCCGATACCGCCGGGCAGGTTGGCCGCGCCCTTGGTCTCGATGGTTTTCACCGAGCCGCCGCCACCGGAACCCTCGATCAGGCGGATGATCGGCAGGCGGAAATCATGCGCCATTTCCTCGGCCATCAGCGGCTTTGCCGATATCGAGGCATCCGCCGAGCCGCCACGCACGGTGAAATCGTCGCCGACCGCGACCACGGTCCGGCCATCGATCTTGCCGCGGCCGAACACGCAGTTTGCCGGCGTCAGATTCTTCAGTTCGCCCTTCTCGTCATATTCGGCGGTGCCGGATATCGCGCCGATCTCGTGGAAGCTTACCGGATCGAGTAGCCTGTCGATACGTTCGCGGACGGTGAGCCGGCCCTGGTCGCGCTGCCGCTTGACCTTGTCAACGCCGCCCATCTCGCGCGCGAACGCTTCGCGCCGGGCGAGTTCGTCGAGTTCCGGCTTCCAGTTCATTCGGATTCTCTCCCCTTTTGTTATTGTGGTCCGGTACTCGAAGCGGCTCGGCCCGCGCACGATCGTCGAACAGTCCGGCGTCGCCGCCCTCCAGCATGGCACCGATCGCGGCACTCAGTTCCAGAATTTTTGGAGCAACCTCCTCGTGCAGCCGCCTTTCGTCATATATCGCGGAAAGAAGACCGATCGTAACGACGACATAAGTCTGGTATTGCGGCGACCATAACGGGACCGCAAGCCCATTGATATGCGGACTCCATAGCCCGCAGACAACCACATAGCCCTGTTCGCGCAAAAGGCGGCGGTTGGGTTCCAGGCGTGGCCGCAGCAGCCTGGCGTCATCAGGAAGTTCGCGCTCCATCTCCGCGAGCAGCGCATCGCCAATCTCGGCATCGAGCGCGGCGGTATAGGCATGCCCCGCCGCCGTGCTTGCAATGGCGATACGGCTACCCGTGGTCAAGGACAGGCCAAGCGCATTGGCGGCACGGCCGAACTCGAGATAGACGAGATGGAAGCGGTCCGGAATGACGAAGCCCACGGTGCCCGGCAATTGTTCGGCGACCTCCTGCAGGCGCAGCCGGATCAGGTGGCGCAACTGCAGGCCGCGCATCATCGCCGTGCTCATCGCGACCGCGCTCGGACCTATGCGGTATTTCTGGTCGCCCGGCAGATAGACAAGCTGGCCCATCCGGGTCAGGGTATGAGTGAGCCGCGACACGGTCGAGCGCGGCAATCCGCAGCGGTTGGAGATTTCCAGATTGCCGAGCCTCGCCTCCTGGCCCTCGAAGCAACGCAGCACGTCGAACGCGCGCGACACGACCTGAATCACGTCGCCCTCGCCTGCACAATCGCCCGCGCGCATTCCCTGCCTGCTGAGCCGCTCCGAACGCCGTCCCATATAAAGTCTTTTTCTTTCTATTCCGCTATGCGAAATAAAATTCCACTTACTGAACAAAAAACTACCTCAGGCGATCTGCGGCTACAACTGAAAGTCTGGAGTTTTCGCTCCAGTGGTCCGGGTTCCAACCTTAGTATCCCGTTCGGCAGGCCAGGTTGCGAATATGAGTGGCGTTTGAATTTGACGTTCGCTGTGCGAAATTGAACTGGCGGTGAAGCGAGTGTCAAATCCACTCATCTACAACAAGCGCGCGTGATGCCGCGCACCGCGACAGACCCGGAGTACAGAATGGCTGAGATCAAGATCGTCACACAGGTTGCCGGCCGCGTCTGCGCGCTTGCCGCTCAGGCCGGCGCGAGCGTCAGTGAAGGCGACGACATTGCCTTCGTCGAAGCGATGAAAATGGAAATCCCGGTCGCCTCGCCTGCAGCGGGGAAGATTAGAACGATCCTTGTCAGCCTGGACGATGTGGTTGCCGAAGGACAGGTCCTCGCCGTCGTCGAGATCTGAACGAGCTACGCCTTCCAACGCCGCAGGTTCGCTTGCGCACGTCAAATCGGGCGCGCTAATCGATCACCTGCTCCACCGGCTGCAAATCGATGCCAAACGTCTCCAGGAATTTCGACGTCATGATGTAGAAGCCCACCGAAAGCTGGAGCTCGACGAGGGCCGCCGGCGTCAGTTTGGCGGCAATCGCATTGAACGTCGCATCGCTCGGACGGCGCAGGCGGACGATCTCGTCGGTGAAGGCAAGAGCTGCGCGCTGCAACTCGCTAAAGCATTTGGCCGGTTGCCAGTTCTCCAGCGCCGCGTTCTGCTCGTCGGTGACCCCGACATTCCTGCCGATGCGCTCGTGGGCCACGACCTCGTAGGGCGCCTCGCAGAGGATACCCGTCCGCGTGATGGCAAGCTCGCGAATGATCGGATCAAGCTCGCCCCTGTGACGGATCGCGCCGCCGAGCCGGCAATATTGTTCGAAATAGCTCGGCGAGTGCGCCATCATGCGGAAGATGTTGGCGTTGCGGTTCTTCCCCAGGATTTCGCGGGTACGCTCACTCGATTTCGAAGTATCGCAATAGTCGATGCGGGCCATCATCCACCTTTGACTTTACCTGAAGCTCACGACGTTGTGGGTTTTTAAGCTTGGCGTGTTTTGGCATTATGCCCGCGATCAGCGACAATCTGCAATCCCTGGGAGAAAAGCTGTGATCCGATACGGCATGCTCGTCATTTCGTTGATGTTTACTCTCGCAGCTCACGCAGCGCCGATCGATAACGGCGACGGCTTCTGGAAGGAGTGGAGCGACGCGACGTTTTCGCAGGCATCTCGCGAGAAGAAGTTCGTGATCGTCTCGCTGCAATCCTGGTGGTGCCGGTGGTGCCACATCATGAATCGCGAGACTTGGGCCAATCCGGAAGTTCGCGCGGCCTTGAAGGACAAATTCGTCCCAGTCTATGTCGACCAGGACAGCCGGCCCGATATCTCGCAACGCTATGAGCGGTGGGGTTGGCCCGCCACCATCATCTTCGGACCGGATGGCACCGAAATCGTCAAACTGCGTGGCTTCTACTCGCCGCAATTTTTCCTGCCGGTTCTATCTGCCACCATCGAGGATCCCTCTCCGGTGGTCTATCCCGATGCCGGCGGCGCCGAGCGCGAGCGTACGCTGGCGACCGGGCTGACGGACGCCCAGCACGACGAGATTTTCGCCTTCATCGATAAGGCCTGGGACGAGGATCATGGCGGCTGGAGCAAGTCCAAATTCGTCGACAGCCCCACATTGACCTGGGCGCTCCAGCGCGCCCGGCAGGGTGACACGAAGAACGCGGCACGCATTCGAAGAGTTTTGACGCTGATGGCTGACACCATGATCGACAAGGGCACCGGCGCCATGAACCAGGTCAACCTCGAACCCGATTGGTCGGAACCCGCGCGCGAGTTTCCGATGTTCGCGCAAGAGGCGGCGCTTTCTGCCTATGCCCGAGCTTGGACGATGTTTGACGACCCCGGCTACCGGCAGGCCGCCGATCGCATTTATGGCTTTCTCAAAAACACCATGGCCGCCCCTGGCGGCGGTTTCTATGCATCGATGGGCATGAGCGTTGGAGAGCCGGGCGTCGACCGGCGCCAATATGCACGCGAGACGGCGCAAGCGATTTCGGGCCTGTTGGCTTATTACGACGCGACGAACGTTACAGACGCTCGAGACCTGGCTATCGGCGCCGCGCGCTGGGTATTGGCCAACCGCGCTCTACCCGGAGGCGGTTTCCGCCACGCCGAGCGGGACAGAGGCGGTCCCTATCTCGCCGATAATGTCGAGATGGCCAAGGCCTTGCTCGCCTTACACCGATCGACTGGCGAGCGCGAATGGCTCACGCGCGCCCAAGCCACGGCCGACTACATCAGAAAAACATTCATCGACCCAGCGACAGGTGGTTTTGTGGCGTCGGCCTCGCCGGACGCGCAACAACTGGTCAAGCCGATCAAGCAACGTGAGGATAATGTCACCGCCGTCAGAATGTTCAGCCTGCTGTCTTCCTACACCGGCGATAACAGCTATCGCGAGACCGCCGAGGCCGGCATGGGTTACTTGACCTCACCTGCGATCCTTGACGCTTTCGGCTTCCTTCCGGATGTGTTGCTGGCCGAGGACGAATTGCGCAACGAACCGGTCCACATCACGATCGTCGGTGCTAAGGACGATCCGCGCTCGGCGGCGCTATACAGGGCGGCGCTGGCGTATCCGCTTGTGAACAAGCGCGCGGAATGGTGGGACAAGCGTGAAGGCAAGCTCGCCAATATCGACGTCGATTATCCGGATTTTCCAGACGGCCCCGCGGCCTTCGCCTGCACCAGCACGTTTTGCTCCTATCCGGTGACGGAGCCTGCGGCGATCCCAGCGCAGCTCGATAGCCTCAAGCGCGCACGAAAGCTTTAGAGCGTGTTGCGGAAAGTGGGAGCCGGCTTGCAGCGCCCGCAAGCACCTGTCACGCCGGAAATCCGCTTCCAAAATTCCTTGCCGCGCGCATAAACCGGCTGCAGCCGAGCCAAAATGCCGCCGCATTGCTGGTCGACCTTGGCCAGCGTCGATATTCGCTGAGTGGGGACTCGTCAAAGCGAATACTCGTCGAGGGGTGTTCCGAGTAAAGCAAACGGATCGTCGGGCCTTTGCGGGCAACGATGAGTCGCGCCCAAGTCTAGGGGAGAACGGTATGAAGGACGCCACCAAGAGGGCGACCTCGCAGGTGCTTGCGCAAATGCTGGCGGTGACGGCGATGCTCGTCATCGCCACCGTGGTCCTCTACGGGCGGTGATCCAAATCCATCAGCGCGAGGAGCGAATGCGACGAAGCAATCCGGGACAATAGTTTTGCGTAACCTTAGGGATTGCTTCGTTGCGTTCGCGACG
>DATGGY010000070.1:0-64568 GCA_035308285.1 Bradyrhizobium sp. | reverse complement strand
CTCTAACGTAAAGCACTTCCTCAGTGCTTTACAAGACGGAGCGCTGGTATCGTTTTCGTGATAGGCAGATGCACTTGCAAATGAGTTGCAATAAGGATCCGTTTCCGTCATGGTCTTGGGATGGATGCGCGATCTCCGGGTTTACCCCCCGATTCCCTGGCAAAAATAACCGCTGACAGCCCCGCGCTGGACGGCTCCGGCTGGCACTCGGCACGGGGCGAGCCATCGCTGGCGGATATGTTCGGCTCGGTGCGCACGACCAAGCAGGGGTCGTTCTGGCGCAAGCTACTGGCGTTCCTGGGTCCCGGTTATCTGGTTGCCGTGGGCTACATGGATCCCGGCAACTGGGCGACCTCGCTCGCCGGCGGTTCCAAATTCGGCTACGCGCTGCTGACGATCGCGCTGTTGTCCAACGTGATGGCGATCGTGCTGCAATCGCTGTGCACGCGGCTCGGCGTGGGCGCCGGGCGCGATCTCGCGCAGGCCTGCCGCGATTCCTTGCCGCGCTTTGTGTCGCTGCCTTTGTGGCTATCGGCGGAAATCGCCATCACTGCCACCGACCTTGCCGAGGTAATCGGCACCGCCATCGGCCTCAATCTTTTGTTTCATATTCCGCTTGCGATCGGCGTCATCATCACCGCGGCCGACGTATTCCTGATCCTGGCGCTGCAGGCATTCGGCTTCCGTTGGATCGAGGCTTTCGTCGTGGCGATGTTGGGCGTGATCGCGGCATGCTTCGCCGTGCAGATCGCGCTCGCCGATCCCGACTGGGGTGCCGTGCTGCGCGGCTTTGCGCCGACGACGGAGATTTTCGCCAATCGCGAGATGCTTTATCTGGCGCTCGGCATTCTCGGCGCCACCGTGATGCCGCATAATCTCTATTTGCATTCGGGGCTGGTGCAGACCCGCGGCTATGGCGAGGGCGCCGATGAAAAGCGCGAGGCGATCACGCTTGCGACCATCGATTCCTCGATCGCGCTTTGTCTCGCGCTCACCATCAACGCCTCGATCCTGATCCTGGCGGCTGCGACCTTCAACCGGGCGGGCCGCACCGACGTCGCCGAGCTCGGTCAGGCGCATGCGTTTCTATCGCCGCTGCTCGGCTCAACGTTGGCGCCAACGCTGTTTGCGATCGCGCTGTTGTGCTGCGGGCTCAATTCGACCATCACCGCGACGCTGTCGGGTCAGATCGTGATGGAGGGATTTCTCGACCTGCGCATCGCGCCCTGGCTGCGGCGCCTGGTGACGCGGCTGATCGCGATCGTCCCGGCGGTGGTCGTGACGATCTGGGCCGGCGAAAAGGGCACGGGTCAGCTTCTGATCCTCAGCCAGGTCGTGCTCAGCCTGCAACTGCCGTTTGCCGTGGTGCCGCTCGTGGCGTTCACCGCGAGCCGCCGCAAGATGGGCCCGTTCGTCGCGCCGCGCTGGCTTACCGCGCTCGCGGCCGTGACGGCCGCGCTGATCATCGCTCTGAATGCGAAATTGGTGTGGGATTATGTGATGGGGTGAAGAAGGTGCGAATGGGGTTTCCCTATTGGCTATTCGCCACTCACTATTCGCCACCTAAATTAGTCCTGCGGCTCGCTCAGCATTTCGCCTGATGCGTCGATCCGCATCCACCCCGAGGGTGAAAGCCGCTGCTGAGGCAGGAAGCGGCCCTTGTAATCCATCTTCTTCGAGCCCTCGATCCAGTAGCCGAGGTAGACGAAAGGCAGCCCCTGCCTGCGGGCTCGCGCGATGTGGTCGAGGATCATGAAGGTGCCGAGCGAACGACCCTCTTCGGACGGTTCGAAGAACGAATAGACCATCGACAATCCGTCGCTGAGCACGTCGGTCAGCGCGACTGCCACGAGGTCGTTGTGCCCAGCGGCGCCGGTATCGGAGCCGCGGCGGCGATATTCGATGATGCGGGTTTCGACGTGGCTGTCCTCCACCATCATGGCGTAATCGAGCACCGTCATGTCGGCCATGCCGCCGTGGCGATGCCGCTGGTCGAGATAGGCGCGGAACACGGAATATTGCTCCGAGGTCGGCACCGCGCTGCGCTGCTCGCCCGATATGTCGGCGTTGCGGGCCAGAATCTTGCGGAAATTGCGGGAGGGCCGAAATTCGTTGGCGACCACACGGACGGAAACGCAGGCGCGGCACTGGTCGCAGGCCGGCCGGTAGGCGATCGACTGGCTCCGCCGGAACCCGCCATGGGTCAGGAGGTCGTTGAGATCGCCGGCCTTTTCGCCGACCAGATGCGTGAACACCTTGCGCTCGTGCCGGCCCGGCAAATAGGGGCAGGGCGAGGGCGCCGTCAGATAGAATTGCGGGGTATCACGCGAGTGCTGGGTCACGGGATGTCGTTGGTCTCCGAAGGGCGGGGCAGGCTCAGCATCGCGCCGACGAGCCTAACGGTCAATTGGTTTGCAAACCGTTTGCCGGCACCCCCTTTAGGGTCAGAAAGTCCGCGCCGGGTGGCCCACGGGACTGCGGACCGAGTTATTGATGATCACCGTTCCCAGCACGATATCGTGCAACAGGCGCCGCCGGCTGTTGAAAAGCCCGACCAGCAGCACAAGCGGCGTCAGAAACGAGATCGAAACCCAGAACAGCACCGCATGCATGGCGCCCAGCACGAAATAGCCGGGGGCGCCATACCAGGTGCGCAGCTCCAGATCCATTACCCGCATGCCGAGCGTCGCCGAATACGGCCCGCCCAGGGAGGCGCCGTAATAGACGATGGCCCAAAGCACCGAGGCCGGCCATGCCAGCCAAAACAGCGCCCAGCCGAGCCCGAGCGTGATAAGACCGAACAGGGCAATGAACGCATAGCCGAGGATCACGGGGACGGAGAGCACCACGACATCGATCAAGAATGCGAACACCCGCCGCGTCAGCACGCCGCGAAACAATTCGGGCTCAAGATAAGGGTCGAACGCATGAGGCGCGACGCCGCCATCGCGCCAGCCACCGCCGGTATTTTCGTATCCGCCGTCCGACATGGTCCATCCTCCCAGGAATGCATTCCCAAGAACGAAACATGGGAACCGCCAGGGCGCTTGCCAAGAGCTTGCCCGGATAACGGAACCGCAAAAGTCCGGCGCAAAAAAGCCTAGGCTTCCGCCTTCAGCTTCTCCGCGGCCTGCGGCGCGAAATAGGTGAGAATGCCGTCGGCGCCGGCGCGCTTGAACGCAAGCAGGCTTTCCATCATCGCCCGATCGCCGTCGATCCAGCCATTGGCGCTAGCCGCCGCGATCATCGAGTATTCGCCGGACACCTGATAGACGAAGGTCGGCATGGCGAATGTGTCTTTGACTCGCCGCACGATGTCGAGATAGGGCATGCCCGGCTTCACCATCACCATGTCCGCGCCCTCGGCGATGTCGAGCTCGACTTCGCGTAGCGCCTCGTCCGAGTTGGCGATGTCCATCTGGTAGGTGCGCTTGTCGCCCGTCAGCGTCTTGGCGGAGCCTACGGCGTCACGGAACGGACTGTAGAAGGCGGAGGCATATTTCGCCGCATAGGACATGATCTGCACCTCCTTAAATCCGGCGGCGTCCAGTCCCTCGCGGATCGCGCCGACGCGGCCGTCCATCATGTCCGATGGCGCAATGATGTCGCAGCCGGCCTCCGCCTGAACCAGCGCCTGCTGCACCAGGATCGCCACCGTGGCGTCGTTGAGGATCTTGCCGTCCTCGATCAGCCCGTCATGGCCGTGGCTGGTGAAGGGATCGAGGGCTGCGTCACAGAGCACCCCGAGATCGGGAAATTCCTTCTTGATGGCGCGTACCGATTGGCAAACGAGGTTGTTGGGGTTGAGCGCCTCGGAGCCCTGTTCGTCGCGCAAGGTGGGCTCGGTGTAGGGAAACAGCGCGATGCAGGGGATGTTGAGTTTCACCGCGCGTTCGGCCTCGCGCACCGCCTGATCGACGCTGAGCCGGTCGACGCCAGGCATCGATGCGACGGCGGTCCGCGTGTTATGGCCATCGGCCACGAACAGCGGCCAGATCAGGTCGTCCGCGGTCAGGATGTTTTCGCGCACCAGGCGGCGCGCCCATTCCGCCTTGCGGTTGCGGAGGGGCCGGACGGCGAGATCAAGGCTGGGTGCGGAGAGGGAGGCCTCCCGGCGCGGCGTGTCGCGCATTTCGATCGGACGCCCGAATTTGATCGCCATTTGATATTCGCTCCTTAAGGCCGGTCAACTGTGAAATATGATAGCACCTTGCGTGGCTTCCGTCACCGCGGCCCTGACCCGCCGCAACGGCCGATTGATTTTGTCGCGGCAACGGGCCATGAGTGACTTCTAGGCCAAGAGCAGCATTTTCCGATGTCTGAGACCCCAACGCGCGACGCATCGCGTGACCGTGCCATTTCGGTGGAAGCGATTTCGTCGGAACGCATCCGATCCGACGATAATGTATGGACCCGCCGGCTGGTATTGTTCCTGCGCATCATGGCCGTCGTCTCCGTCGCCAAGGGCCTCTATCACTGGGCGGAGGTTACCGGCTTCGTCGGCAGCGAAGAGGAAGCGTTCGAAAACCAGCCGCTCGCATGGCAAACCGCCACCGTTTATTTCGCCGTCATCGAGCTCGTCGCGGCGGTCGGGCTTTGGCTGGCGACGCCATGGGGCGCGGTGGTGTGGCTGACGACCGTGGTCTCGATGGCGGTGATCGAGCTGATGTTTCCGGCACTCTATGGCGGCAGCCTGGCCGTGGTGGGGGGCGAGGCGTTAATGCTTTCGGCCTATCTCGCGCTGGCGTGGATGGCGGCGCGCGAGCGGCCGCCATAGCGGAGCGAATTACTGCGACAGGTCTGCTATCTCGGAACGATGCATTAAATTCCTGGCCCGTTTTGCAGTAACCTTTAAGTCACCTTAAGCACGCTCGCCACACCTGTTACGTAGGCGTTTCCAATTTGGACCGCACTGTTCCCAAATGCGACAAGGGATGCAGACGAAGGGTGAACAGGAGAAGCGCACCGTCAATGAAAGGTTGCGAAAAACCCTTATATCGTGGGCTTAATCTGCGATTCACTCTCTAAAATTCATGATCTCTTTATTCTCTTATTTAAGCTGATCTTCAAACGCTCCCCTTACGTTGGCGCTATCAGGCGGGACAAAAGTTTCGTCGAATAAGTCGCTAAAAGCGACAACAGGGGAAGTGTCATGATGAAAGCCGTTGCTACGGCGGTGGAAACCGCTGAGCGCGCGCCCGGCCAAGCTCCGGTGCAGCCGCTCTATCTGGAAGCGCTGACGCTGGTGGAGCGGTTGCATCGCCGCCTGCTTGACGTCATCAAGGACGAGTTCGATCGCCGCGGTCGCGCCGATATCAATTCGGTGCAGGCGCTTCTGCTCTACAATATCGGCGACAAGGAATTGACTGCAGGCGAGCTGCGCACGCGCGGCTATTACCTCGGCTCCAACGTCTCCTACAATCTGAAGAAGCTGGTCGAACTCGGCTTCCTCGACCATCAGCGTTCGCGCGTCGATCGCCGCTCGGTCCGCATTCGCCTCACCGCGCAGGGCCAGGAAATCCGCCGCATCGTGGACGCGCTCTATCAGAAGCACGTCAAGACCGTTGAACAGGTCGGCGGCATCTCGAATGAGGAGTTCGCGACGCTGAACAAGTCGCTGCACCGGCTCGAGCGGTTCTGGACCGACCAGATCCTGTATCGGCTCTGAGTTTTCCTTCGGCCAAGCCGGCGTCTTAAGAAGACCGGCGGGCCGTCAATAAAAACAAAGACTTCCCCAAACGCATCGGCCCGGCTTTCCGGTCCGGTGCGTTTTTCATGGCGTTTTCGAGCAAAGCGTGCCTTCGGACTTGTTCCGGGGGTGGATACCGGCCCAAACGGAACTTTTGCCCGGCAACGGGATTATCCGCGAGATTGGAGGACGGGTCATGCTGGTCGAACGCGGATTGCGGGTCATGTATGTCGGCGTCGTGGGCGATGCATACGCCATCGCGTCGAACTATCTGCGCCGGACCGGCGCCATTGCCGATACGCTTGCGACCGACGAGCGGCTGCTCGAAATCGTCATGCAGCTATTCGAACGCGGCGAGTTCAACAAGATCAGGCTCGCCAACAAGGCGATCGCAAAATTTGAAGCCGACGAACAGGTACAACCCAAGAGGATTTCATGGAAGCCGCCATTGACCGCATCATGATGACTTACGATCTTCTGCTGAACCGTTCGGCTGCGGCAAGCGCCGAGGCGCGCGTCAAGGTGACGGAATATGTCACCACGCTGTTCGAGGGCGGCGAGAAGGACATGCATCGACTCACGGTGTGCGGACTCGCTTATCTGCGGGAGCTCGATGGCACGAACGACCCGGTCAAGGCCGGCTATACGGGGCTTTGAGCGGCGCGTGCGACCCGAGATTCACATTCCCCCTCCATCGGGGTTTCGCTGAGGATCTTCATACATCGGGGGAGGCCAGGTCTC
The DNA here is from genome assembly GCA_035308285.1 of Bradyrhizobium sp. GTDB lineage: Bacteria > Pseudomonadota > Alphaproteobacteria > Rhizobiales > Xanthobacteraceae > Bradyrhizobium. The sequence goes on along the minus strand of DATGGY010000070.1, from coordinate 58,138 downwards.
GCACTCGACGCCTCTTGTGCAGACCGCGCCTCGCTGGCTGGAAGGCCTCGCAACACGCCACGGCTGACCCGCAGACCGGCCATCGCCGATCCCCACGCTCCATCGTTTGTTGTGCTTCTTCAAATGCCTGCTGCTGCTCGTCGCGGCCTTGGCGGGTGTGACGATGGGAACCGTCATCGGCGCCGTCGCGTAGATGGCCAGTGTCAAAAGTCGGATCGCAAATTTGGTCATGCGTTCCACAGGCGATTGCAGCAAGCCTCCGCGCAAGGCCCATTGATGCTACACCCTGAGGCAACAAACATTCCGGCGGCAACGCACCACTTCGTGATTAGGTCAATCCTTGGGGCGTATCGCACCAAATGCCCAGTTTCGCCCAAGTCCGCGAATAAGCGCCTGGTTGATCCAGACCATCGCGAGGGGTTCGAGGATGCGCGCCTGTTTGAGTGCGCCTGCATCGAGCGCCTCAAACCCAAGTTCGCTGACGAGCGTGGAAACCTCCGATTTGGCACCATCGTCATCTCCCGCCAGGAACATCGCGGGGCGGGTCTCGAAACGAGGCCCCGCCATCATCATTTCCGCGCCAACCTGATTGAATGTCTTGACGACTTTTGCGCCGGGAAGCCAGGAAGCCACGGCCTCTCCACCCGACGTGGTGTGTCCCCGCTCAAGCGCGAGCGCGCCATCCTTCATGACAAGCGGATTCATGCAATCGACGACGACCTTGCCGCTGAGGTCGCCCAGTGACTTGACGGCATTTTCTGCAACGCTCCATGGCAAAGCCAGAACCACGACATTGCCTTGCCTGGCCGCATCTCTTGGCGATGCCGCCGTCGCGCCGGTCTGCGCGCAAAAAGCCTTCACCTCGGGCTTGTTCGCATCTCGCACGCCAACGATGATGCTGTGGCCTGCCTTGGCCCAACCGATGCCAAGCGCCCGACCGACATTTCCTGCCCCGATCACAGCGATCTTCATGGTCATCGCCCTATGCTCGAGTGACTTTGCCGGAAATCTTATCAGATATAGGCATGAACCGACAGGTCGGCGCATCCGTTCGTATCGACGGTTACAGGGTTGAGGTACAGGACCGAACGCTATCCTGGTCCTGATCCCGAGCCTGGTGCTGGCGCCGGACTCAGCGGGGCGCCGCCGACTGAAACTGGGCCGAAAGGTTTGGGCAGTGTAGCAATTGTTTTTCGCGGCGGCCGGACGACCCGGGCGCGAATATTTGAGTATGGAATGCTGGAAGTCGTCAATGGCGTGACCGCACGCTGGAGAGCCTCCGCCTGCGCCGTCAGCGAGTAGAGTTGACGGGATATTCTTTTCAAATCGGCCTGTTGAGTTGCTGAGCTCTGCGTGAGCGACACCAACACAGCGGCATTTTGCTGCTGCGACCACTGGATCTCCTTCAGTGTCGCGCTTACGGGATCTGGTATCGGGGCTGAAGCCTTCTCATGTGGAGAGGCTGCGACGAAGCGATCGAAATTCGGCAAGGAGAAGTGGCCTAGATTCGGCAAAGAGAAACTCGGCAAAGAGAAGCGATCGAAATTCGGCAGAGAGAAGCGATTGAAATCCGGCAAAGAATTGGCGGTGGCCGCGCCAATGACGGCCAAGGCGGCCAAGGACACTGCTATCGCCGGCACCGGGCTCGAAGCCCGCTGCGGTGCCGCCTCGCGCTGTCCTTGGGCTTTCTTATCCGGTGCTTCAGCCACCCGCGTTCCTTACGTCTTAGCCCCGTCCCAAGATTTTTTCCCGCCGATCAGGCGAAGCAACACAGAGCCGTCGCGTGGGCGACCCAGCGACGACTCTGACGCGATTGCCCACCCAAGTTAGGCTTAAATCATGGGCTTATATGGTTAAAGATCGGTTATTCTCAGCCGTCTCGCCGGTGAGGCGATTTCCTTTGGAGATGCCCGAGGTTTCAGACATAGGTCCAGTGTCCCTTCGATTCCGAAGTTCGCAAATGTGGACGCCGCACGATGATGCGAACTTCGGAATCGGGATACTAGTGGCGGGCCCATTCGGGGCAAGATAACGACGGCCCGCGATGGCCACTAGCAGGCGCGTCGCATCTGGCTGACATTAAGATCGCGCTTGAGCTCGACGACGTCGAAGCCGGCCTTCTTGAGAACCGCCGACATCGCTTCCGAATCGTTGGCAGGGTTAGCGAGCCGGGTCACGTTCTGATAGGCCGAGTTGCCCATCACCAGCGCCACGCGCTTCTCGGCGAACGCCGGCTGGCTGAAAAGCCAGGTCGACCAAATGGCCAGAATGACCGCCGCAATGGCGCGCATCGGGAAATCCCACAATCGGCAATGAACCCACTCTACCACCACATTAATTGCAAGCGGGATATCTTCTGTGACAAAAGTCACATGCAAAACCGGAAGTCGAAGGCCAACCCGCCCTCGTTCGCTTTACTTCCAAGCATGACATCCGCTAACGCAACTGCGACGGCCGCTTTGTGCCGCCGAGGCAGACCCAACCGCCCGTTTAGCCTCGCAGCGGCATTTGGACGGCTCTTGAAATTGGAATGGCATTTTCCATGACCGGCACGATGCTAGGGCACGCCAAAAATCGGGCGTGTTGCCGCTATCGGTCCTTGGTGCTTTACTTGTAGTGCAGCGCGGATCATCCCCAGTCATCCCGGTTTCTCTGCCATCCGGAAATCCGCGAAGGACGCGTTCTGAAAGGCTCATAATCCGGTAACGGGCGGTTGTTGGAGGACGCATCGTGGAGCGTAGGCTTGCGGCAATTCTGGCTGCGGATGTGGCCGGCTACAGCCGTCTCATGGGCATGGACGAGGAAGGCACGCTCGCTCAATTGAAGGAGCATCGGCAAGCGCTAGTCGATCCGAAAATCGAAGAACATCGGGGCCGTATCGTCAAGACGACCGGGGACGGCATGTTGGCCGAGTTCGCGTCCGTGGTTGACGCGGTGCGATGCGCCGTCGAAGTGCAACGCGGGATGAGCGAGCGGAACGCTAGACTAAGTGTCGATAAGCGGATCGAATTTCGGGTTGGCATAAACCTCGGCGACATTATCATCGACGACGATGATATTTACGGCGATGGCGTTAACATCGCCGCGCGGCTTGAAGGTATAGCCGAACCGGGCGGAATTTGCATTTCGCGCCAAGCACACGATCACTTGCTCGAAAAACTCTCGTTTACCTGCGAGAAGCTGGGGCTTCGGAACCTCAAGAACATCGCGAAGCCCGTCGAAGTCTATTCAGTGAACTTCGGTTCCGTCAGCCTGACACAGGAGATCAACTATTGCCGAGCATTCGATGGGGTGCGCCTTGCGTATGCGACCGTCGGGCAAGGTTCACCCCTAGTCAAGACGGCGAACTGGATGAACCACCTTGAATACGATTGGGAGAGCCCGATCTGGCATCATTTGCTGGAGGGATTGGCGAGAAATCACACGCTGGTTCGATATGACGCACGAGGCAACGGTCTGTCGGATTGGGATGTCGATGAGCTTTCTCTCGAGGCATGGGTCAACGATCTAGAAACCGTGGTGGACACGCTTGGGATAAAGCGCTTTCCGCTTTTTGGCGTCTCCCAAGGTTGTGCCATTTCCATCGCCTATGCCGCGCGGCATCCGGAGCGCCTTTCTCACCTGATCTTGTATGGTGGTTTTGCGCTGGGCGGCGGCAAGCGATCACCAGCGGAGCATGAGAAGCGAAAGGCGATGGGAACCTTGATGCGCCTTGGTTGGGGCACCGATGATCCGGCATTTCGGCAAATGTTCACCTCGCAGTTCATTCCCGAGGGTACAAAGGAACAGGCTGATTGGTTCAACGACCTTCAACGTAAAACCACATCGCCTGAATGCGCGGCTCGCTACTTTGAAGTCGTGGGAAATCTCGATGTGCGCGAATTGCTCCCGCAAGTGAAGGTGCCAACGCTCGTCATGCATGTGCGTGGCGATCTCATGGCCCCAATCGATGCGGGCCGTCAAATGGCGGCTGGGATCCCACATGCTCGTTTCATAGCGCTTCCCGGGCGGAATCACCTCTTTCTAAAGCACGAACCCGCCGCTGCTCGGTTTTTCGACGAACTCAATCTTTTTTTGGCTAAGTGATGTTTCGTCGTTGGCTCAAAATATTTTCTGAAAATCAGAAATTTCGCTTTTCACAGGGCTCAAATCAGAATATATCATCGGCCGTCCCGCCCCGCATGAGGGGCGTATCGCGGTCGTCACGGACGTTGGGGCGGGATGCGGTGGACGCGAGCTGCGCTTTCGACGAGCGCGCGGTTCGCGGAGGGCGAAGTCGTGTGGTCCTGACGCCCCGACGCTGGCGTCAAGTCCGTGAGGTGATGATCTTGCGGGCGACGGTGGCAAGAAAGCCCGGCTCACCAGGGAGAGCGCGATATAAGCCGTTAAAACCATTCGCGTGCGGGAATGCCGGGTGAATCCGGCTGTCCTCGCGGTGACTACGCTCGTGTGCTTTTTTCAACTGCGCACGAGGCTGCGGGTGCTTGCTGGCGCCCGGCATTCCCCACGCCCTCTTTTGGGCGAGGATTCCTGCATAACTCGGGTGCGAATCGCGCCGCGGGAACGATGGCGGTCATCCGTTTTCCTGCCATTTTTCGATGACCTCTGATAAAGGTCTGCCGACCGACAAAAACCCCGAGGACCCGCCATGCTCACGCTTCATCATCTCAACGATTCCCGCTCGCAGCGAATCCTGTGGCTGCTGGAAGAGCTCGGCGTGCCCTACGAGATCAAGCGCTATCAGCGCGACGCAACGACGCGGCTGGCGCCGCCGGAACTTTCCGCGGTTCATCCGCTCGGCAAGTCGCCCGTCATTACCGACGGCAACATCAAAATCGCCGAGTCCGGCGCTATCGTCGATTACATCATCCGAACCTACGGCCAAGGAAACGGTAAACCCGCGATGATGCCTGCCATCGGCACGCCCGAATACGAGGCCTATCAGGAATGGCTCCACTATTCGGAAGGCTCCGCGATGCTGCCGCTGATGCTGAACTTGTATGTCTCGAGGCTGAAGGAGGCAGGTGGTCCGCTGCACCCGCGGATCGAGAGCGAGATCGCCAACCATCTCGGTTATGTCGATGGCGCGCTGAAGGGGAGGGAATTCTTCGTCGGAAACGCGCTGACCGGCGCCGATATCCAGATGATCTTCGTTGGCGAAATGGCCAAGGTCTTTGACAAGCTCGCTCCGTATCCGAACCTGAGCGCATGGCTCACGCGTATGCACGCGCGTCCGGCGTTCAAGCGTTCGGTCGAGAAGGGCGGCGCATACCGCTTTGCGAAATAGGCGTCGCGTTAATGCACAAGCGGTCAAATCTACGACGCTGCTCCGGGGTGGCTTTGCTGCCGCTACTGGTGATGGCCGCCTGCACACAGCCGAGCTTTTTGGCCTCGAATTCGCCCGCTGATCGCAATTCGCCCGCCGATCGTACAAACGGCGATCACACGCATGAATCAATGGCCAACATCTCGGCCCACGACTTCAAGCCACCGCCCGATCCGGCGCCGGTTGAAGAATTTCCAGGGACCGAACGGATTTCCATCCTGCCAGCCAAGCTCGGCGAATGCGCCGACACGACGATCACCTCCATCACGGATCGATTTGGCGCGGATTTGACGCCCGCTGCGTCCAAAAAGGGCGCAGACAAAGGAACCATCGTCCGCTTCAGCAACTCGGGCGTTCAGGTGTCTGTCGCGAAAGACCGAGCCGTCGCCCGGTCTCAGATCTTTGACAAGGTCAATATGTGCCTTGTCGAAATTCCCAGGGATTGCCCGGCCGGCGACGAGCGCGGGCGCCTTTACAAGACGACAAATCTGAGGACAGGAGAGAGCTGGAGCTTGCGCAACGACGTCAGGAGCTGCGGCGGTGCTTAACTCCCCCTTCACGTGTTAGCGACGGTAGAATTTTGAGGGTTATCAGCGGTTTATCGGTTTGCTATGAAGTGCCGCTGCAGGGAACGCATTTGAATGAGCGCTTGGACCCGTAGATCGCTTCTTGTGGCCGCCGGCACTTCGCTGGCGGCGAGCGCGATGGCGCGTGGCGTGCTCGCGGCCGAGGGTCCGACCCCGGACCAGTTGCTCGACAAGTTGATCAGGGAAAATCAGGAAAACGACCTCGGCAGCGGTTTTGACAACGCCTCCCGCAACGTCAGGCTTCCAAAGAAATCGCTTCCGACGCTCTCGCCCTCGACCGCGGAAACCACGCAAACCTCGATCGCCCAGTACGAGGCCATCGTCGCTAAAGGCGGCTGGCCGGAAGTGCCTCCCGCCGAGGGCTTGCGGGTCGGCGTCAAGAGTTCGGTAGTGCCGCCGCTGCGCGAGCGGCTGTCGATCGCGGGCGATCTGGAGCTCAATTCCGGCGAGGCGCAGGTATTCGATTCCTATGTCGACGCCGCCGTGCGCCGCTTCCAGGTCCGCCACGGGCTGCACGCCGATGGGATCGTGCACGAGGCGACGCTTCGCGCGCTCAATGTCCCGGCGCAAACGCGCCTGGCGCAGCTCAGGACCAATGCCGTCAGGCTGAAGAGCCTTACCGGCAATCTCGGCAGCCGTATCGTGGTCGCCAACATTCCGGCGGCGCAGATCGAGGCGATCGAAAACGGCGTCGCGATCACGCGCCATACCGCGGTCGCCGGCAAGCCGGACCGGCCCTCGCCGGACATCCGGAGCAAGATCGTGCAGATCAATTTCAACCCGTTCTGGACCGTGCCGGTGTCAATCATCCGCAAGGACCTGATTCCGAAGATGCAGGCGGAGCCGGACTATCTCACCAAGAATCACATCCGCATCTTCGATGGCAAGAACAACGAGCTGCAACCTTCGCAGATCGACTGGTATTCGGCCGAAGCGGTCAATTTCAAGTTCAAGCAGGACGCCGGCGACTTCAATTCGCTCGGCTCGATCCGGATCAACTTCCCGAGTCCGGACGGCGTCTATATGCACGACACGCCGTCGAAGAACCTGTTCGGCGAGGATTTCCGGTTCGCATCCTCCGGCTGCATGCGCGTGCAGAACGTGCGCGAACTGGTGTACTGGATCCTGGCCGAAACTCCCGGCTGGTCGAGGGGCGAAATCGACGAAGTCATCAAGTCCGGCGAGCGCAAGGACGCCAAGGTAGCAAAACCGCTGCCGCTCTACTGGGTCTACATAACCGCCTGGGCGACGCCTGACGGCGTGGTCCAGTTCCGCGACGATATCTACAACCGCGACGGGGTGAGCTGATCCGAACCCGGCCCCTTGGTGGAACCTATCCCCACCATATCTTGCATAAATATCAAGCCGGTACCGCAAGCGCTTGGCCGTTTCCGGGCGATGTGGTATCCCGCGAGCACTCTTTCGACCGCCATATGAGACCGACCGCGATTGCCGATCTGGTTGCGGCGGTGGAGATATTTCGACCATGAGCTCTTCGCACCTAAGCGCCAAGACCGCCTCCGCGCCCGACTCGTTCTTTACCGCCTCGCTCGAGCAGGCTGATCCCGACATTGCCGCCGCCATCCGCGGCGAACTGGGCCGCCAGCGCCACGAGATCGAGTTGATCGCATCGGAAAACATTGTCAGCCGTGCGGTGCTGGAAGCGCAGGGCTCGGTGATGACCAACAAATATGCGGAAGGTTATCCGGGCAACCGCTATTACGGTGGCTGCGAATGGGTCGACGTGGCCGAGACGCTGGCGATTGAACGGGCGAAGAAGCTGTTCGGCGCGGGTTTTGCCAATGTGCAGCCGAATTCCGGCAGCCAGATGAATCAGGCGGTGTTCCTGGCGCTGTTGCAGCCTGGCGATATCTTCATGGGACTCGATCTCGCCGCCGGTGGACACCTTACCCACGGCTCGCCGGTCAACATCTCCGGCAAATGGTTCAATGCGCAGCACTACACGGTGCGCCGCGACGATCAGATCATCGACATGGACGAGGTCGCCAAGAAGGCCGAGCAGGTGCGGCCAAAACTGATCATCGCCGGCGGATCGGCCTATTCGCGCCCTTGGGACTTCAAGCGTTTCCGCGAGATCGCCGATCGCGTCGGCGCTTATCTGATGGTCGACATGGCGCATTTCGCAGGCCTCGTGGCCGGCGGCGTCCATGCTTCGCCGGTGCCGCATGCGCATGTCACGACCACCACCACGCATAAATCGCTGCGCGGGCCCCGCGGCGGTCTGATCCTGTGCAATGACGAGGCGCTCGCCAAGAAAATCAACTCGGCGGTCTTCCCGGGCCTGCAAGGCGGCCCGCTGATGCATGTGATCGCGGCGAAAGCGGTGGCATTTGCCGAAGCGTTGCGCCCCGACTTCAAGATTTACGCGAAGAACGTGGTCGAGAATGCCAAGGCGCTGGCGGAAAGCCTGCGAGCCGAAGGCCTTGATATCGTTTCCGGCGGCACCGACAATCATCTGATGCTGGTCGACCTCAGGCCCAAGGGATTGAAGGGCAATGTGTCGGAAAAGGCGCTGGTTCGCGCGGCGATCACCTGCAACAAGAACGGCATTCCCTTCGATCCAGAGAAGCCTTTCGTTACCTCGGGACTCCGTTTGGGAACGCCGGCGGCCACGACGCGCGGGTTTGGCGTTGCCGAATTCAAGCAGGTCGGCGGCCTGATCGCCGAAGTGCTCAACGCGGTTGCGCAGTCAAAGGATGGGACGGCGCCGCTGGTGGAAGCCGCCATCAAGGAACGGGCTAAAGCGCTCACCGATCGCTTCCCGATCTATCAATAGGGTCTTGGCCGGATGCGTTGCCCAAGCTGCAACAGTCTCGATACCCAGGTGAAGGACTCCCGTCCGACCGAGGATTCGGCCGTGATCCGGCGCCGGCGGGTGTGCGTCGCCTGCAATTTCCGTTTCACCACTTTCGAGCGGGTGCAACTGCGTGAACTCACGGTCATCAAGCGCAACGGCCGCCGGGTGCCGTTCGATCGCGACAAGCTGGTGCGCTCGCTGCAAATTTCGCTGCGCAAGCGCCCCGTCGATCCGGAGCGGGTCGAGAAGATGGTCTCGGCCATCGTGCGGGAACTCGAGAGCGGCGGCGAGGCCGAGATATCGTCGGAGGCGATCGGCGAGATCGTGATGGAGCATCTGCGCCAGCTCGACGACGTCGCCTATGTGCGGTTTGCTTCCGTCTACCGCAATTTCCGCGAAGCCAAGGATTTTGAAGCGGTGCTCGGCGAACTCTCCGGCGACGACGACGCGCGGATTGCCCTGTTGCGCAAATGATCTTCCGAATTCTGGAAGAACAGCTCGGCCAAAAAACCAAAGAGTTGAAGGCGGCCGACCGGCGTTTCATGCAGCTCGCGCTGGCGCTGGGCCGGCGCGGACTGGGACGCACCTGGCCCAATCCTGCCGTCGGCGCCGTGGTGGTCAAGGACGGTGTCATCGTCGGGCGCGGCTGGACGCAAGCCGGCGGCCGTCCGCATGCCGAGCCCGTGGCGCTTGCGCATGCCGGCGAGGCCGCCCGCGGCGCCACGCTCTATGTGACCCTCGAGCCATGCTCACATCTTGGCAAGTCGCCGCCCTGCACCGACGCGGTGATTGTCGCCGGCATCAAGCGCGTGGTGTCGGCCATCGAGGATCCCAATCCGGAGGTGGCCGGGCAGGGACATGCCAGGCTCCGTGCTGCCGGGATTGCGGTCGATATCGGGCTTGGTGCCGCGGAGGCGGCGCACGATCACGCCGGGCATTTCAGGCGCGTCCGCGACAAGCGCCCGCACGTGATCCTCAAGCTTGCGGTATCCGCCGACGACAAGATCGCGGCCGCCGGCCACAAACCTGTGGCGGTTTCCGGAGAGGCGGCAAAGTCTCGGATGCACCTGTTGCGCGCGCAATGCGACGCCATCCTGGTCGGGGTCGGCACCGTTCTGTCAGACGATCCGCTGCTGACCTGCCGCCTGCCCGGCATGGAGGCGCGCTCGCCGGTGCGGGTGGTGCTCGATCGCGCCTTGCGGATACAAGGCACCAGCCGGCTGGTTCGTTCGGCCCGCGCCATGCCATTGTGGGTAATGACGTCGAGCCTGGCGGAAGCGGCTTCGGCAATGAGGCTGGGTGCCGCCGGCGCGCAAGTGATCCGTGTCGCTGCTGCGTCCGCGCCCAAACCGGGACTGGACCTGCTGACCGTGCTGCATGCGCTGGCGGAAAGGGGCATCACGCGGCTCCTGGTCGAGGGCGGCGCGCGCGTTGCCTCGTCCTTTGTTTCGGCGGGCCTCGTCGACGAGTTCTGGCTGCTGCGAGGTTCCCAGCCGATCGGCACTGATGGCGTCGCGGCGCTTGAGCGCATGCCGCTCACGTCGCTCACGCAGTCGCCCGGCTTTCGCGTTCGTGCTAGCGAAAGCCTCGAGAGCGACACCCTTACCATCTACGAGCGCATCTGATGTTTACCGGGATTGTCACCGACATCGGCGAGATCGTCAGCCTGACGCCAACCGCGCAAGGACGGTTGCACCGGTTGCGAATTTCCTGCCGTTACGATCGCGCCACCATCGCCGACGGCGCCTCGATCGCCTGCAACGGCGTTTGCCTGACGGTGGTCGCCTCCGGCGACGAGCGCGGCAAGACTTGGTTCGATGTCGATGCCGCCGCCGAAACGCTCGCAATGACCACCGCGAAGCGCTGGGCGGTGGCAACCAAGCTTAACCTGGAGCGGGCGCTGAAGATCGGCGACGAACTCGGCGGCCACATCGTCGCGGGACATGTGGATGGGATCGCTACCATCGTGAAGCGCGAGGATTTGCCAGGCATGGCGCGGTTCCACCTGCGCACCACGCGCGAGCTTGCGCGCTTCATCGCGCCCAAGGGCTCGGTGACGCTCGATGGCGTTTCGTTGACGGTCAATACCGTCGACGACGTCGCCTTTTCGGTCCTGATTATTCCGCACACGCTTCAGGTGACGACGCTCGGCGGCTGGAAAGCGGGCAGCGAGGTCAATATCGAGGTCGACCTGATGGCGCGTTATGCGGCGCGGCTTGCGGAAATGACATAGGCTTAAGCCCTTGGCTTTGGAAGCGGCTGCGCCTAAAACCCGCTCCGATCGATCGAAGAATGAGATGGAAATGACAGAGGCGCGGCGCGCGCAAATAAAGGACAAGACCGACGTATCCGGCGCGCGTGCGCTGATCGTCGAGGCGCGCTTCTATGACGAGATCCAGGACGCGCTGCTGGAAGGCACACTTTCCGAACTGAAGGCCGCCGGCGTCGCCTATGAGGTGATCACTGTCCCGGGCGCGCTCGAAATCCCGGCCGCGATCGCCATTGCGCTCGATGCCGCCGCGAACAACGGCAAGCCCTACGACGCGGTGATCGCGCTCGGCTGCGTGATCAGGGGCGACACCATCCATTTCGAAATCGTGTCGATGGAATCCTCGCGCGCCCTGATGGACCTCGCCGTGGCAAGGAAGATTCCGCTTGGCAACGGCATCATCACCGTCAACACCGAAGCGCAAGCCTGGGCGCGAGCGCGCGCGAGTGAGCTCAACAAGGGCGGCGACGCCGCGCGCGCGGCGATTGCCATGCTGCGGATCAAACGCCGGCTGACGCGGCGCGGATCATGAGCGACGACAAGAAGCTGCAGGGGAGGAGGCCAGTAAAGGGCGCGGAAAGGAAGGCCAACCGCCGGGGTGCCGCGCGGCTCGCGGCGGTGCAGGCGCTCTATCAAATGGACATCGCCGGCGCCGGGATCAACGATATCTTCGCGGAGTTCGAAAGCCATTGGCTCGGCGGCGAAGTCGAAGGCGAAAAATATCTGCCGGCGGAAGCGGCCTTCTTCCGCGATATCGTGTCGGGCGTGGTGCGCGATCAGGCCGAACTCGATCCGTTGATCGACGACGCGCTGTCGAAGGGCTGGCCGCTGAAGCGGATCGATGCCATCCTGCGCGCGGTGTTGCGCGCCGGCGCCTACGAACTGGAGCATCGCAAGGACGTACCGGGCCGCGTCGTTGTGTCGGAATATGTTGACGTCGCGCACGCCTTTGTCGAAGCCGAGGAGACCGGCATGGTGAATGCGGTACTCGACCAGATTGCCCGCCGGTTCCGCGCCGACGAATTTGCGCGTGCAGGTGGCTAAGATGACGGCAAGCGGTGCAGGTCCCTCCGGTGAGGACGCGCTGATCGCGCGGTATTTCAAGCCGCTGGCGACCGATCCCGGCGCTTTCGATCTGAACGACGATGCGGCGATCCTCAAGCCCTCGCGCGAGGATCTCGTGCTGAAGACAGATGCCGTCGTCGAAGGCGTGCATTTTCTTCCCGATGATCCGCCGGACACCGTCGCGCGCAAGGCGCTGCGCAGAAATCTCTCCGATCTCGCATCCAAGGGCGCGACGCCCGGGGGCTTTCTGCTGACGCTGGCGTTGCGTAGCGCCGATGAGGCCTGGCTGACGCTTTTCTCGCGCGGGCTCGGCGAGGACGCCAAGCAATATGGCTGCCCGCTGATGGGCGGCGAAACGGTTTCAACGCCGGGCCCCCTGATGATCTCAATCGCTGCGTTCGGGCGCATCCCCCCGGGGAAGATGGTGCACCGTAGCGGCGCCCAACCGGGCGATCGCGTCGTGGTGACGGGGACGATTGGGGATGCAGTACTCGGCCTCGACATTCTCAGAGGGGGCAGGGTGGCCGCAGCCCTTGCCGGCGATGCGGCTGCGCGAGAAATGCTGGTTGCGCGTTATCGGGTGCCACAGCCTCGTTGCGAGCTGGTCCAGGCGGTGCGCGATCACGCACATGCGGCCATGGATGTCTCGGACGGTCTTGCGGGCGATCTGGCCAAGCTTTGCGCCGCCTCCGACGTATCGGCCGTCATTGACGCGCCAAGCGTTCCGCTGTCGCCAGCCGCCGCGGCTGCGCTCGCAGCCGGCGCCGTCGGCGTGGAGGCATTGGTCTGTGGCGGTGACGACTACGAGATTTTGTGCGCGATCCCGGAAGCTCGCTTCCAGGCGTTTGCGCTAGCTGCCGCCGGCGCAGGGGTCGCGGTGAGTTCGATCGGGATGGTAATCGCCGCGGCGTCGGCGCCGAAGTTTCTCGACGCGCAGGGCAGGGAAATGCGGCTATCTCGCCTGTCCTACAGCCATTTTTAGGATTTCCCAGAAAACCAACAGCACGGGCGCAAATACCTGCCGAAATCGACCATTTTAGCCCGCCGTGGCGTTGCGCCGGGGAAATGATTTTGGCATGGTCCCGGCCGATTTGAGGCCACCCTTTTGGGCAGGGCGGGCACTCTTTATATGCGCCCGCCGCTTCCGCGGCGCCCGGCGTGGGGTGAGCATCAAGGTAGATCTGAGGCAAATTCAATGACAGCATTATGGGCGATTGTGTTCTGCGGAGCGCTTTCCATCGTTTACGCCATCTGGGCGACGGCATCCGTTATGAAATCCGATGCCGGCAATCCCCGGATGCAGGAAATCGCGGCTGCGGTGCGCGAAGGCGCGCAGGCCTATCTCCGGCGGCAGTACCTGACGATCGGGATGGTCGGCATCGTGATCTTCGCGCTGCTCGCCTACTTCCTCGGCATGCTGGTTGCCGCTGGCTTTGCGATCGGCGCGGTGCTGTCGGGCGCGGCCGGCTTTATCGGCATGAACGTTTCAGTGCGCGCCAATGTCCGTACCGCACAGGCCGCCACCACCTCGCTTGCCAGCGGACTTGAACTCGCCTTCAAGGCGGGCGCCATCACCGGCCTTCTCGTCGCCGGTCTGGCTTTGCTCGGCGTCACCCTTTATTTCGGCTTCCTCACCTTCTCGCTGCATCTTGCCGCGAACAGCCGCACCGTTGTCGATGCGTTGGTGGCGCTGGGCTTCGGCGCTTCCTTGATCTCGATTTTCGCGCGTCTCGGCGGCGGTATCTTCACCAAGGGCGCCGACGTCGGCGGCGATCTCGTCGGCAAGGTCGAAGCTGGCATTCCCGAGGACGATCCGCGCAACCCCGCCACCATTGCCGACAATGTCGGCGACAATGTCGGCGACTGCGCCGGCATGGCCGCCGACCTGTTCGAGACCTATGCGGTGACCGCGGTCGCCACCATGGTGCTCGCCGCGATCTTCTTCGCGACCTCGCCGCTTCTGATGAACATGATGACGCTGCCGCTCGCGATCGGCGGCGTCTGCATCATTACCTCCATCGCCGGCACCTTCTTCGTAAAGCTTGGCGCCAACCAGTCGATCATGGGGGCGCTGTACAAGGGTTTGCTCGCGACCGGTATCTTGTCGCTGGCGGGCGTCGCCGGGGTGATCTACTGGCTGGTCGGCTTCGGTCCGCTGGCCGGCGTCAAGTTCACCGGCATGGCGTTGTTCGAATGCGGCGTCGTCGGCCTCGTCGTCACCGGCTTGATCATCTGGATCACCGAATACTACACCGGCACCGAGCATCGCCCGGTCAAGTCGATCGCTGCCGCGTCGGTCACAGGTCACGGCACCAACGTGATCCAGGGCCTGGCGATCTCGATGGAGGCAACCGCAGGTCCAGCACTGGTGATCATCGCTGGCATTCTCGTCACCTACAGCCTTGCCGGCCTGTTCGGCATCGCGATTGCGACCGCCACGATGCTGGCTCTGGCCGGTATGATCGTGGCGCTCGACGCCTTCGGTCCGGTCACCGACAATGCCGGCGGCATTGCCGAAATGGCCGGTCTGCCCAAGGAAGTCCGTAAAGCCACCGACGCGCTCGACGCCGTCGGCAACACCACCAAGGCGGTGACCAAGGGTTATGCGATCGGTTCCGCCGGCCTCGGCGCGCTGGTGCTGTTCGCGGCCTACAATGAAGACCTGAAATACTTCATCGCCAATAGCGTGAAGTTTCCGTATTTCCAGGGCGTGCTGCCCGACTTCTCGCTGAACAACCCCTACGTCGTCGTCGGCCTGTTGTTTGGCGGCCTGTTGCCCTACCTGTTCGGTGCGATGGGTATGACGGCGGTCGGCCGCGCGGCCGGCGCGATCGTCGAGGAAGTGCGGCGTCAGTTCCGCGAAAAGCCCGGCATCATGCAGGGCACCGACAAGCCGGATTACGGCAAGGCGGTCGACCTTTTGACCAAGGCGGCGATCAAGGAAATGATCATTCCGTCGCTGCTGCCGGTGCTCTCTCCGATCTTCGTCTACTTCGCGATCTATTGGATTGCCGGGGGCGGCGCCGCTGGAAAGTCGGCGGCGTTCTCGGCCGTCGGTGCGATGCTGCTGGGGGTGATCGTGACCGGACTGTTCGTCGCGATCTCCATGACCTCCGGCGGCGGCGCCTGGGACAATGCCAAGAAATACATCGAGGACGGCCATTACGGCGGCAAAGGCTCCGACGCCCACAAGGCGGCGGTGACCGGCGATACCGTCGGTGACCCCTACAAGGACACGGCGGGCCCCGCGGTGAACCCGATGATCAAGATCACCAACATCGTGGCGCTGTTGCTGCTGGCGATCCTGGCGCACTGACCAGGACGCGCACGATTAAAACCAAAACCCCGCGGTAGAGCCGCGGGGTTTTGAATTCGCAGATGGCTTTTCTTGCCGGAGGCGAGACAGCTTGAGCCTCGGGTCGCTTACTGGCCCTGACCCACATTGATCGCCTTGAAAAGCGGCGCAACGTAATTGATCTCCGCACCCGACGTCGGCGTCGTCCGGCTGATGAAGTCGAAGATCCTGCCGTCCTTAAGCCCGTAATTGGCGAGCCGCCGCACCTGGCGATTCTTGTCGAAATAGATCGCGATCACGCGCTGATCGACGATCTGGTCGGTCATGAATGCGACCGGACGGCTGGCGCGCTGCGAAATGTAGTAGAAGACTTCGCCGTTGAGGGTTGCCACGGTGGACGGCGTTCCCATCACGATCAGAACCTGGTCCTGGCTTGCCCCGATGGGAATCTGCTCCAGCGCACCGGGCGGAAGAATGTAGCCCTTCTGGAACTGTTCACTGCAACCTGCAAGCACCGCGCATACGAGGGCGATTGCCGCGACGGTTCGCACGGTCGGCCGGCGTTTCGCCGGGCCAGGGCGAGCAGTTGTCTGATTGGAATCGGTCATTCCGGAACTGGTCCCATCCCCTTGCGTCGCGTGAGGCGTTGACGTACCCGGCAGCACGTTCGATTGCAACAGACGCGGGCCCGGAGGGTCCGCTTGCGGAACCCACGATGCTTTGGCCGTTCAACCACTTCAGAAAACCCCGGACGCCCCAGCGCGGCACCATCGAGGCCATCTATGGCACGATCGTGACGCAGGCGCGAGAACCGTTGTTCTACAGGGATTTGGACGTGCCGGACACGGTTAACGCTCGTTTTGACCTGCTTGTGCTGCATTTGTGGATGGTATTGCGACGATTGAGGTCCGCAGATGGCGCGGCCAACGTTTCGCAGCGGCTTTTTGATCATTTTTGCGACGATATGGACGCCAATTTAAGGGAAATGGGTGTCGGCGACCTCACGGTTCCCAAGCGTATGCAGGCTTTCGGGGAAGCGTTTTACGGCCGGGCGGCGGCCTATGATCTCGCGCTGGCCTCCGGCGCGGAGCCGCTCGCGCAGGCGCTGTGCAAAAATGTCCTCGATGGCAGGGGCATGGAAAACGCGCGACGGCTCGCTACCTATGTCGAAACAGCCATCGCAACTCTGGCCGGTCTCAACGAGGTGACGCTGCTGGGCGCCGCCTGGACGTTTCCCTTGCCGGCCGAGACAGGCAACACGACAAAGACGGAGGCGATCTTAAGCGAATGACGAACACGACAGATCCCTGGAGTGTCCCCATCACGGTCTTGCAAATACCGGAGAACGGATTGCATCGTGACCTCGAGGCAGACCCGATCGTGCGCGAGGCGATGGCCGCAGTCGCCGGCTTGCGCGAAATCAAATCGGCGAACGCGTCCTTCGACATGACTCTCAAAGGCGATGGCCGTGTCCATATCACAGGTCGCGTAACGGCGCGGATCGGGCAGAATTGCGTGGTGACGCTCGATCCGATCGAGAACGAGATCGACGAGCCCATCGATCTGATGTTCGCGCCGCCTGAGCAAATTCCGAACCTGTCCGACTTGGTCGATGACGCCGCCGAAACTGATGCAGAGATTCCCGATCCGCCGGAGCCGATCGTCAATGGCGCGATTGATCTCGGCCGCCTTGCGACCGATGCTTTGTTTCTTGCGGTCGACCCCTATCCGCGCAGGCCAGATGCCGTTTTTGAACCGCCCGCGGAGACCGTCGATCCTGCCGATCACCCGTTTGCGGCGCTCAAGGCGCTGCAGGTTCAGGCCAGCCCCCCTGGCTCGACGCGGCAGCCCCGCTCCCCCAAGGGAGGAAAAGGTTGCAAGCGTGATTGAAGGACGCCCATAGAGCTTGGGGAGGAACAAATCGAAGGCCGTGCGCAGAATTCAAATTAGGTTATTGAAATTACTAGTGTTACTGATATTTTTCGATTCTGTCCCGGTGCTCCCTGACGAGCAAAGGGGAGCGGTCAAGAGGTTGTGTCGGGGCGGGGAAACGCTATTGTCGCGGCCCAGCCGGGGGGCTTAGCGCAGCGCTTCGCCGATCGCCGCTACCGCGGCGATTTCCGCGGCTCAGCGCTATCAGCACTACAAGTCCGCAAGAGATCAGGTTTCCGGGACGTTCATGCCTCAAAGGGTTCGAATTGCGCTTGACGCCATGGGTGGCGACGTCGGCGCATCGGTCGTCATTCCCGGCGCCGCAATATCGTTTACCCGACATCCCGACACCGAATTCCTTCTGTTCGGTGACCAAGCGGTGATCGACGCGCAATTGGCGCATTATCCGGCGATGAAAGCAGCTTCCCGCGTCATTCACACCGATGTCGCCGTCAGCATGCACGACAAGCCCAGCCAGGCGTTACGCCGCGGGCGCAAGACCTCGTCGATGTGGCTGGCGATCGACGCCGTCAAGAAAGGCGAGGCCGATGTCGCGGTGTCCGCCGGCAATACCGGTGCGCTGGCGGCGATGGCGCGGTTTTGCCTGCGCATGCTGCCCGGCATCGACCGGCCGGCGCTGGCCGCGATATGGCCAACGGCCCGCGGCGATTCGGTGGTCCTCGACCTCGGCGCCACCATCGGCGGAGATGCGCATCATCTGGTGGCGCTGGCCGTGATGGGCAGCGCCATGGCGAGTGTGCTGTTCGGTCTCGAAAGGCCGACGGTCGGGCTGCTCAATATCGGCGTCGAGGAGATCAAGGGCCGCGAGGAAATTCGCGAGGCGGCGGAGTTGCTGCGCGCGATGAACCTTCCCCAGCTCGAATATATCGGGTTCGTCGAGGGCGACGGCATCGGCAAGGGGGCCGCCGACGTCATCGTTGCCGAAGGATTTTCCGGCAACATCGCATTGAAAGCCGCCGAAGGCACCGCGCGCCAGATCACCGAATTCTTGCGGGCGGCGCTGTCGCAGACCTGGCGTTCGAGGATCGGTTATCTTCTTGCCAAAAATGCCTTCAAGGCGCTGCGCGACAAGCTCGACCCCTCCAAATCCAATGGCAGCGTGGTGCTCGGCTTGAACGGAATCGTCGTCAAGAGCCATGGCGGAATCGACGCCGAAGGCTTTGCCTCCGCCGTCGATGTTGGCTATGAGATGGTCCACTACGATCTCCTCAACAAGATCAATCAAATGCTGACCGTGCAGGAGGCTGCCTCGTGACTGCAATACGCTCGGTCGTGCTCGGCTGCGGCTCCTATTTGCCAAAGCGGATCCTGACCAATGCCGAACTCGCGGCGCGAATAGACACCTCCGATGAATGGATCGTGCAGCGTACCGGTATCCGGCAGCGTCATATTGCGGCCGAGGGTGAGTTCACCTCGCATCTGGCCCTGCATGCCGCGCGATCCGCGCTTGCCGACGCCGGCATAGACGCTCAGTCGATCGACCTGATTGTGTTGGCGACCTCGACGCCCGACAACACCTTTCCGGCGACGGCGGTGGCGGTCCAGGATGGGCTCGGCATCCATCACGGCGCGGCGTTCGATCTGCAGGCGGTGTGTTCGGGGTTCGTCTTTGCGCTCGCCACCGCCGACAACTTTCTGCGAACCGGCGCGTTCAAGCGTGCGCTGGTGATTGGCGCTGAGACGTTCTCCCGAATTCTCGACTGGAACGACCGCGGCACCTGCGTACTGTTCGGTGACGGCGCTGGCGCCGTCGTGCTGGATGCCCAGCCACAACCCGGCCTACCCTCCGACCGGGGCGTCTTGACCACCCATCTGCGCTCGGACGGGCGGCACAAGTCGAAACTTTACGTCGATGGCGGTCCATCCTCGACCCGCACCGTGGGTTATCTCCGGATGGAGGGCCGCGAAGTATTCAAGCACGCCGTCGGCATGATCACCGACGTGATCGTCGACGCTTTCGAAGCCACCGGCACCACGGCCGAGGACATCGATTGGTTTGTGCCTCACCAGGCCAACAAGCGAATCATCGATGCTTCGGCGCACAAGTTGCATATTGCGCCGCAGAAGGTGGTGCTTACGGTCGATTTGCATGGCAATACCTCGGCCGCCTCGATTCCGCTGGCGCTTTCGGTTGCGGTGGCCGACGGGCGTGTGAAGAAGGGCGATCTGGTGCTCCTCGAAGCCATGGGCGGCGGCTTTACCTGGGGTTCGGCACTGGTCCGTTGGTAAGCGTTGCGTAAAAAAATCTATATACTTTGCTGTCTTCTTTCATGCTATTGCATTGATGAGCGCTGTTGACATCCGCACGTAGGCACCTAATTTCAGACACGAAAATTTTGTTCGCCGATAGTTGGGGCAGGCGATGACCGGAACCGGAAAAACCGTCACACGTGTTGATCTGTGCGAGGCCGTCTACCAGAAGGTCGGGCTTTCGCGCACGGAATCATCCGCTTTTGTCGAGCTCGTACTGAAGGAGATCACCGATTGCCTGGAGAAAGGTGAGACGGTGAAGCTTTCCTCGTTCGGCTCGTTCATGGTGCGAAAGAAAGGCCAACGAATTGGGCGCAATCCCAAGACCGGCACCGAGGTCCCGATCTCGCCGCGCCGGGTGATGGTGTTCAAGCCATCGGCCATTCTGAAGCAACGTATCAACGGTCACAACACCGGCAACGGCGAAGGCAAGGCCGGCTAGAGCCGTCAATCCCCGCGAGCATAGAGGAGCCGGCATTTGGACAAGGCGCCGGATGCGTTCCGAACCATTAGTGAGGTCGCAGACGACCTCGACATTCCCCAGCACGTGCTGCGGTTCTGGGAGACGCGGTTCTCCCAGATCAAGCCGATGAAGCGGAGCGGGGGCCGCCGCTACTACCGTCCTGACGATGTCGATCTGCTCCGGGGCATCCGCCGGCTGTTATACGGCGAGGGCTACACCATCCGTGGGGTGCAGCGCATTCTCAAGGAGCACGGCATTGCGTCGGTCCAGCGGTTGGCGGACGCCTCGGCAATAGCGTCGTTCGGCGCGATTGAAGAGGTGATAGGGCAAAGCATCCTGGAATTTGATGACGACGAGGCTTCGCCCATCGATCTTGACGACGACGATTATGACAGCGCGGAGGAGAGCGGGATTCCCCGCCTCGCCCGTGGTGATGGCGGTGGGGTACGAAATTCCGAGGCGTTTGAGGAAGATCCGATCCCGGGCGTCGCCGACCTGGCGCCTGGGGTTGATCTGGTGCGGTTGAAGTCCGTTTTGGAGGATTTGATCTCCTGCCGCAAACTGCTCGATGCCGCGCTCAAGGACGTCTAGCCGGTTGCTCTCTCGCGGAACCGGTATTTTCCCACTTGTCGCGCGTCTTGCGCGCCGGCCTGATCGAAGCTAAGGGAACGGCATCGGAGCGTGGCGCAGCCCGGTTAGCGCACTAGTCTGGGAGACTAGGGGTCGGAGGTTCAAATCCTCTCGCTCCGACCACCTAACTGACTGAATCCCGGGAATTCGCATCTTCGCTCGCTCGCGGGCCGACACGGCAGACGGCAAGGCGGAGCTCGATGCTCCGCCTTCGATCTGCCTCTAGATGCGTTTTCGAGCGAATCATGCCCTCGGACTTGATCCGCGGGTGGATACCGGTTCGCGTGAAGAAAACGCGTCAAAACAAGAATCTAGAGCCTCGGTTCTGATTCAATCAGAACCGATAATGCCTCTAGCCTCTACATCGGCGGTGTCAGGCCATCCTTGCCGAAAAGGACTGCCCCGCTGGTCAGGGATCCGTCCGGCTGACGCTGTGATGGCACGAACACGATGGCACCCGGTTTGATTTCCTCCTTGGTGGCCGGGACAAGGGCAACGACCGGCACGTCGGCGGGAATATCGATTTTCTTCTCTCCACCCTTATAGGTGACCGTTACGGTCTGACCGTTCACGCCCTTCACGGCGTTCGCCACGGTTGCATTGGTCATCATGCTCTTGGGACCGAAATCCCAGGGGTAGTGGCCCTCACCGGTTCCGCGCATCTTGTCCGGAAACACCACGACTTCCTGCGATTTCAGGCTTGAATCGGGTTGCGTTACGGTCGCCGTGCCGATGAACGTGCCTTCCTTGATATCCGCCAACGAGGCTTTGACGACGGCCAGCGAAGCAAACTTGTCGGCCAGGTTGATGGTGACGTCGCTGCCCTCCTTGGGGTGAACGACGAGTTTAGAGCCGTCGAGGCTCACGACGGTCCCGCGCACCCGCGCTGGGGTGCCTTCCGCAAGGGCGGATGTCGAGACCAACGCCATCGCCGCAAAACCGAGCGCCAGACGTCCATAAGTGTGCGAAAGCCTTATCATAGCTCCTCCCATGTTCCGTTGCGGCCAATACAGGTGGCCGGGTTCCCTACCGTGTTAGGTCGGAACACCGATCGGCCCGAGGTATTCCGCGATCTTTAAGGCGCTGCCGGGTAATTTTGGCGGCCTTATCAGTTGAGGCCGGACGAAAACCGCGGCGAGCGTTGCTGCTGCTTCCGCCGGCGAGAGGGACGGGCAAGCTAGCGCCAGGTCTCGGCGGCGATGATGGAATGGGCTGCTGGAGGGAGGAAAGTCCGGCGCGCAGCAATCCGCCGCGCGCGCCGGCATCCCTGCGCAGAATCAGACGCCACCGGGGGCGACGTAGCAATACACGTAATCGCCTCGGCTCAGGAAAATGATCCCGTGACCGGTCGGGTTGGATTGGTCGTATTTCAGCTTGTGGTTCGGCACGACAATCTTTGTTCCGACATCGACGTGTTTGCGGCGTAGCGGTTCATCGGGGCGCGAGTCGGTGACGATGGCGACATATCTGTCGCCATCAACTTCAAACGAATCTGCCCAGTACGCATCAGCTTCGCCGCAGCATGAGACAGCGGGATTATCCGGCTGCATCAGCGCCTGGTACCATTCGCGAATCTGCGGATCTGTCCCTTCCCACTGCCCGAAGTCACGGGCGCTCGCAACGCTCATCAGGCAACCGAACGCTGTACAAAGGACGAGGCGTTTCATGCCGCACTCCTGAGTTTTCCAGCCGGTTCGTTCGAAGCAATGTTCATGCCGCGAATCAGTTCATCGTGATAGTTTAAATTAAAATTTTACGACACGGTGGCAGCGCTATTTGGTGGGGCATCGAAGTCTTCGAATTGGCCCGCGCCGTGTCCCGCGTGCAACGCTATTCGAGATGCGGGGAGAGCCTGTAGCGAGATAAACGCGAGACGTCCGTCTCACCATCGCCCTGTCGGGAGGATAAAGTTGCGACGATTTGTTATCGTTGCAATGCGATCGAACTCGATTCGCCGCTCTGACCTATGGGTTTTGCCAATGACCGTCATAAAGTCAGGCGATCTTGTCGTGCTGAAATCCGGCGGTCCCGTCATGACGGCCGATACGGTCAACACCGATATTTTCGACGACAACAAGATTACCGGCGTGCTTTGCGTCTGGTTTGTCGGAGAGAGACTGGAGCGGGTCAGATTCGATCATAGGGCGCTGGATCTTGCGCACTCGCCGGCGGTGGCTCCGCGAAGAACGGAAATCCAAACGGCGGAGGCCACGGGGGAATACGACGTGGTTCTTGATGAGATGGCCGCGGCGATGAACCTGCCGGCGGAGTCTGACGAGGACGCGTCGGGGCCCCCAATCAAGGGGCCAAAGCCGGCATCCGCCGCCAACTACAAAGCTGCTGCGGACTCCGCCGATGCGGGCAGTGTCGCTGGCTGATTGACCAGCCACTTGCACGGCATCAGTGGAACGCGGTCCTGCTTTGCCATATATAAAGCGCGACCAGGCCGACGGTGACAATCGTCGAGAATATCGCGATCGCCAGCGTCCAGTCGAAATGTTTTCTTGAACGGCGTCCAATCGTCAGAATTGCTACCAGGGCTTTTAACCCGATCTTTCGCATTTGGTCAGGCGCTCCGCCTCATGGCTGATCGATTGCGCAGATTAAGCCTAGCATGTTTCATCGGCTGGCGGCGCTTTCCTGGGCGACGGCCGCCAGATCTGCAGCCGGTTCTGGCTCCAGATTGGAACGTGTAGTTCCTGTCTCCATGTTTGGGATTGCGGCATCATCGGATACAGCGGAGGTTCACATGTCCCGACTAACCGTCTTTCTTGCGCGATCGATCGGTCTCTTCACGATCCTGCTTGTGGCCTGTTTCGCGGTGCGCGGCGGGGCGGTGATCGAAGCCACAGCCACGGACGGCCCGGTGATGCTCAGCTACGGCATCATCAGTCTGGCGATGGGCGTCGCGATGGTGGTCGGTCACAACGTCTGGTCCGGAGGGGCGCTGCCGGTGGCGGTCACCTTGTTGGGGTGGTTGATTCTTGCCAAGGGGCTTTTTCTTCTTCTGCTCTCGTCCAGTGGGCTCACCGGAATGCTGCATCAGATGCACTATGGCGAGCGTTATCTTCTTTACCTCGCGCCGGCGTTGGTGCTTGGGCTCTATCTCACCTGGGCCGGCTTCACGGCTTCCGCGGCGCGCCAGAATTAAGCGCGCGAGAGTTCGAGCCGGACATTACAATGATACCCTTACGCGGGAGTTCGCGCTTTCGACGGGCCCTTTCGGTCGGACCGATCGGCAAATCCGGGGTGCGTACCTGACCGACCGATTCGCTCTTGAGCCGTCGGCGGTCTCTCATCTCGGGTGGCTAGCGGCGCGGCCCTAAAGATGCCTGAGAGTTCAACCAAGTGTCTTGTTGGCGCGGACGGGAGCGCGGTGATATGAAGGGGAAAAATTGAGGGAGCTTGGCATGAGAGTTTTTCTAGCAGCCATGGTCGCGTTGTTGATGGCCGGATCCGCTTACGCGCAGCGCGGCGCTCCCGCGGCGCCGACGGAACCGCCCAAGTCACCGGCGCAGATTGAGCAGGAAAAGGCTGGCGAGAACGCCTATAGGCGCTCGCTCGGCAACATTCCCGATCAGCCGCCGGCGGACCCATGGGGCGGCGCGCGCGCCGTCGAAGCGCCAAAATCCGCCGCTGCGAAGGAGCCTCCCGCGAAGCGAACCAAGGCCGGCAGCACGTCGAACTAGACGATCATCCGACAATCTTCCAAGGGACCGCGCCCACCGAGGCCAGACACGGGGCGAACACGCGCGACGCACGGGTCAGCGCGGAATGGACAACCTCCTGAAAGTTCACAACTAGAGCGTCTTCAAATATTCGATCAGATCGTACCGCTCTTCCTCCGTCAGCATGCGGCCGATAACGCCCGGCTTGTCGGACCCCGGCGTTCCCTCCAGCGAGTGGCCGCGAACGCTGTTACCTGGAATAGCCGAGCCGTCGGAGTTCGTCGCCGAGAACAAGGTTTCGCCGTTCTTGCATTTTGCGGTTTCGTTGGCGTTCACGCGAAACCCGACGTGCTGCGGATCGAAGTCGCGCAAGCCCATGCAGAATTGCGTCGGCCGCTCGGCCGCCGGCCTTAGCATCCAGTAGAGCGAGGGGACCGAACCGTTATGAAGATATGGCGCGGTGGCCCAGACGCCGTTTAGCGGGCGCGCGCGGTAGTGCAGGCCAGGTGCGGGGTTCGGACAGTTCTTTCGCGTTCCCCACAGCGCCGCGCGATCGGTTTCCGAAACGTGGCGATCGTCCATCCATTTCCTGCTGACGAGGTCAACGGCGATCATCAGCGCGATGGAATACGGCATCTCGGTTGAGGGCGAGGACGGCAAGCCCGTGCATCCCCAGACCTTGCCCAGGTCTCGCGCGGGCTGCATGTCGAGGAAGCCGGGAACGGCCACCTGACGCGATCCGAGAACATTGGCCTGGCCGGGGTCGGTGCCCATGCCGACGACGCCCTTCTGGACCTCCTTCAACACCGGCACTTTGGAATCCCAATGTTCCGAGTTCCAGAAGCTCTTGCCCGGGAATTGCGTGTCGAACACGGGGTCGTTGACCGGTCCAAGATGGCATTCAACGCAGATCTCCGCATAAATTGCCCGTCCCTTCGATACGCGCGCCGGCTCGATCTTCCACAGGGGATCGTTGGGGAAGATTTCGGTTGGCCATTTTGGCGGTTTCAATCCACCGAAGCCCTTTGGATTTTGGCCGGAAGGATCGGGGCCGCGCAGCATCGCTTCGATGCGCGCGAGATTTTCGACCGCAACCGAAGAGCGGAAGAGGGCCTCGTGAGGGGCATCGGGAGAGAAATTCACGAGGGCCGAAACCCCCAATGCCTCGCCCGCATTTCGGATCAGTGGCTGCTCGATGGAGGCGTCGTATTGTGCCCACAGGAACCAGGGCACGGTCCAGATCGGCGGGAAGCTGACGGGCGCGTCCTGGGCGTGGAGGTTGTTTTCGAATCCGGAAAGGCCGCTCAGCACCAGATCAGTGTAGAAAACCTGATTGCCGATCCGATTGAGTGCGTCGAGCCGCCCGAACCCCTCCTCGGTATCCTTCTGCGGTTTCCCGTCCGCCGTCTTCTTGGCGGCGATGGTCTCGTCGTAGATGTTTTTCTGATCGAGCAGGAATTGGCCAATGGCTGCTAACTGCTGTTTGAGTTTGCCACGCTCGGTCTCGCTTGCGCCGGGACCGAGCACACGCGTCGCGAAACGCCCGAAACGGCCTGGTACCTTCAGAGTGTAGGCGATCGATAGCCCGGTTGCGAGTTCGAGCTTTTTTAGCTCCACCATCGCAGCACCGCCGTCGAAGCGCACGTTGGTTCCCTTGTAGCGGATGCTTCCGGTGTGACAGGCCGCACAGGTTAACCCGATCATGTCGGGTTCGGGCTGACCCGTCGTGGGATTGGGGGCACCGGTCAGCCTGGCGAAACCGACCGGCAGGCCGTCGAAATTCTCGGCCGGTGTCGGCGCCAAGCCCGCGACGGAAGCGGGCGCCGGCTCCGTCTTGGCGCCGGACGACGCGTAGCCATAGCGGTGCAAGCCGGCCTCGTCGGTATGGATGGTTTTCGGGCTGGGGAGAAAGCCGAACCGTTCGAGATAAGCGCTGTTCCTCAACAGACCCGGCCGGGTGAACAAGCGAATGCCCGGTTGTTCCAGCGCGACAAACCAGGCGTACGGCACCGGGAAAGTCTTGGTGCCTTGACTTGCGTGATGAAACCAGTGCCGGTCTTCCGTCGACCAGTTCTGGTCAAGCCAGCGCGCCTCTTCGGTGGGCGGGAGCTCAGGTAACGGAGGGGGCAGAATTTGCGCAAGCGGCGGTATGATCGCCCCGACCTGGTCGGGGAATTCGGCGATCGCGACGATCGTCACCAAGACAAAGCCGACAAGTGCAAGCGCGGCCTTGCCGAGCATGCGAAGGGGACCGCTTGCGGGCGCGGGCCGCGCCTTGATGCGCGCCACAATCCGCTCAGGGAGTCGCCGGTCGACAAAGAGCGTGCGGACCTCTGCGACACTGAGGTAGCGTTCGCTGCCTTCGCCCCTGCCCATAATGTTCAGCAAGACCGGCCATTCGCCGTTCATCAGCAGCCGGTCGTACCAGCGCCTGATATCCTTGGCGCGTGCGAAATTTGCGTTCATATAG
Source organism: Bradyrhizobium sp. (assembly GCA_035308285.1). GTDB lineage: Bacteria > Pseudomonadota > Alphaproteobacteria > Rhizobiales > Xanthobacteraceae > Bradyrhizobium. The sequence continues at coordinate 31,344 of DATGGY010000070.1, read as the reverse complement.
GTCACAATTTCCGCGCTCGTCAGGCCGCGTTCGGTCCCGCCGGATGGGTCCCGGCAGTCCTTGCCGAACTCGGCCAATCTGGCGATCTCTGCTTGGTCTACCTGGCCTTCCGCGTTGAGGATGCGCGATCCGACGCCATGCTTGTCCAGCGGGCCGTTGCGCAACTCGTCGAGCACCGCCCCAGACCACCAGCTTCGTAACAGGCGCAGAGGGCTGAGGCCGTTGGCGACGAGGGCGACAATATAGATCTCGAGCCCAGCAAGCCTTTCTTTCAGTCCTTTTTCGCCGGTCGCCGCCTCGATCGTCCCGGTAAGCTCGGGCAGCGGCACCACGTGTCCGCCGACGAAGCCGCCGGCTACAAGCGCGCGCAGGAAGGGGCAGGGATTATTGGGCGACACGGGGACCTGCGGGGCGGGCGCAGGCGAACCGGTGCGGTCATCTTGCATGGACCTCAATCCTCAAACTACAGAAACGTGAAACTGGGCATTCGATCTGATGCGGGGGATGAATTGGATAACGCGAACTTGGCAGCAGTACTCCACCTCAGGGTGTAGCCGAGCTTTGGCGGAATCCAGACCGGTGTCAACAGACGGCCCGCAATAAGCGGTGAGCATCTGTCTCGGCACGGAAGCTTCTTTGGCCGTTCAAGGCGCCAATGCGTGTCAGGCGGAGCGCTTTGACGCGGGCTCGGCAAAATTGACCTTGTTCAAGGGCACCCCGGCTTTCAAAAGTCCCTCCCGATAATGGGCGGTGTCGGCCTGGTTCTTCCACCGGAAATTCTTCAAGTGCCGCTCGACGGTAAAGCCGGGAAACGCGTTCAACAACACTTCCGCAGCCTGCGCTGCCTCTTCGGTTCGATCGAGCTGTGCCAACGCGGCCGCCCGCACCGCGAGCACCTGAAGATGATTGGGATTCAAATAAAGGACTTCGCGCGCCCAGGATAGCGACGCATCATATTGCCGCAGTAGATAATGGCTGAACGCATTGAAGACGCCCCATTGAAATCTGGGGTCAGTATTGCCGCGCTGAACGGCCGTTGAGAATAGTTCGATGGCCTGTCGATGCTCGCCGATAAAGAGGTGGCAGATGCCAAGCACGCCGCGGGCGCCCATGTCGTACGGATTCAACTCGACCGCCCTTCGTCCGGCATCGAGCGCTTCCTCGTGGTGCCCCTCCATCGCGTGCATATAGGACAGGATGGAAAACGCGAATGACGAGCGCGGATCGAGTCTGACGCTGCTTTGCGCCAGGCTCATCGCCTCGGCCCACAATTCGCGGGTGCTCCGGATCCATCCGAAGTGCACGCCTTGCGTCAGAATGGTGGCGAGATAAGCGCGCGCGATTGAAAGCTCGGGATCGAGCGCAATGGCCTCCCTGAACAACGCGATCGAGGCTTCGAAATCCGCCTTGGTTTGCCGATAATAGTGCGACAGACCCCGCAGGAACCGATCCCACGCCGTCAGGTCGGTCGCAGGCGATCGAATGGGAGCGCAGGCCTCCGCTCGGTATATTTCCGGGGACAGCGCCGCGCACAGGCTCGTGGTGATCTCATCCTGCATCGCGAACAGATCGCCGATGTCCCGATCATATCGGCCGGTCCACAATTGCTCGCCCTTCTCCGGCGCTATCAGCTCGGCGGTGACGCGAACCTTGGATCCGGCGCGCCGGACGGAGCCCTGGATCAAATAGGTCGCATCGATCTCGCGCGCGACAAGGCGGGTGCTCAGGCTCTTGCCCTTGAACGAAAACGTCGCGTTTCTGCTCAGCACCCGGAAAAACGATTGCAGCGACAGCGCATGGATCAAATCTTCCGTCAGCCCGTCGGAAAAATATTCATCGGCACTGTCGCTGAGATTGACGAAGGGAAGCACCCCGACGATCGCGGTTCGATACTGGGTTGGCAGGTCGGTCGTTTCCCTGGCCCCTCGTTCGCGTGTTTCGGATCGTTCAAGTTCCCAGGTCCAGACCGGGACCGGCTGTTCGATGTTCTTGAAACGATGACTGCCGGCATCGACGAGGGGGACGCTAAGATGCTTGCTGGCCTCCTGATACGCCTTTCCCGATACCGCGACGCCGCCGGGAGCGGCCACCGCCTCGAGGCGAACGGCGATGTTCACGCCGTCCCCGAATACTTCGTCCTCGTCGGCCATCACATCTCCCATGTGAATGCCGAGGCGGAATTCCATCAGCCGATCCGCAGGGAGCTGTGCGTTGCGCTCCGCCATCAGCGTCTGGATCTGGACGGAGGATTCGATTGCACCGACGACGCTGGGAAATTCGAGCAGGAAACCGTCGCCCGTGTTCTTCACGAGCCGGCCGCCATGATTGAGGATGATCGGATAGATCGCGCTTCGATGAGCCTTGAAGGTCGCATGCGTGCCCGCCTCGTCGGCGCCCATCAAGCGGGAATAACCGGCGACGTCCGCGCAAACGATAGCGGCCAGGCGTCTCTCCATCTCCTTAAACATTCTCCTGTGCCCGGGGACCGGCGGATGCCACGGTACGCGGTCGGCGGAGCGAAGCCAATGGCCTAAAAGGGTGAACTTTCGCGTGATTTCGCGCCATGGTAAGCGAATTTCAGCCGTGAACGACGGCCTTCGAGATCATGCAATGGATGCCCTTGGAACCGTTGACAGTCTGCGTCACCCGAAGGTCGGCGGCCAGGCTGCATAGCGTGTAGGCATCTTCGCGGGACAGGTTCCGCTTTTCGCCAAGCAGGGCGATCATATCGCGCAACGCCCGCACCACGCATTGATCGAGGTCGGGATCCATCGCCATCGTCATGTAATGCGTCGGCGTCTCGGCGCGGGGATAGTCGAGGCGCAAATCCTTGCGCAGCGTCAATTTGAAACGCCCCTGCAACGCAGTCTCGATCGCGGTGACGCAGACCTCGCCGTCGCCCTGGACGCCGTGACCGTCGCCGCATGAAAATAGCGCGCCCGGCACGAACACCGGCAAATAGAGTTTGGCGCCCGGCGTCAATTCCTTGTTGTCAAGATTGCCGCCCATCGCGCGCGGGATCAGCGATGTGATGCGGCCCCAGGCCGGCGGCGGCGTGACGCCCATCACGCCGAAGAACGGCACCAGCGGCAGATCGAGCCCCCAAGGCAACCGGCCCACCATCCGCGTCCGGTCGAGAGGGATGTTGATCAGCCGGAATTCATGGAAATCGTCCGGCAGCGTGCCGGCAAGAGGGCGGATCAGGTTATAGCCCCAGTCCTGGCGCAGCCGGACGTCGAGGATTTCGACTTCCAGCACGTCGCCGGGTTCGGCGCCTGCAACCGCGACCGGGCCGGTCAGAATATGACCGGGCACCATCCGCTCGTTCTTGGCGTGGACCTCGGCGAGTTCGGGCGGGACGTGAAACCGGCTGCGGTCCGGCACCACCTCCGGGCCGCCGCTGATCGTGTCGATGGTGACTTCGTCGCCGCTGGCGACGGTCAGGACGGGATTGAGTTTCGCTTCGAAAAAGCCCCAGTGGCAGGTCTCGGGGCTCGCGTGCAAGTGATGATGTGCCATGACGGGGCTTCTGGTTGGGGCAGGGGTCGCGTATGACGCTGTACCAGACATTCCAAGAGGCCTCTCGTGTTTTTTTTCCTTTCCAAAACGCTCGGCATCGTGTTGTTGCCGGCGAATTTCCTGATCGGCGCCGGCGTGGTCGGCGCGATCCTGCTGTTCACGCGATTGGCGCATCTCGGCCGCAAGCTAGTCACGGTGTCCGTCGTACTTCTGGCGATCTGCGGATTTTCGCCGCTCGGAAAGCTCTTGCTCTATCCGCTCGAGCAGCGATTTCCGCCATGGGACGAGTCGCGCGGCGCGCCCGACGGCATTGTGGTCCTCGGGGGAGCCATCGACCCGGAGCTGTCGGCCGCGCGTGGCAAAGCGGTGTTTACGCACTCCGCCGACCGTCTCGTCGCAGCCGCGATCCTTGCACGCCGATATCCAGGCGCCCGCATCGTGTATTCCGGCGGAAATGCCAACCTTGTTTCGGACGACACGGTGAAGGAAGCCGACTTTGTCATTTCCAATCTTGAAAGCCTTGGTATTGCCAGGGAGCGATTGACGATCGAGCGGCACTCACGCAACACCCAGGAAAACGCCGAATTCTCCAAGGCAATCGCTCAACCGAGAGGCGGTGAACGATGGCTGCTGGTGACCTCGGCCTTTCACATGCCGCGCTCGATCGGTCTGTTTCATAAGGCTGGATTCATGGTGGAGCCTTATCCGGTGGACTGGCGGGTCGGCGGGGCCAGTGATCTCCTGATGTTTTCGCCGATCGCGGTTGAAGGATTGGAAGTCGCCGATGTCGCGGTACGTGAATGGATGGGTCTGACGGCCTATTGGGCGACCGGCAAGATCGACAGCTTGTTGCCGGGACCCGGTCGGAAGTAGGAGCTCGTCCGATATCGTCAACGCCTGACCGCTCCTTCACCCTTTTTCGTGACGGCTTTATTAAAGCCTTGGATCGATCGGCTCGCTCTCAAGCGCGAAACCGATACTCCGGCGAAACGGCGGGTTGCGGTTAGCCTCACGATCCCAAAACGACCCGTCGGGCAAATCAGACGCACCTCGGGCTTCGCATTTGTCCAGCCCCTTTTGCAAAAATATTTCGGGTTTTCCGAATCGCAAATCAGTTGTATGTGTCGCACCATCCCGTGCCCCTCAGGAGGGGCGTTGCGCATCGTCAAGACGTTGGGTGCGGGATGCGGTGGACGCGGTGGCGGCGCAGGACGAGCGACGCCACTCGCGGACGGCGAAGTCGTGTGGTCCTGACGCCCCGACGCTGGCGTCAAGTTTGCGGGTGATGATCTCGCAGGCGATGGTGGCAAGAAAGCCCGGTCACCAGGGAGAGCTCGAAGGAAACCGTTAAAACCATTGCGCAGGGAAGGCCGGGCACGTCCGGCGAACCTGTGGTGACTATGCTCGTATGCTTTCCAATCTTGCATACGAGGCTGCGGGTGCGTCGCGCGCCCAGCTTTCCCTGCGCCCTCCATATTCGGAGGGGCAAAGTCCGTGCATCACTCGGGCGCAACCTGCGCCGCGGGATGGAACAGGCGTGATCTGCCGGTCGCAACCGCGGGGCAATCAGGCTAGGATCGCTCTTCACAGGCGGGCAGCCTAGCCGCGCCGAGCTTTTCGGAGTTAACGCCATGCAACAGCAAACCCCGCCCGAACAGTTCGACCTGGCCGGCATGGTGGCCGATCTCAATAGCCTGCTGCGGCTCAAGACCACGGCGATCGGCCTGAAGATGTTTGCCTCGGTGGAGGAAATGGCGGCGATACCGAAGATCAGGCGGCCCACGGCGGTTCACACCACCGACCAGATCGTGAGCATGGCGGCGCGGTTGGGATGGACTGTGGGCATCACGGCGGAAGACCTCGTCGGCGCGCAGTGCCGTGCCGTGATCGGCCTTGCGCCACAGGACGAAAAGTGGCTTGCCGGTGAGGCCTATGTCGGCGTCTGGCATGAGAATGCCGAGGATGCGCGCAAGCGCCAGAAGGCGCTGGACGTCGTGCCTTTCGGCAGCTACCGCGCGATGGCGGTATCCCCGCTCGCCGCCGGCCGGCTAAACCCGCCGGATATTTGTCTGGTCTATGCGACGCCTGGACAGATGATCATCCTGATCAACGGCCTGCAATGGACCGGATACAAGAAATTCGAATGGGGCGTGGTGGGCGAGACCGCATGCGCCGATTCCTGGGGGCGCGCGCTCAAGACGGGCGAGCCAAGCCTTTCGCTGCCATGTTATGCCGAGCGGCGCTATGGCGGCGTGCCGGACGAGGAGATGCTGATGGCCCTGCGGCCCTCCCATCTCGCCAAGGCCATCACAGGCATGAAAGCGCTTTCGAAGAACGGCCTGCGTTACCCAATCCCGCCCTACGGGATTCAAAGCGACGTGCGCGCCGGCATGGGCGTCTCCTACGCCAAGAAATGATCGAGCGACGCGCCGCATAGGCTCTCAGGCATCCGAGGAAATTGAATATGAAGTCTTCGTCGAAATTCGACATCATTGTGTATGGCTCAAGCGGCTTCACCGGTCAGCTCGTCGCCGAATATCTCGCGGCCCACTACACCGGCGAAGGCGCGCCGAAATGGGCGATGGCCGGCCGCAGCCTCGACAAGCTTGCCTCGGTGCGCGAGGCGATCGGCGCGCCGGCCGATCTCGCCCTGATCAAGGCCGACGCCGATGATCAGGCCTCGCTGGAGGCGATGATCGATCAGACCAGTTCGGTGATCTCCACCGTCGGCCCGTATCAGCTCTACGGCTCGGAGCTGGTCGCGCTTTGCGCGGCCAGCGGTACCGATTACCTCGACCTTTGCGGCGAGCCGGTGTGGATGCGTCAGATGATCGACGCGCATGAGAACACCGCGAAATCGTCCGGCGCCAGGATCGTTTTTTCCTGTGGGTTCGATTCGCTTCCCTTCGAACTCGGCGTGTTCTTTTGTCAGGAGAATGCGAAGAAAGCCTGGGGTAAGCCGGGAGCGCGCGTCAAAGGCCGTATCCGCAACATGAACCTGGCCGTCTCGGGCGGCACCGCCGCGAGCACACGGGCGAGCTTCGCCACTGCGGCCAAGGACCTCAGCCTGGTCGCGATGCTCAGAGACCCGTTCGTTCTGACCCCCGGATTTGAGGGTCCTAAACAACCGCCGGGGAACAGGCCTCTCTTCGATGAAGATCTCAAATCATGGACGGCGCCGTTTGCGATGGCGAGCATCAATACTCGCAACGTGCATCGCTCAAATATGCTCTTGGGATTCCCCTATGGAAGGGACTTCGTCTACGACGAAATGATGCTGACCGGCCCGGGAGAGCAAGGCGAAGCCAACGCAAGACGAATCGTCGCGGCCGTCAATGCCGAGAAGATGGGCCCTGGCGGACCAAAGCCGGGCGAAGGGCCCTCAAAGGAAGACCGTGCGAAGGGCTCCTACGATCTCCTGTTTGTGGCGCTGACGCCGGATGGGCGCCAGGTCCGTGTGGCCGTCAAGGGAAACTGCGATCCCGGCTACGAATCGACCTCAAGAATGATCTCCGAATGCGCGATTTGTCTGGGCGAAATGCCAGAGGTGGAGGCGGGTATCTGGACTCCCGGCGCGGCAATGGGACATCGTCTGATCAAGCGGCTTGTCGATCACGCGGGGATCGCTTTCGTCGTCGAAAAATAAACTGGACTTATGTCAATGGCCTCAAACAATGACCGTCATCCTAAGGGGGTGCGAAGCAATGCCTCCCGTTTCCCGGACGCGGTGCAGCGTTCTTCACGGTGCACCGCAGAGCCGGGACCCAGAGAGCGGTACGGACTGCGCGCGCGAGAAGGACGAGCGCGGCGAATAGACAGCCTATTTCGGCGCGCACGCCTTGCATCACATAATCCACGGGCAATTATTGATTCCGATTAAGGGCTTTCATGGTTAACAAAACATGACCGAGGCGGATAGGAACCCCGCCAGACGCCGGGAAACCCGCCGAATTAACCGCGCCGAAACCTTAATGGAGTGTAATCGCCGCACGTCCGGTAGAGTCGTGTCGTCCGCGGGGAGTATGCGATGCGTTTAGCGTTCTGGCGTTCGAGCAAGGACGGGACGGAGGGTCAAGAATCCGTCTCCGAGCCTGCGCCAGTCGTCTACAGGCCGATCGCTGCTTTTGAGTCGGGCGAGCTGGATTTGCGGGCGATTGGCGGGGCGCTTGGGCGCAAGCGGAGCTGGATCATCATCCCAACCGTTCTGGCCGCCGCGTTCTCGGTCACCGCCGTCAACATGGTCACCCCGCGATTTAAATCGGAAGCGCGCATCCTGATCGACGGGCGAGAAAACGTCTTCCTGCGGCCCAACGGAGAACGTAACGAAGACCGCAATGCGCTCGATCCCGAGGCGGTGACCAGTCAAGTACAACTGCTGTTGTCGCGCGATCTCGCACGCGAAATCATCACGAAGAACAAGCTTGCGGGGTTACCGGAATTTGATCCGGTTCTGCGGGGCCCGTCACCTCTCAAGTCGTTGCTCGCTCTGATCGGCATCGGTCGCGATCCGATTTCGCTGACCCCGGAAGAGCGGGTGCTCGACGCCTATTACGATCGCTTCACCGCCTATGCCGTCGACAAATCGCACGTCGTCGTGATCGAATTCCAGTCGCGCGACCCGGAGCTAGCGGCTCGCGTCGCCAATTCGATCGCCGACGGCTATCTGGTGCTGCAGCAGGCCGCGCGGCGCGACCAGGCCAAATCGGCAGGCCAATGGCTGTCAGGCGAAATCGACGATCTGCGCAAGCGGGTTAGCGATGCGGAATCCCGGGTCGAGGATTTCCGTTCGAAGTCGAGCCTGTTTGTCGGCACCAGCAACACCACGCTGTCCAACCAGCAAATGGGCGAATTCAACACGCAATTGAACAACGCGCGCGCGTTGAAATCGGACGCGGAATCGAAGGCGCGGTTGATCCGCGAAATGCTTCAGAGCGGCAAGCCGATCGAAGCCTCCGAAGTGCTCAATTCCGAATTGATCCGCCGGCTCACCGAACAGCGTGTGACGCTGCGCGCGCAGTTGGCCGAGCAGTCGTCGACCTTGCTCGACGGTCATCCGCGCATCAAGGAGCTGAAGGCGCAGCTTGCCGATCTCGACCGGCAGCTTCGCGAGGAGGCGAGCAAGATTTCACGCTCGCTGGACAACGACGCGCGTATCGCCAGTGGGAGGGTCGACTGGCTCGTCGCAAGCCTCGATCAATTGAAGAAGCAGGCGAGTTCGACCAATGGCCAGGATGTCCAGCTTCGTGCGTTGGAACGTGAAGCCAAGGCGCAGCGCGACCTTTTGGAGTCCTATCTCGCAAAATACCGCGAGGCCAACACCCGCGAGAATATCGAGGCGGCGCCGGCGGATGGCCGGATCATTTCGCGCGCCAGCATTTCCAACAGCCCGGCCGATCCGAAGAAGCTGCCGATCGTGCTGATCGCAACTTTGGCAACCCTGATGCTTTCTGCCGGCGCAATCGTGACCGGCGAATTACTGCGCATGACCGCGCCTCACACGGCGGCGGCTTTCGCTTCAGCCCCGACACCGGCGCGCCCAGCCGCGGCTGCAGCATACGTCGCTTCTGAGCCCGCGCCCGAACCTCTGCCGAATATACCGGCTGCGAACGCCGCACCCGAGTTCACCGAAATCGAACGCCTTGCCGCAGATCTGCGCGACGCCGGCGTAGCCGCGCGCAAGATCACCGTGCTCGGCACCGCCCCGGGCGAGAGCGTTACCTTGACGGCTTTGACGATAGCGCGCCGGATCGCGCGCAGCGCGAAGGTCGTGGTCGTCGATTTGGCGGCGACTTCGCCTGCCATCTCCGCGATATCGGTAGATCAAAATCCGCCGGGCCTGGCGGAGTTGATGCTGGGGGAAGCCTCATTCTCGCAGATCATCACCCGAGACCGGCTTTCGCGGGTTCATCTTGTGAACTCGGGGCGACCCGGCTCGGACCGCGCCCTGCTGCAATCGCCAAGGCTGGGACTTGCGATCGACGCACTGCTGCAGGTCTACGACCATGTGCTGCTTGATGCCGGCAGCGCCTCCGATCTACCGGCGGAACTGTTGACTGCACAGGCGCGCGCCGTGGTGGTGCCTGACGCATCAATGGCCGCCGATGCACGCAACCTCATGTGCGATCGGTTGAGGGCGGTTGGCTTCAATGAGGTGACGATGCTGAGCAAGCCGGCGCTTGCCTCCGATGCGGTCGATCAGGGCCCGCGCGTCGTGGCCGCCTGAACCAATCAAGTGCGGCGGAGAGGTTCGCTTCAGCGCAGCGCGCGGCGCATTCCTTCCGCGATGTTTAGAAGCGCTGGACTTCGCTTTACCAAATACTTGGCGCGATTGAAGCCGGACATTGCGGCGGCAACGATGGCGCCGCGCGGGCTGAGCGGGATGAGCTCGGCCATCCGCTGCGGCTTGATCCGGAAGAAGGCGTCGAGCAGCCGGGCGATGTCGGCGTCTTCGGTGGCGACATGGTATCGATAGCCGGGCAACACCTTGAGCTTGCGCTCTTTGGCCTTGAAGCGCTGGCGCAGGGAATGACCGACCCGCGCCGTCGGAGAGGCATTTGGCGCGATGGTCATCAGGGGGCAGTCGTTGAGGTGTCGATGGTCTTCGGGGCCGCGCCAGATTGCCTCGGCCTGGCCAAGGTCATCGAGAAAATCGACTTTGGCAATACGGCTTGTCTTTGACCATGCTGGCACATCGGCCGTCCGGCTTTCGATCGCGGCAGCCATGGTCATCGCAAAGCTCGTCTACAGGGAAATTATCTACTCTTTTCAGCCTCGGCGACTTTTGCAAAGAAGCGTCGACAAAGAGTAATGACGGCCTGGCCGCCCATCCACCACGGCAAGAAGCCATCCAGGATTGCGAAATCGGGCCTGGGACAAGAAAGGCTCCTGACTTACAGGTTGTGCGTGTTAGTTATTCGGCCGCAGGGCAGCTTTGCGAAAAACGGCGCTGAGAGGCGAGACGTTGTCATCTGACATCAGATTCTTGACGAACCTGAAACTCGAACTCGCCTATTTCAGTGGGCGCACGTGGTTGAAGCGGCACGGCGCCGGCGTCATCCTGCGGTTTGAGCGTGTTCGTCCGCGTCGCTCGGCTCGATTTCAGCCGTTGAAATTGCATGAAATCACGCCAAGATTTCTCGACCGGACGATCCGCGCGTTGAAGCGCTGGAAATACGATATCGTCTCGATGGACGAGGTCTGCCGAAGGGCGGTCACCGAGGCCTCGCGGCGACGCTTTGTGTGCCTGACGTTCGATGGTGGCTATAAGGACGTGATGATTTCGGCCTACCCGGTGCTGTCGCGTCATGGCGTTCCCTTTACCTTATACGTCCCGACAGCCTTCCCGGACGGAATCGGCGAGGCTTGGTGGCTTGCGCTTGAACAGGTGATCGCCCGCGAGGGTCGTCTGAGTCTCGTGATGGGCCGCGAGGAGAAGCACTTCGATATCCCGCGCACCGCCGAAAAATATCAGCTTTATGATTTGCTGTTTCGGTGGATGCGCTCGCTCGCGCCGCCGGACCTCTCTGTCGCCATCAAGGATCTCTGCACGCGCTACGCCGTCGACCTTGCGGCGCTGTCGCGCGAGGCGTCACTGGACTGGAGCGACCTTGCAACGCTGGCGGCCGACCCGTTGGTGACGCTTGGAAGCGCAACGGTGAACTATCCCGTCCTGTCAAACTTGAAGGATGCAATCGCATTGCGCGAGATGACAATGGGCAGGGCGGTCACCGAGGCTGCGTTCCGACGCGACGTCAGGCATTTAGCCTATCCCTTTGGCGATCGCGCCTCGTGGCGGCGGAAACATTCGGTGATGGCGGAAGAGGCCGGTTTTATCAGCGCCGTGTCGACAATCCCCGGGGTTGTTGAATCGGACGGCCGGACGAGTCTGTACGCGCTTCCGCGTATCGCGTGGGATGGCCGGCAGCGCTCGCTACGCGCCATGCGCGTAATCCTCTCCGGCAGCACATTCTCCGAGGCATGAAACCTGCGAAGCCGGCCGATTACGTGTCCGGCCGCGACATCCAGCTGATGATCGGCATTGCCGGCAGCACCCATCCGATACCGGCCACAAGATAGAATATGGCCTGCGCCAGCCCGGAGTTCGCGAGCCACGGTGTCTGCGCGACCGTCATTCCCATCAGCGACCACACCACAACCAATAGCAATAGCGCGACGGCTCCGAGGAATTTTCTAGTGCGTATCTTCATGATTGAAATATGCAGCTCGCCGGGGATGCGCATCTTGCGTACAGGAAGGGGCGGACTATAAGGGGCGCGCCAATTCAATCAAGCGCGGCATTGATGACCGGTACAATAGTCAATCCAGTTTCACGCGACCGCCTCGTTCAGGGGTGGCTGATCTCGATCGCCACATTAATTGCGATCATGGTGCTGGTTGGCGGCGCCACGCGGCTGACGGAATCGGGACTTTCGATCGTCGAATGGAAACCGGTCACCGGCGTGTTGCCGCCGCTAGGCGCCGAACAATGGACGCGGGCTTTCGATTCCTACAAGGCCATCCCGCAGTACCGCCAACTCAACGCGGGGATGAGTCTCGACGAGTTCAAGACTATCTTCTGGTGGGAATGGAGCCACAGGCTGCTCGGACGCGTGATCGGCGTGGCCTACCTGCTGCCGTTCCTCTACTTCCTTTGGCGCGGGTATTTCGCAGGCGAACTGCTGCGGCGGTTATGGCTGATCTTCGGCCTCGGCGCGCTCCAGGGGGCGGTCGGCTGGTGGATGGTGGCGTCGGGCCTTTCGCAGCGGGTCGAGGTTTCCCAATATCGGCTCGCCACTCATCTGGTACTCGCGCTCCTGATTTTTGCAAGCATAGTCTGGACGCTGCGTCGGCTGGGAGAGCGGGCGCCGTCTGTCGCGCCGTCGCGGCTGAAAATCACGGCCGTCGCACTACTGGTGCTGACGTTCATCCAGCTCTATCTGGGCGCGCTGGTCGCGGGTCTGCGCGCGGGCATGATCTACAATACCTGGCCGGATATCGACGGCCGGCTAATTCCGAGCGCAGCACGGCTCTTTTTTGAGGTGCCTTGGTGGCGCAACCTGTTCGAGAATACCCTGACGGTTCAGTTCGAGCATCGCATGGTCGCCTACGCGCTGTTCGTAATCGCCGTGTTGCATGCGGCGGATGCGGTTGTTTCGCGTGCCGGTAGATCGACGGTCGCTGGAGCCTTCTGGTTGGCCGGCGCCGTCACCTTGCAGGCGACGCTCGGCATTCTCACACTACTTCATCAGGTTCCGCTGGACCTTGCGCTCACCCATCAGGCCGTTGCGATCGCGGTGCTTACGCTGGCGGTGCTTCAGGTGGAACGTTCGGCTGGCGGGCGATCAGAGCAAGCGCCGCAAAAGACGATCCACCCAGTCACGCAAGCCGGCTGAGCCGACCGCTCCGCAGCAGCAGCCCTATTCCCTAACAATAGCCGTAGACGCCGCAGGCATAGGGCAGGCGATCCCAATAGCCGAGATTGGGCCCGCCATAGTAAGGGTGATACTCATATGAAAAGTTCGTTCCATAATAGCCGGGAAGCGCCGAAGATCCTGGAAGTAAGGGCGTGCGGGGCGGAATGCGGAGGTAGGGCATACTTCCATCCGACGGTGTGAAGAGGAGGTCGGACTCCTGTTCGACACGCACTTGGCGGCCGTGAATAGCCGGCGCTTTCCCGTAAACTTGCGTTCCGGAGCGCGGCAGGTCAGCGGCGACGGCGGACCCGAGCCCAAAAATCACCGCCGCAAAAAGCAACACCCAGCGCAACATGGTTCGGCTCCGAATCATCCAACGCGATTCAATGCCACTTTATGCCGCAACGAGTGTTAACGAGAGCTTTGGGGCGGCCCGGCTCAATGAAAGATCAGGCGGACGCCTCAACGTCGTGCCGCGACGATGCCTCCGGATCGCGTCCTATGCGCTCAACGCCTGGTCAAGGTCCGCAATCAAATCTTCCTTGTCTTCGATCCCGATCGAAAGCCGCACCACGTCGGGGGCGGCGCCCGATTTGATCTTGGCCGCGTCGTCGAGCTGGCTGTGGGTGGTCGACGCCGGGTGAATGACCAGCGAGCGCGTATCGCCGACATTGGCCAGATGCGAGAACAGTTTCAGGTTGGATACCAGATTGACGCCTGCATCATAGCCGCCCTTGAGGCTGAAGGTGAACACCGCGCCGGCGCCCTTCGGGGCATATTTGCGCGCAAGGTTGTTGTATTTGTCGCCGATCAAACCGGCATAGTTGACGGAGGCGACCGCCGGATGCGCCGAAAGCCATTCCGCAATCGCCTTGGCGTTCTCACAATGCTTTTGCATGCGCAATGGCAGCGTTTCGATACCGGTCAGAATCAGAAATGCGTTGAACGGCGAGATCGCAGGACCCAGGTCGCGCAGGCCGAGCACGCGGCAGGCGATCGCAAACGCGAAATTGCCGAACGTCTCCTGGATCTTGATGCCGTGATATTCAGGCCTGGGCTCGCTCAGCATCGGATATTTGTTATCCTTCGACCAGTCGAAGGTCCCGGCATCGACAATGATTCCGCCGAGCGAATTGCCGTGGCCGCCCAGAAATTTTGTCAGCGAGTGCACGACGATGTCGGCGCCGTGGTCGATCGGGCGGATCAGGTAGGGCGTCGCCAGGGTGTTGTCGACAATCAGGGGTACGCCGGCCTTGCGCGCAACGGCTGCGATCGCCTCGATGTCGGTGATGCTGCCGGCAGGGTTCGCAATCGACTCGATGAAGATCGCCTTGGTGTGCGGCGTGACGGCGCGCTCGAAGCTGCCGATGTCATCGGGGTCGGCCCACATCACGTTCCACCCAAAACTCTTGAACGCGTGGGTGAACTGGTTGATCGAGCCGCCGTAGAGTTTGCGTGCCGCGATGAATTCGTCGCCGGGATTGAGCAGCATCTGGAAAACCACGACCTGTGCGGCATGGCCGGAGGCCGTCGCGAGCGCCGCCGTTCCGCCTTCGAGGGCGGCGACGCGCTCTTCCAGCACAGCCTGGGTCGGGTTTCCGATCCGGGTGTAGATATTCCCGAACGCCTGCAGTCCGAACAGCGAAGCGGCGTGGTCGGCGTCGTTGAATACGAAAGATGTGGTTTGGTAGATCGGCGTTGCGCGCGCACCGGTGGTGGGATCGGGCTGCGCGCCGGCGTGCACGGCGAGGGTGGAAAAGCCGGGGGGACGATCGGTCATGCTTGCTTCCTGTTCTGTCTTATTTCGCAAACCATCGCCGCCATGCTGATGTCGACGGCTTGCGCCGTCAAGGCGGCCTGGAGCTGCATCATTTATTCGAAACGGTTGTGCTTCGCGCTACAGCACCCTTGAAGCGAGACTTCGCATCCGCGTCAGGCGAGATCGTTCCTGTTTTTGACGGCGCGGTCGGACGCGGCGGTTTCGCCGCCGCCCACGCTGGTTCGGCCCAAGGAAAGCTGCATGCCGCGAGTCGGAATCGGCGCGCGCTTCGAGCTCAGCGTGCGTGAATTGACGCCCATCCAGGAGATTTCGGAGGAAAGCCTCCCATATTCGATTTTCGGGCAGCGGTTCATGACCACTTTGATGCCGGCCGCTTCCACCTTTTCGGCTGCGGCATCGTCGCGCGCGCCGAGCTGCATCCAGATGACCTTCGGCGGTGGCGTCATTTTCAATGCCTCATCGACCACCGGCATGATGTCGCTCGAATTGCGGAAGATATCGACCATGTCGACGGGGCGGCCGATGTCGAGCAGCGATGCGACGAAGGTTTTTCCGAGCAGGGTTTTGCCGACATGGCCGGGATTGACGGGGATCATGTCATAGCCGCGCTGCGCGAGATATTTGAAAGCGAAATAACTCGGGCGCACATTCACCGGCGAGGCGCCGACCATCGCGATGGATTTGACGCCATTGAGGATCGCGCGGATGTAATTGTCGTCGTAGGCGTCATGGTTCATTGAAAAAAATCCTGGCTCCCCAAGGAGAGGAGCCGCGAACGCGCTCCTCAAGGATGGGCGTCATCTACTCGTCCCGCCATTTCGGCTCGCGCTTCTCGATAAAGGCACCGATCCCTTCCTCGGCGTCGCGCGCCATCATATTTTCGGTCATTACCTCTGCCGCATAACGATAGGCCGCTGCAAGGCTCATTTCGGCTTGGCGGTAGAATGCGGCCTTGCCGATTTTTATCGTATAGGCGGATTTGAGTGCGACCTTTTGCGCCAGCGCGACCGCCGCGTCGCGTTCGCTGCCGGCCGTCACGACGTGGTTGATAAGCCCGATATCCCCCGCGGTCGCCGCCGAAATCGGCTCGCCCGTCAGCAGCATTTCCATCGCCTGCTTGCGCGGCACGTTGCGTGAAAGCGCCACCATCGGCGTCGAACAAAACAGTCCGATATCGACGCCGGGCGTGGCAAAGGTCGCCCTCTCGGAGGCGACAGCGAGATCGCAGCTTGCCACCAACTGGCATCCAGCGGCGGTCGCAACCCCCTGGACCGCAGCGACAACGGGCTTTGGCAGGTGCACGATCGCCTGCATCATCGCGCTGCAGGCGGTCATGATCTTCTCAAAATAGGCGCGACCGCGATCGGCGTCGACGCGCCGGGCAGTCAGTTCCTTCAAGTCGTGGCCGGCGGAGAAGGCCGGACCATTGGCCGCAATGACCACCGCGCGCACCGCGGCATCGTCCTGAATTTCCCTGAGCGCGGCGTCGAGCTGCGCAATCAAGCCCTCGGACAGGCTGTTGCGGGCGTCCGGCCGATTGAGCGTGAGAACAGCGACGCTGCCAAGCAGCTCGCGCAGGAGGACGGGGGATTGCGGCGCAGAGGCGCGCGCGGTTTGGCTCGTCATCGGCATATCCACTTGATATCACTGGGGTCGAGTATTTCAGCTTAATGTAGCAAACGGTGCGAGGCGAGGGCAGGCGAGAAACATGTCAATTGCACGAATGAGCGTGGCTGAACTTGTGGAGTTCCTTCATGCCGAATTTCCTCAGGCATTCCGTAACGGCGACATCGAGATCGAAAGCGCCGACGGAACCTCATGCCGGCTGCGGCAGCGCTACAGCGAGCAGATGCTCCGTCCGGGCAGGACGATCTCGGGGCCCACGTTGATGGCTCTGGCTGATTTCGCCATGTATGTGGTGCTACTGTCGGCGATCGGTCCTGTCGGGCTTGCGGTCACGACAAATCTCAACATCAACTTCCTGCGCAAAGGCGAGCCGGGGCAGGACGTTCTGGCGGCGGCAAAATTATTGAAGCTGGGCAAACGGCTTGCGGTAGGCGAAGTCAATTTGCTTTCGGGCAAATCCCCCCATCCCATCGCTCACGTGACTGTGACCTATTCCATTCCAAACGCTTGATGTTTTCATTGGTAATATAGAACCATATTCATAAGCATTTGTTTTTGTTACAAAACATATCATGAGAAAGCATTGACGATCGCGCTGGACCTCTCTAGAACCCGCGCAGTTCGGCGCCGACCTTGCGCCTTTCCCTTTTTCACGGATCTCCTCTCATGAAAACGTTTTCGGCCAAGCCAGCCGAGGTGACGAAGAGGTGGGTGCTGATCGACGCCAAAGGTTTGGTGGTCGGCCGGCTCGCCTCCCTGGTTGCGATGCGCCTTCGCGGCAAGCACCTTCCGACCTACACGCCCCATGTCGATTGCGGCGACCATGTCATCATCATCAACGCGGCTCACGCCGTGCTGACCGGACGCAAGCGCGACAACAAGGTCTACTACAACCACACCGGCTTTATCGGCGGCATCAAGGAACGCACGGCAAAGTCGATACTCGAAGGGCGCTTTCCTGAGCGCGTGGTCGAGAAGGCCATCGAGCGCATGATCCCGCGGGGACCGCTGGGCCGCGTGCAGCTCGGTAATTTGCGGGTTTACCCCGGGCCGGATCATCCGCACGAGGCCCAGCAGCCCGAAACCCTGGACGTTGCTTCAATGAATCGCAAGAACATGAGGGCCGCATAAGATGTCCGATACCATGCAGTCGCTCGATCAATTGTCGCAGCTCAAGCCGGCCGCTCCGGAAGCGCCGAAATATGTCAAGAAGGTCGACAAATACGGCCGCGCCTATGCGACCGGCAAGCGCAAGGACGCGGTCGCCCGCGTCTGGATCAAGCCCGGCCCGGGCAAGGTGACGATCAATACCCGCGAAGTCGAAGTTTATTTCGCGCGTCCGGTGTTGCGGATGATGATCCAGCAGCCGCTGATCGCGGCCGCGCGCGCCGGCCAGTATGACGTGATCTGCACCGTGACCGGCGGAGGCCTGTCGGGCCAGGCTGGGGCCGTGCGTCACGGCATTTCGAAGGCGCTGACCTATTTCGAGCCGGATCTTCGCAGCCTTCTCAAAAAGGGCGGCTTTCTCACGCGCGACTCGCGCGTGGTCGAGCGCAAGAAGTACGGCCGCGCCAAGGCGCGCAGGTCGTTCCAGTTCTCGAAGCGCTAACCGCTTCATTAGAATTTGCCGCGACCGCGGCATATTCTGGAAACTGAAAGCGTCCGCTAGCGGGCGCTTTTTCCTTGCGCATTTTAACGATGAGTTGACGCAGTTTTTGCCGAAAACTTGCAACCCAAAGCAAACGGATTGCCAACGCGGCGGCCCTAGCGTGTGAGGTGGCGACGGCGTTTGCGTGTTTCAGCCGCGCCCGGAATTCGGCATCACAACCGTCTGGTGACACCATGACGCTCGATACTTCTACGCTCTACACAGTTGCCACCATGATCGCAGCCTTGCTGGGATCCATGCTGCTGTTCTTCGGATATCAGGAGAAGATATCGGCGTTGAAATGGTGGGGAAGCGCCTACCTGCTGGGTGCCGCTTCAGTGGCGCTCTGGACACTGGCAAGCTCCATGCTCGGCGATATGTTGTCCCTGGCGCTCAACGCAGTGGGCTTTTTTACTTGCGGCATGGTCTGGAATGCATCCCGCTTGTTCCACGGTCGCAAACCCATTTTGCCCGGGCTGGTTCTAGGCGCCCTGGTCTGGATCGCAACCGCAGTGACGCTCCCGCCTGAGGCGTCGGCGATGCGCCTGACGATTGGCGCCGGCATTGTTGCGGTCTATGCGGCACTGACGGCTACCGAGTTGTGGTCGGAGCGGCGCCGGACTCTGCAAAAGCGATGGCCGGCGGTCGCAGTGCCGGTGCTGCACGGTTTTGTGCTGATGCTGCCGATCCTGCTCGGCGACCTCCTGCACCCGCATGATCGTGCGTTCGACGGCAGTATCTGGGTTACCATGTTTGCGGTGGAGCTTGTTCTCTACGCCGTCGGCACTGTGTTCCTGATCTTCATGCTGGTGTCGGAACGCGCCGTGACCGTGCACAAGAACGCGGCCTCGATTGACCCGCTGACCGGCATGCTCAATCGCCGCGGCTTTGCGGAAGCCTGCGCGCGGGTCATCGAGCGCGAGGCTCAAGCAGGCCGCCCGGCAACGGCATTGATCTTCGACATCGATCATTTCAAGTCGATCAATGATCGCTTCGGGCATCCCGCGGGCGACGAGATTCTCAAGCTGTTCTCGGCCGTCGTGGTCGGCAATTTGCGGATCAGCGATCTTTCAGGGCGAATTGGCGGCGAGGAGTTTGCCGCGCTCTTGCCGTGTCCGCTGGATGAGGGGGTCGTCGTGGCCGAGCGCGTTCGCGAGGCTTTCGAAGCATCCGGGATCGTGTGCGACGAAGGGCCGGTCGATACTACCGTCAGTATCGGCGTAGCCGGCGGGCCGGCCGGCACCGAGTTGGAGGTGCTTCTGGCGGCGGCCGACACGGCGCTCTATCAGGCCAAGCGCAGTGGGCGCAATCGCGTGGAGGCGGCGGCAGAGCTGCCGCTGTCGCTGGAGAATTGGCGGCGAAAGACGGCAAGCAACGCGCGTCCGCCGCAAGCCGCGCCCGGCATGCCGCGGCCCGCTTAGGTCAGCGTAACGGCGGGAGTAACCCGCCGTTTACCATTCGATCCATATGATCGAGGCCATGGAGTCGTTCCGTAGACGCAATCTGCAAGCGGATCTGATGTGGCTGGAAGCGGCTGCCGCATCGGCGCGCGGCGGCTTTGCATGCGTGTTTTCGACATCGGAAGAATACGAGACGGCATTGATTACCGAACGCCGTGCCCAGGGCCGTTATGACCAGCGAGGGAGCCGCTGGCCCGCCATCATGTTCTTTGGCGGTACGATGATGGTCGCCGGCGCGGTGCTGCTATTTAACTAAGTTACTGCGAACGCGATTGGGATGCGGCGCCGGGAGGCGCCCTTTTTCTTTTCGACCGGCTGCGCTAAAGACAAGCGTTCCAAAACCAGAGGCCGAAATCCAGATGATCACCGAAATCGCCCAAATCGACGTCAAGCCCGGCACCGAAAAGGACTTTGAAGCCGCAGTCGCTAAAGCGCGCCCGCTGTTCCTCCGCGCCAAGGGCGGCAGGGGCATCGAGCTGCACAGATCGATCGAGAAGCCGTCGCGCTACCGGCTGTTGGCGAAATGGGACACGCTGGAAAATCACACCATTGATTTCAGGGGCTCCGAAGACTTCCAGGCCTGGCGCGGGCTGGTCGGCCAATATTTTGCCGCATCCCCGGAGGTCGAGCACACCCAGACGGTGTTGACCTCCAACTGAGCCGCGGCAGTCGCGTTGCCTCAAGCCGGCGCGGCACTGGTCCCGGCTTCATCGGCCTTGAAGTGATCGATCAGGACTTTGATGATCGCCATCAGCGGCAGGGCGAGCGATATGCCCCAGATGCCGAACACGACGCCAAGCAGGATCTGGAACGCGAATATCGTTGCGGGCGGGATATCCAGCGCCTGGCGCTGGATTATCGGCGTGAGAACGTAGCTTTCCAGTGCATGGACGCCGAGCAGGAGCGCGAATGCGCTGGCCGTTGCGACCCATCCGGATGCGAAACTCGCCAGTACAACGATCAGTCCGGCAATGAGCGCGCCGATGGTCGGGATGAAAGCGAGCAGGCCGGCCTGGATGCCCAGAATGAATGAGCTCTGGATCCCGATGATCGCAAGGCCAATCCATGTCACGGCGAAAACCGCGGCCATCGTGATGATCTGCGCGATCAGCCAGCGCTCCAACGTATCGCTGATCCGGTCGACGATGGTGGTTGCCTGGGCGCGGTGCCGTGCCGGTGCCATGTACAACAGTCCCAGCCGATAGACGCCTGGCTGCGCCGCAAACGCCAAGCCGAGAAACAGCACGATAAAGAAATTTCCAACCGCGCTCACCGTGCCCAACAGCAATTTGAGAGTCTGGCTGATGATCGCGCCGCCGCTGGAGGCGAGCGCGCTCGCGCTCGGAAGATTGTAGGTGGGGGCTGTGCCCGGCGTTGCCGTCGAGGATGAAGCCGCCGGTGCGTTGGACTGATTGGGGAGATCGAAATATCCGGTATCGATACCGTTTCGGTCGAGGAAAGCTTTGACGCCCACGAGTTGGGATTTGATCGTGTCGCTCAATGCCGTGGCCTGTTGCACGATGGTGGCGCCGCCCAGAAACGCCACGCCGGATAACAGCCCGGCAAGTGCCAGGCACACGATCATCAACCGTAGCGAATGCGGAAGCCTGACGAGGCGGCCAAGAATGTTGGTCAGGGCGTTGAGGGCGACACCCAGCAAAATGCCGGCAAAGATCAGAAACAGGGTTGCGGCGAAATGCCAGGCGAATATCAACAGGCTTGCGAATGCCACGATAGCAATGCCGCCGACGGAAATGGCCCAGGCCAGATCGTTGCGGGCTTGAAGATGATTGTCGGCCGAGCCTGCCACGCTTGATCCCCTCAATTTATTGCGAAGGCACTCTTTCGCCAATCGCACCCGGGATCAAGCGGGGAAGCCTTGCCCGATGAGGTTATTGCAGACCTGCTCAGTGGAAGAGCCGACCGTAACATATTGATCCGGCGTCGATCGCGATGCATGATCGGCGTGCTTAATCGAGAGAAGATTGGACATCAATTATGAGGAGGCCGGTGGTCGGTGTGATAGGAAATGCCTACCGCATCGAAAAAAGGTTCGCGATTCAAATGGTCGGTGAGCGCAACCTTCGCGCGGTGGCCGAAGTGACAGGGGCCTTGCCGCTGATGTTTGCGGCCTCGCCGGATATTACGGATATCGGCGCCTTGCTGGATACGGTCGACGGCATCTTGTTGACCGGAGCCCGCGCTAACGTTCATCCGAAATACTTTCGCGCCGAGCCCGATTCGCGGCATGAACCCTACGATCTGCGCCGGGACGAACTGGCGCTGAAATTGTCGGAGGTCTGCGTTGGCCGCGGTGTGCCGTTGTTCGGTATCTGCCGCGGCTTGCAGGAGATGAATGTGGCCTTCGGCGGCTCGCTACACCCGGAAATTCGCGAATTACCCGGGCGGATGAACCATCGGATGCCCCGGCTCGAAAATGGTGAAGTTCATCCGGACCCCAAGGTGATTTTCGCCGACCGCCATGAGGTCCGCCTCAGCCCTGGCGGCACCTTCGCCAAGCTGCTCGGCAGCGAGACGATCCGCGTCAATTCGTTGCACGGCCAAGGCATCCTCGAACCCGGCGAGCGGGTTGTCGTCGAGGGCGTGGCGGAGGATGGCACGATCGAGGCAATCCGGATCGCCGAAGCGCCGGCCTTCGCGCTCGGTGTGCAATGGCACGCGGAATACGATCCGCAGCGCAACCCGATCAACCGTACGCTATTCCAGGCCTTCGGCGAGGCGCTCCGGGCGCACAGCCGTGCCGGATAGAAGTCGGCCGGGTTGGTGTGAGGCCAGCCCGCAGATCGCGCGCCGGACATTCCGGGGTGCAAAGCTTTCTAGGCCGCCTTGCTGACCTTGACGCCGCCGCCCTCCAGCAACATGACCTTGTTCAACAGCTTCACCAGCGCATAGACCGATTGAATCGCGGGTGCCGGCGTGTTGGTCAGCTTGGCCATCTCCAGAATCGAGCCGATCAGCGCCTCGGTTTCGAGTGAGCGGCCCGCTTCGACGTCCTGCAACATCGACGTCTTGTGGGCGCCGACAGCCTCCGCGCCGGCAATGCGCTTTTCGATGGTGACGCGGAAGGTGACGCCGAGTTTCTGAGCGATTTCCTGGGCTTCCTTCATCATGCTCGCCGCCAGCTCACGGGTTTCGGCAAACTGGCAAATGTCCACCAGCGTCGCATGGGTCAGCGCCGAGATCGGGTTGAAGGAGAGGTTGCCCCATGCCTTCAGCCAGATTTCAGAGCGGATGTCGGGCAGTACCATGGATTTCAGTCCGGCCTTGATGAAGACGTCGTGCAATTCCTTGACGCGTGGGGTCTCCTTGCCGTCGAGCTCGCCGATCGGGAAGCGGTCGCCTTCGACGTGGTGGATGACGCCGGGCGCGGTCGCTGCCGCCGCGGGATAGACCACGCAGCCGATGATGCGGTTTGGATCGATATGCTTGGTGAGCACACCCGATGGATCGAGGCTTTGCAGGCGTTGATTGTCGTACTGGCCGCCGAGTTTCTGGAAGTACCACCATGGCAGACCGTTTTGCACGGTGAGCACGATGGTGTCGGGACCGAGCAGGGAGTCGATGTCGCGCACGACTTGATCGAGGAAATGCGCCTTCACCGCGAGCACCACAATATCCTGCTTGCCGGCTTCGGTGGCCTTGTTGACGGCCTTCATCTTGGCGGTGTGCACCTTGCCGTCATGCCACTCGAGTTTGAGGCCGTTCTTTTGAATCGCGGCGAGGTGGGCGCCCTGGTCGATGACAGTGACGTCCTCGCCCGCAAGCGCGAACTTGGCCGCCAGCAGGCCGCCGATGGCGCCCGCGCCGACGACGCAGATTTTCTTCTGTTTGGGCGGCGCACCCAAGAGATACGGGCTCGGCAGCACCTGGTCGAATACGTTGCCGAGGCTGCCGACGCCGTCGATCACGATGTCGACGACGTTATGGGCGTCGCCCATGGTGCCGGCGCCAAGCGAGGTGCCGCAGGCGATGATGTCGCCGGGCATCAACGTCACATCCTTGGATACGGCCGCCACCAGCCGGTGCGGGGGGAAGAACATGTCGGCGACGGGGTAGTTTTGCCGCTCCTTGCCGTTGAGGATGGTCTTGACCGACAGCTTCATGGGGTCGAGGCCGGTGGCAATGACCGGGCCGAACACACCGAACGTGTCGAAACTCTTCGAACGCGCCCATTGTTCGAACGACTTGTCCTTACGCAGGAGGTCGACCGCGGTCACGTCGTTTACGCAGGTGTAGCCGAAGATGTAGTCGCCGGCCTCGGCCTCCGTGATGTTGAAGCATTTCTTTCCGATGACGACACCGAGCTCGCCTTCATAGATGATCTTGCCGGCATAGGTCGCCGGGCGCTGGATCGGCTTGTTGGCGGGCCAATAGGAATTCGGCGCCTTCAGGAACCAGAGTGGTTCTTTCGGTTCCTTGAAATCGTTTTTGGCCGCGAGTTGGTGGAAATTATTCCACAAACAGATCATCTTCGATGGATCGCACGGCGTCAGAATCCGGACGTCGGAGAGCTTCAGCATCTCACCGGTCGGTTTCGCACCGGCAAACATATCGCCCGTGTGAACGGCTATAGTGTCGCCTTCCAGCGTGCCAATGCAGGGTTTTCCAGCCTGCTCGAAACGAATCCACCTTGTCATTTGCTACCTCCCGGCGACTAAGGCAGCGTCATTGGATTGTGCTGCCTTTTGGCGCATTGTAATGCCGATCTCATTCCTCGCAATCATGCACTGCATCATTGGGCTGGTGCCAAGGTTTCGGCTATAGACAAGTAACAATGTCGTGGCCGGCCAATGGCCCAGCATGAGGAGGAACGCGATGCGCGATCGGAAATGGTCGAGGCGTGAGGTGCTGGGGGCTTCGGTGGCGTCGGTTGCCGGCGTGCTTTTCGCCGAGCCGCTGAGAGCCGTCGCGCCGCCACCGGCAACCGTCACGCCGGCATTGATCGAGGCCGCACGGAAGGAAGGCAAGATCTCCTACTATGCTGCGATCGAGCTCAACGTGGCCGAACGCCTTGGAAAAATGTTCGAGGCCAAATATCCGGGTATTGCGGTTCGGGTGGAGCGTTCCGGGGCGGAAAGGATTTTCCAGCGCATCGCCCAGGAGCAGGGCAGCGGCATTCACGCCGTGGACGTCGCCAACAGCACCGATACCGCGCACTATCTCGACTGGAAGAAGAACGGCTGGCTCGCGCCCTATCTTCCCGAGGATGTCGCGAAATATTTTCCCGCCGATCAGTTTGATCCGGAAGGGCTCTACGCTACGTCCTGTGCGTGGCTCGAAACCATCGGTTACAATACAAACCTGGTCAAACGCGAGGATGCACCGAAAAGCTACGCCGATCTGCTCGATCCAAAATGGCGAGGCAAGATCGTCAAGGGTCATCCCGGATACTCAGGCGCCATTTTGACCACGACCTTCGTGCTCGCGCGCGACCTGGGCTGGCCGTATCTGGAAAAATTGGCCCAGCAGAAAGTCATGCAGGTGCAATCGGCAGGAGATCCGCCGAAAAAGATCATGCTCGGCGAACGCGCCGTCATGGCCGACGGTAACGACTACAACCTCGTGCTGCTCAAGGATCAGGGCAAGCCCGTGGAAGTCGTGTACCCGGTCGAAGGGTCACCGCTGATCATTGTCCAAAGCGGTGTATTCCAAAGCGCACCCAACCCGAATGCGGCCCGGCTGTTCCAGAGTTTCTTTTTCAGCGCGGAAGCTCAGCAAATGCTCGTTGACGAATTCGCCCATCGCTCATTCCACGCGCTCATCAAGGAACGGGCCGGACAGACGCCGATGTCGAGCCTGAAGTTGCTCAAGGCCGACCCGGCCGCAGTACAGGCGGCAAGCGAGGAGATCAAGGCGCGATATGCGAAGTTGTTCCGGGTTTGAGAGCGAGCCGCTGTCGCCGGTGTGCCACGAAGGTTCACATGAAGGAGGCGTACGCAGGCGACTACGACCACGCAATTCTGGACTTTTCGAAGGCGATCGAAATACGACCTGACGATGAGGACGTTATCGGGGCCGTAGCGAAGCCTACGCGAGCATGCACGAAGACGATGCGGCTCGCGCTGATTTAAGCAAGGCAATAAAAATAGCAAAACATAAGACTGAAATGGGAGATGATCCGTTACGTTAGTTGGCGTCTGGCCACTGGCGTCATTCATCGCGCGTCAGGGCGAGGGATAGCGATCTGATCGCCGGCGCGGCCAGCAAGACCAGCGGCAACATGGTTGCCCAGGCGATCAACCAGGATAGCAGCCAGTTCCGCAAGAAATGGCCGGACGCGAGCGAGGGGAGACTGGCAATGCCGGCCGCGATGAGAGAGGTCAAACCGGACTGGATG
Organism: Bradyrhizobium sp.; assembly: GCA_035308285.1. Taxonomy (GTDB): domain Bacteria; phylum Pseudomonadota; class Alphaproteobacteria; order Rhizobiales; family Xanthobacteraceae; genus Bradyrhizobium. Next base: position 5,540 of record DATGGY010000070.1, on the reverse strand, counting down.
GTGCCGAAAACGAAATGGTGGTAGCGGCGGGGAATGCGGAGCATCGGAAAGATACCTGGCGGAAGAGATGCAAACAAAATGCAAGGGCCGTGCCGGAGCCGGGGAGGCGCCCCTCTTGGGTTTGCGTCATAGCTACCACGCAACCCCAACTGTATCGCCGCCATCGCGAGGAGCGGTAGCGACGACGCGACCCAGGATTTCTTCCGGCACTGGATCGCTTCGCTGGCGCTCGCGATGACGGCTGTGACTTTTTACCCCGAATAATACATGTCGAATTCGACCGGGTGCGGGGTCATCTCGAAGCGCTCGACCTCGGTCATCTTCAACTCGATGAAGCTGTCGATGAAGTCGTCGTCGAACACGCCGCCGGCCTTGAGGAAAGCGCGGTCCTTGTGGAGATTTTCCAGCGCTTCGCGAAGCGAGCCGCACACTGTCGGGATCGATTTCAGCTCTTCCTTCGGCAGATCGTAGAGGTCCTTGTCCACGGCCGGGCCCGGATCCATCTTGTTCTTGATGCCGTCCAGCCCAGCCATCAGCATTGCGGCAAAGCCGAGGTACGGATTGGCCAGCGGGTCAGGGAAACGGACCTCGACGCGCTTGGCCTTCGGGTTGGTGGTGTAGGGGATTCGGCAAGCGGCCGAGCGGTTACGCGCGGAGTAGGCTAGCAGCACCGGCGCCTCGTAGCCGGGAACCAGACGCTTGTAGGAGTTGGTCGACGGATTGGTGAAGGCGTTGATCGCCCTGGCGTGCTTGATGATGCCGCCGATGTAGTGCAGGCAGGTTTCGGAGAGGTCGGCGTATTTGTTGCCGGCAAATACCGGCTTGCCGCCCTTCCAGATCGACTGGTGGCAATGCATGCCCGAGCCGTTGTCGCCAAAGACCGGCTTCGGCATGAAGGTGGCGGTCTTGCCGTAGATGTGGGCGACCTGCTGGATGCAATATTTGTAGATCTGCATCTGGTCGGCCATCAGCGTCATCGTGTCGAACTTCATGCCGAGTTCGTGCTGGGCGGAAGCGACTTCGTGGTGATGTTTCTCGACCTTGACGCCCATCTTGGCCATCGCGCCGAGCATTTCCGAGCGCATGTCCTGTACCGAATCCTGCGGCGGAACCGGGAAGTAGCCGGCCTTGGTGCGGATGCGGTGACCGAGGTTGCCGCCTTCATATTCGGTATCCGAATTGATCGGCAGTTCGGACATATCGAGCTTGAAGCCGGTATTATAGGGCGCGGTCTGGTAGCGGACGTCGTCGAACACGAAGAATTCCGCCTCGGGTCCGAAGTACACGGTGTCGCCGACGCCCATCGACTTGACCATGGCCTCGGCTTTCTTGGCGATGCCGCGGGGATCGCGGTTATAGGGCTCGCCGGTGGTCGGCTCCAGCACGTCGCAGGTCAGGACCATGGTGGTCTCGGCGAAGAACGGATCGATCGTGGCGGTGACGGGATCGGGCATCAGGCACATGTCGGATTCGTTGATCGCCTTCCAGCCGGCGATTGACGAGCCGTCGAACATCAGGCCCTCGGCGAAGGTGTCCTCCTCGATCATCCCGACGTCGAACGTCACGTGCTGCCACTTGCCGCGCGGATCGGTAAAGCGCAGATCGACATATTTGACGTCGTTGTCCTTGATCGACTTCAGGACGTCTTTGGCGGTCTTCATGAATCCCCCTATTATGGTTGTCTTTGGTCTGGCCGCGGGCAGCAGCCGGTGGCCAATGGTCAATACAATTGGGGGATGTTCAATACAATATCAGAGTATCGCCGGGGCGCCGGTCAGATGGCGTCGAGCCCGGACTCCCCGGTTCGGATGCGAATGGCCTCTTCGATATTGGACACGAAGATTTTCCCGTCGCCGATACGCCCGGTCTGGGCCGCGCGCCGGATCGCATCGATGGCTCTCTCCACCAGGTCATCGGAAATGACGATCTCGATTTTCACCTTGGGCAAAAAGTCGACAATGTACTCCGCGCCGCGATAGAGCTCGGCATGCCCCTTTTGCCGCCCAAATCCCTTGGCTTCGGTGACGGTAATGCCCTGAAGTCCGACTTCCTGAAGTGCTTCCTTTACCTCGTCGAGCTTGAATGGCTTGATGATGGCTTCGATTTTCTTCACAGATCGCCTCCGGGGACTTCAGGTATTGGGACTTCAGGTTTGTCTTCACGTTGCGCGAGGCCGCGCAGGTGATCGGTGGATTGGCCCGGCGCCCGGGCGCGCGCATTTACGATTAAGAGCACATCGATCCGAAGCCGACTTCCTCAAAAGCAGGGTCTATGCCAATTTGTTAAGGGGCCCGATTTTGGAATGTTTTCAGGCCTTTAATGGGCCTCCAAAGGGAGATGATTAGAGAGTCGCACCTTATCGCAGCTCGCGAATTAGGCAAATAGGTCAATTGGTATGCAGGAAGCAGGCTGTCGGCCTGCGTGCGAAACATTAAATGCCTCAGGAAGAGGCGATCTTGTCGGGAAATTTGGCATGGAAGTCCTAACCAACGCCGAGATGGAAAGGGCCGATCGGCTCGCCATCGCTGCAGGAACTCCGGGCTTCGCACTAATGTTGAGCGCGGGCCAGGCCGTCGCCGAGGCTGCCATGGATATCGTCGACAGCGGGCCGATCCTTGTCGTCGCGGGCCCGGGCAATAACGGGGGGGATGGTTTTGTAGCCGCAGCAGAGCTCGCTGCCCGTGGCCGAGAGGTCTCGGTCATCCTGCTTTGCGAGCGCGATAGCCTCCATGGCGATGCGGCTTCTGCCGCGCGGGGATGGAAATACCCTGTGCTGCCGTTCAATCCCCAGGCCATCGGCAAGCCGGCGCTGATCGTCGATGCATTGTTCGGCGCCGGCTTGGACCGGCCAGTGAATGGCGAGCCCTTCGCCATGATCGAGGCGATCAATGCCAATGATGCGCCCGTTCTGGCAGTCGACCTGCCCAGCGGTATCAACGGCACGAGCGGATCGGTCCTGGGTGCTGCGGTACGGGCAACCGAAACCGTCACGTTCTTCCGCCGCAAGCCCGCGCATCTGCTGTTGCCGGGCAGGATTTACTGCGGCCGCGTGCGCGTCGTCGATATTGGGATCGACCCCAAGGTGCTGGAGGAAATTCAGCCTAAGGCGTTTGAAAACACCCCATCGTTTTGGCGGCCGTCGTTTCCCGTGCCGCAAATCGATGGCCATAAATATGACCGCGGGCACGTCGTGGTCGTCTCCGGCGGGTTGGCAGCAACCGGCGCGGCGCGACTTTCGGCGCGCGGTGCGTTGCGGGCCGGCGCCGGCCTCGTCACGCTGGCGTCGCCACGGGATGCGCTCGCCGTCAACGCTTCGGCATTGATGGCGGTGATGGTTCGCGCCGTGGATACCGCGGTCGAATTCGGCGAAATGCTGGGCGACAGGCGCTTCAACGCTTGTGCGATCGGACCGGGTGCGGGCGTCGGCGCGCGCACCCGCGATTTGGTGCTGAGGGCACTGTCGGCAAAGCGCAGCCTGGTGCTGGATGCGGATGCGCTAACGAGTTTTGCGGAAGCCCCCGACCGGCTGTTCGAGGCAATCAAGGATTCCCACGATCCGCAGGTCGTGCTGACCCCGCATGAGGGGGAGTTTCCAAGGCTGTTCAGCGACATCAGCAACAAACATCCGCTGCGCTCCAAGCTCGAGCGGGTGAGGGCGGCTGCGGAGCGTTCCGGCGCCGTGGTTCTGCTCAAGGGGCCCGATACGGTGGTGGCCTCGCCGGACGGCCGCGCGACCATCGCCGCTAACGCGCCGCCCTGGCTCGCGACGGCGGGGGCCGGTGACGTGCTTTCGGGCATGATCGCGGGTCTGCTGTCGCAGGGAGCGCCGGCCCTTGAGGCTGCCTCGATCGGGGTCTGGATGCATGGCGAGGCCGCTCGCGAAGCCGGCCCAGGCCTTATCGCCGAAGACCTGCCCGAGACCTTGCCGGCAGTGACGCGCCGCCTCTACGACGAATTCGGAATCGATTACTGACGCGCGGCTGTCTGCTCACTCGACACTGTACCATCGCAGGAGCCGCGGCGCCGCCCAATCGGTTGCGACCGACTCGATCAACCAGCGCCCGGCATATTCCGCTGCAAAGGCGACGCGGTGGGTCTGCCCGCCTTCAACGGCCAGGGTGTCCAACCAAAACGGCTTCCAGCCATCGTCGAGCCGGTCCAATAGCCTAAAATGATGACCGTGCATGTGAAACACGGTCGTGGTCTCCGCGCGGTTGGTCAACCCGAGGACGACAGTGCGGCCTGCGTTAGCGCGGAAGGCTGGCAACGAGTTGGCCGCGAATTTTGCAGGTGAGACCCAATCGCTCTGTGATCCCCCAAGCGGCAGGTCGAACCGCAAGGCGGTCTTGAGATCGAGCCGGGCCGGCAGCCCGTTGGACGGCAGCCCTTGCGGAGTAGGCAAGACGAAATTCCGCAATGGCGGCTCATTCGAGATGAGCACGCGCCCAATCGGGCGAGGCTCCTTGCCGTCATGCATGAGGATCGACGATGTCGCGCCTGGAGGCCGCGCCGCGGCGTCGATGAAGACGTCCGCGCGGGTTCCCGGCGCGAGAACAAGCGCACCGCGGCGCGCCAGAAAAGGTTCGGCCGGCTGGCCATCCAGGGCCATGACCCAAGCCTCAAAACCTTCTATTTTCAGTGCAATAACATTGCGTTGCAGGCCGCTGATGAAGCGAATCCTTAAACGCTCATTGGGGCGTAGCTGGATTTGCCAATTAGCCTGTCCATTCACGGTGTAGACCTCAACGGCGTCCTTGGGACCGGTGCCGGGCGCGACTGCATTTCCGTCCGAACCCAGCCGCCAGTCCTCAATGAGGAACACCTCATCCCGGTCTACCGCGACCGCCTCGCGCTCGCTAACGATCAGCGGCGCTGCCCGGCTCGGTCGCGCCGCGCCGTCACCAAGCAGGGCAAGGTCGCACAGAAACGTGCCCGCATGGCGCAGAGGCAGCTCGAAGGTCTCGCTGACGCCCGGTGCGACGGGCGCGCGCGCGAGCAAAGGCTCGGCCGCCGGAACCCCATCTAATCCGCGCCAATTGAGCGCCACCGGCGCGGGGAGATCGTTGGCGAACGCGATCTCGGATCGCTCGCCCTGTCTGAACCGAAGATTTGCATCTCCAAGGGACCAAATCGGTGCGGCAGGCTCGCCCGCCCTCAGCGCGAGCAAATCGGCTTTGGCCCGAAGTGCACGGAAAGGTGGCGCTTCGGCAGCCGCCCGAGGAGAGGCCGGGCCGAGCGCGGAAGCGCCCAATCCAGCCAGCAGGGCGCGCCGGTCCGGCCGATAAATGTAATCTGCCATGTCGTTGATGCGGACCATTTTCCGCTACATATGTCCAGTGAGCGTGCGTGCGCGGGTGGCTTTTGCGGGTCCATTTTTTTGCTGCGGACCGATGGGCGCGTGTTATAAGCCCGCCGCAACGATCGCATTTATGAACTGGGTTGGGCATCCAACTCATAAACGTGATCGATTCCATTGACTTGGAGCATGATGGCCGCCCGAAAAACCGCTTTACACTTTTCGGCACCATCTCGGGCATCGC
>DATGGY010000069.1:0-4956 GCA_035308285.1 Bradyrhizobium sp. | reverse complement strand
CCTTCGCCACGGAGTACGAGGGCGCAGGGAATGCCGGGCGCTCGATGCGCCCGCAGCCTCGCGTGCGATAAAAACAAAGCACACGAGCGTAGTCACCACGGTCACACCGGAATCGCCCGGCATTCCCCGCGCAATGGTTTTAACGGCTTATATCGCGCTCTCCTCGGGGACCGGGCTTTCTTGCCCCCGTCGCCTCGTGGGAATCGCATCCACGAAACTTGACGCCAGCGTCGGGGCGTCAGGACCACACGACTTCGCCGTCCGCCTCATGCGCCATTCGTCAAAAGCGCCAAAGCGTCCACCGCATCCCGCACCCAACGTCTATGACGATCGCGAAACGCCCCTCCAAAGGGGGCGGGACGGCGGAGGATATAATCTGATTTGCATTTCTGGAAAACAGAAATATTTTTGCAAAGGGGGCTGGACAAGTAAATTTTGCCTGCTTTGTCAATTTACTGATTTGCCCGTCGGGGCAAGTGGTGATGCGATCAGCTGTTCGGCGCCCGAAAATCTCCCCTTAACGGCCATCCGAATCTTGCTATAAGGATTGCGGCAGCCTTGGCGGTAGACGAAGCCGCCCACAACTACGGTGGGGGTGATGCGAACGGTAACGCCGCATTCGCGCCAAGGCTGCCGCTCAAACTTGCACCGCGAATCGGCCGTGATCTCTCCGTGCTGCAGGACGTAGCGTGGACGACGTTGAACGGAGAAGAGGATGGCAAAGACAAAGAGCTTCAGGGATTTGGTTGAACGCCACGTCAAGGACGACCGGAAATTCGGCAAGGCCCTTCTCCGCGAAGGCATTGACGCAATGCTGAGTGGCGATCTCGATACCGGCAAGACGATCATGCGCGACTACATCAAGGCGACGGTCGGGTTCGAAAAACTCGGCCAAGCGACCGACACGCCGCCGAAGAGTCTCATCCGCATGTTCGGGCCGCGGGGTAACCCGCAGGCCAGAAATCTCTTTAGCGCAATCGGCTATCTGCAAAAGCGGGCAGGCGTGCGGCTTCACGTTTCCGGATAGCAAGTAACCCGCATGAGCGCAGCAATATGCGGGTCGACGTGAACAATAAAAATCCCGGATATCGCTGCGCTCATCCGGGCTACTTGCTGCAGACGCGGCGTAGGGTGGGTTAGCCGAAGGCGTAACCCACCATTTTATCGTGGGTAAACGGCGGATTTCGCTTCGCTCATCCGGGCTACGCTCGTCCCAAGCGCACATAGGGACGGCGCGAGAGAGAAATCACTTCTCCCGGAACGCCCGCATCAACTGATCGCTCAAGGGCTTGATCAGATAGGACATCAGGGTGCGGTCGCCGGTCTGCACGAAGGCTTCCACCGGCATGCCGGGAATCAACTTGACGTCACCGAGGCGGGCGACTTCTTCCGGCGGCATCGAGACGCGGATCGTGTAATAGGATTGCCCGGTGCGCTGATCGGTCGTCACGTCGGGCGAAACGCGGGTGACGACGCCGTTCAATTCCGGCGTGGTGCGCTGGTTGAACGCCGACAGCCGCAGCAGGGTCTTCTGGCCGACCTGCAATTTATCGATGTCCTGCGGGTTGACCTTGGCCTCGACCTGAAGGTCGTCGGCCTGCGGGACGATCAGCATGATCGCGTCGCCGGCGGTGATCACCCCGCCCACCGTATGCACCGTGGATTGCAGCACCATGCCGTCCTGCGGCGCGCGGATATCGACCCGCCGCAACTGGTCTTCGGCCGTGACCTTGCGCTCGACGAATTCGCCGATCTTGTCGTTGGTCTCGCGCAAATCCTTGGAAACGTCGCTGACCATGTCCTTGTCGACCTGGATGATCTGCAACTCGGTTTCGGTGATCTTGCCCTTGGCCTGGGCGCGCGAGGCGATGTACTGCGCGCGCTCGCCGGCCAGTCTCGCCGCGTCGCGCTCGAGCGTCGTGAGCCGCGTCAACTGCACCAGGTGCTTGTCGTAGAGATCGCGAACCCCGACCAGTTCTTTTTCCACCAGCGCGATTTCCTGGTCTTTCGCCTTCTCCTGGGCGGTGAGGCCGGCGATTTCCTCGTTCAACTGCGTGATGCGTTCGCGCAACTGGGCCTTTTGCCCGATCCTGCCATTGACGCGCACGTCGAACAGCTTGGTCTCGCTCGCCATGACGTTCTTGACATCAGGATCGTCGGCGCGCTCGCGCAGCATCGGCGGAAACACGATTCTATCGACGCCGCGTTGCTCGGCCTCCAGCCGCGCCGCCCGCGCCCAAAGGCCATCAAGATTCTTGGTGACGATCGCAAGGCTCGCCTTGGTGACGGTATCGTCGAGCCGCACCACCACGTCGCCCGCCTTGACGACGTCGCCGTCATGGGCACGCACCTCGCCGACGACGCCGCCGGTCGGATGCTGGACTTTTTTGACGTTGGATTCGACGACGATCGATCCCGGCGCGATCAATGCGCCGGAGATCTGCGCGGTCGAGGCCCAGCCGCCGAGCCCGCCGGCCAACAGCGCGACCACAGCTAGGCCAACGATCAGGTGTCGCCGGATCGAATAGCGCGCGCCGTTGGTTTGGCTGTCCGTCATGATTTGGAAACTCCGCCCTCGGAGACGATCTTGATCGGCGAAGGCGCGGCAACGCGGGGCTGCAACACCTGTCCCAGCACGGTTTCCTTCGGCCCGAAAGCCTGCATACGGCCGTCCTTGAGGACCAGAAGCTGATCGACCGCCTCGATCCCGATCGGCCGGTGTGCAACGACGACGACGATGGCGCCACGCTCGCGCGCCCCGCGGACCGCGCGGGTCAGCGCCTCGTCGCCTTCGGTATCGAGATTTGAATTCGGCTCGTCGAGGACGATGAGGAAGGGGTTGCCGTAAAGCGCCCGCGCCAGCGCCACGCGCTGGGCCTGACCGGCCGAAAGTGCCGCGCCCTGCTCGCCGATCTGGGTATCGTAGCCCTCGCGCATCTTGATGATCATCTCATGCACGCCCGCTTCCTTCGCGGCCGCGATGATGCTTTCGGAAGTTGCTTCCGGATCGAAACGGCAAATATTCTGCGCCACGGAGCCTGCGAACAATTCGACGTCCTGCGGCAGATAGCCGATGTAGCGGCCGAGCACGTCAGACGACCATTGGTCGAGCGCGGCGCCGTCGATCCGCACTTTTCCGCGCGCCGGCTGCCACACGCCGACCAGCGCGCGCACCAGCGTGGACTTGCCGGATCCGCTCGGCCCGATGATGCCAAGCCCGCTCCCGGCCGAAAGCGTAAACGTCACGTCCTGGACGATAACCCGTTGATCGCCGGGCGGCACCATGGTCACCGCCTCGACCGACAGTCGGCTCGACGGGCTTTGCAGCAAGGTCGGCACGGAGCGGGCCGGCATGGACTCTAGCAGCCGGTTGAGGCGATGCCAGCTCTGGCGTGCCGCAACAAAACTCTTCCAGTGCGCGATGGCCAGATCGACCGGCGCCAGCGCCCGCGCGGCCAGGATCGAGCCTGCGATGATGATGCCGGCGGTCGCCTCCTGGTGAATCACGAGATAGGCGCCGACGGCGAGCACCGCCGATTGCAGCATCATCCGCATCACCTTGGCGGCGGCGCCGAGCCCTCCGGCGACGTCGCTGGCGCGCTGGTTGCCCTCAAGATAATTCTGATTGGCCGCGCTCCAGCGCCTGGTCAGGCGTCCGGACATTCCCATCGAGACCAGCACTTCGGCGTTTCGCCGGCTGGTGGCGGCCAGATCGTTGCGGCGCGCCGCAAGGCCCATCGCCTCGCGCGCCGGCGCGCGCGACAGGAACTCGGTGAGAACCGTCAGCGTCACCAGGATGACCGCGCCGATCAGCGCCGTCACGCCGATCAGGACATGGAAGGCAAAACAGATCGCGAGATAAAACGGCAACCACGGCAGATCGAAAAAGGCACCCGGTCCCAAGCTACCGAGGAACGAGCGGACATTGTCCAGATCGCGCAGCGGCTGAAGGCCCTCGTTGCGCCCGCCCACGATCAGCGGCAGCCGCACCACGGTGTCGAATACGCGGGCATTGAGGGCTTCGTCGAGCGAGGTCCCGATCCGGCCGAGGATTCGTCCGCGGATCAGGTCGAGGATGCCTTGGGCGATGTACAATCCGCTGGCCAGGATGATCAGGCCGACCAGGGTCGGCACGCTGCGGCTCGGCAGCACCCGGTCGTAGATCTCCAGCATGAACAGCGACCCGGTCAGATAGAGCAGGTTGATCATGCAGCTCATAATGCCAACGCCGATGAAGGCGGTGCGGCAAGCGCGCAACGCTTCGCCGAGTTCGGAACGCCGGACGCCGGGAGCGGCTGCCATCTATGCTGATCTCTTCATGCGGGGTCGCGCCCCAGTCCGAAAAGCGGGTGCGCGAGGCCAATATTACCGATTTTCGTTACCAACGTCTAATGAAGTCACATTAACCTAAATGGTCTCTCCCGCCAGGGCGGGCAGCAAGCCCACCCCGGGGGGGCCCGGTCGGCCAGTCCCCGAGACCCCCCCATGCAGGGCCGGAAGGATTGCCGGTCCCGCCTGTGCCGGAGGGATCAGAGACGGCCGCCGGTTCGAACCAGCCTCACGACCAGCAAGAGCAGGATGGCGCCGATCGCCGAATAGATGATCTCCCGAACGAGGCCCGTGCCGATGGCGATGCCTAGCTTTGGAAACAGGAAGCTCGCAACCAACGCGCCAGCGATGCCCACGACAATATCGCCGATGATGCCAAAGCCGGTGCCGCGCACGATCTTTCCGGCGAGCCAGCCCGCGATCAGACCGACGAATAGGATGACAAGAAGGCCTTCGTTCGAAATTTGCATAGGATCCCCCGGTTGGTGCGCGTTATTCCTCCCGCGCCGGTCGGAAACCTATCGACAATTGCCGGACCTGACGACTCCAAATTGCCGGGTTCCCGCGCGAGGCGCGTCTATTTCGGCGTTGCACACACCACTAGAGACTAGAGCGGAGTGGCTTTTG
>DATGGY010000068.1:0-16992 GCA_035308285.1 Bradyrhizobium sp. | reverse complement strand
TCCAGCGCGGCCAGCAGATCGCCGCGGCCGCAGCCCAATTCCAGCACCCGCTTGCCGGGCGGAATCAGAAATCGCATGAACTTCCGGTCGTACGCGCGATAGGCGGCATTGAATTTCCCCTGGCGAAACTGTTCGCCGCCGGTGGCCTCGAAGTGGTCGACGAGGTCACGCTTCCGCGGACTTGAAAGCTGCAATGAAGCAGCGGAGCCGGATTCCCTCAGATACATCCCAACCTCGAGGCGGAAACGAAGGGTTCTCTTAGCGGAACGGTCAAGACGTGTAAATTCGGCAGCAACGCCCGTTTTGGCCCCTTTGCGGAGGCTTTGCGGGCCCGGAAAAGTGGATCGACTTTATGCTTCCCTTGGCTCCTTCCACCCCATAGTTTGGCAACCCGCAAACTAGAAAAACGTCCGGAGAGACCTCTATGGCCCGCCTTAAATTCGGAGCTTTTCTCGCCCCGCATCATCCGATCGGCGAGCACCCGATGCTGCAATTCCGTCGTGACCTCGATCTGGTCGAGCAGCTCGATGCGCTTGGCTATGACGAGTTCTGGTGCGGCGAGCATCATTCCTCTGGTTGGGAAATGATTGCCTCGCCGGAAATGTTTCTTGCGGCCGCGGGCGAGCGCACCAAGCGCATCAGGCTCGGCACCGGCGTGATCTCGCTGCCCTATCACCATCCCTTCAACGTCGCCCAGCGCATGGTGCAGCTCGACCACATGACGGGAGGCCGCGCTATCTTCGGCTCCGGTCCCGGCGCGCTCGCCTCCGATGCGCACACGCTCGGCATCGATCCGATGGTTCAGCGGGATCGTCAGGATGAGGCGATCGCGATCATTCGCCGGCTTTTCAAGGGCGAGCGGGTGACGGCGAAGAGCGACTGGTTCACGATGAACGACGCGGCGCTTCAGATCCTCCCCTTGCAGGAAGAGATGCCTTTCGTGGTGGCCTCGCAGATATCGCCGTCGGGCATGACGCTCGCCGGAAAATACGGCATCGGAATCATTTCGCTTGGATCGATGTCGACCCAGGGCTTGATGGCGCTGCCGACGCAATGGGGCTTTGCCGAGGACGCCGCGAGGAAGCACGGCACTACCGTGAGCCGATCCGACTGGCGCGTGCTGCTCTCCTGGCACATCGCGGAGAGCCGCGAACAGGCGCGGGCCGAGGCCGGCGCCGGACTGATGCGCTGGCACAACGAATACAACGTCCGCACGCTGCAGCGGCCGGGCCTTCAACCGTTCACTTCTCCCGAGGACGCCGTGGAGAAGACCGCCGGCGGCGAGGCTGCTGCTTCCACGATCGGCACGCCCGACGATCTGGTGAAAACCATCAAGAAACTGATGGAAGTGTCCGGCGGGGTCGGCAGCATCATCGGTTTTGTCCACGACTGGGCCAACCCGGAGAACACCTGGCGAAGTTGGGATATGGTGGCGCGCTACGTGGTGCCGGAAATCAACGGCTATATCGATGCCTTGCGCAAGTCGCAGAAATTCGTGATCGAGAACCGCGAGGTGTTCGAGCGGGCAGGGCAGGCGGTGATGGCGAAAATCATGGAAAACGACAAGGCGGCCGCAGCACTTTCGCTCACCGGGCCCGGCCGGGTCGCGATCCCGGCGGTGAACGCGCCGGATTTGCAGAAGGAAGCCGCAAAGCAGCAGAAGGCGTGACGCGCGGGCGGCGTCACCCGCCGTATCATTCGATGACCTCGTCGGCGCCGGTCAGCAGCGCCGGAGGAACGGTAAGCCCGAGCGTCTTGGCGGTCTTCAGGTTGATGGTCATCTCGAATTTCGTCGGCTGCACCACGGGCAAATCGGCTGGCTTCTCGCCCTTCAGGATCCGTCCACAATAGATACCAGAGCTGCGATAGGATTCGTTTAAGTTGGTGCCGTAGCTCAAAAGCCCGCCCATCGCGACATTTTCGCGAAAACTGTAGCTCGCGGGGATCGCGTGTCTTGCCGCGAGTTCGACGATCGCACCACGCCGGCTATCGAAGTAGGGTTCTCCGGCGACAATGATGGCGCCAACTTTCAGCTCCGCCAACCGCGCGAATGCAGCCTCAACTTCCTGGTCGTTCGAGGCGTTCAAGATTTGCAGATCGATACCAAGCGTCTTTGCCGCTTCCCGCGCGGCTCGAATTTCGAGCTGCGCGCTCGGGTTGGCCGGGTTTGCCAGATAGGCAACGGTGCTGGCCGACGGAACAAGCTGATGAAGGAGGTCGAGACGCTTTGCGATGAGAGTGGAGTTGAAAACGCTCATGCCGGTCACGTTGCCGCCGGGACGGCTCAAGCTCTCAACCAGTCCAATGCCGACGGGATCGTCCGCGGCGGAGAAGATAATCGGGATTTTGGAGGTAGCCTTTTTCGCGGCGAGCGCGGACGGAGGTCCGCCTGCCGCGAGGATTGCGGCGACCCGCATGCCGACGAGTTCAGCGGCGAGCGCCGGCAACCGGTCATAGTGACCTTCCGCCCAGCGGTATTCAACCGCTACGTTTCGGCCAACAACATACCCGGTCTCGCCAAGGCCTTGACGAAAAGCGGAGACGACGGCCGCGGATTCGTCCGGCGATCTGCTGCTCAAGTATCCAACAACCGGCGTTACCGATTGCTGCGCAAGCGCCGCTATCGGTATGAGAAACGAGGAACTCGTCACCGCGCCGAACCCTGTAATGAATTCACGGCGTTTCATTCAATCAATTCCCGGATACACCCGGATCAACACCGAGAGCCGAAAGCGATTTCTTCTCCAAACCAGCCTATCACGCGCAAAGAATTTGCGCTGCACTCTAGTCATATAAATCTCGTCCAACGAGGTCGAGATACCTTGCTCGGAAGGGACAAACGACTATTTTGGCCGGATCGTGGCCCAACGGAGCGATTGCCATGTCGATGCAAAGTGTGGCCTCCCCGGCAATGAAGCTGGCGCCGCCCAAACGCCATTCACTGGCGCACATTCCCGGTGACGAGGGCTGGCCGGTTATCGGCCGGACGCTGGCGATCCTCGCCGATCCCAAGGGCGAAGTGGAACGGATGGCCGCCAGATACGGCCATGTCTATCGCAGCCGCGTGCTCGGCGAAACCAGTATTACCGCGCTTGGGCCTGAAGCCAATGAGCTCGTGCTGTTCGACCAAAGCAGGCTGTTTTCCTCGACCCATGGTTGGGAAACGATCCTCGGCCGGCTGTTTCCGCGCGGCCTGATGTTGCTTGATTTCGACGAACATCGCCTGCATCGCCGCGCGCTGTCCGTTGCGTTCAAGTCCGGTCCGATGAAATCATACCTTGCCTCGCTCGATGCCGGCATTTCGGAACGTGTGGCGCAGTGGCGAAAACAGCCAGGGCAGATGCTGTTCTATCCGGCGATGAAGCAGCTCACGCTCGACCTTGCGGCCACTTCGTTCCTCGGCAGCGGCATTGGACCTGATGTCGAGGAGATCACTCGGGCGTTCATCGATATGGTGGCGGCTGCGGTCGCCCCGATCCGGCAACCCTGGCCGGGGACGCAAATGGCGCGCGGCGTCAAGGGCCGCGCCCGCATCGTGGCGTATTTCTCGGAGCAGATTCCGATCCGCCGCGCCAAGGACGGTGAGGATCTTTTTTCGCAGCTCTGTCGCGCCACGCACGAGGACGGCGCACTGCTCTCAACCCAGGATATCGTCGACCATATGAGCTTTCTGATGATGGCCGCGCACGATACCCTGACCTCGTCGCTGACGTCCTTTGTGGCCGCGCTCGCCGCCAATCCGCAATGGCAGGACAAACTGCGCGACGAGGTGTATGCGCTGGGCCTCGCGCCCGACGCACCCACGAGCTTCGACAATCTCGAGGCGATGCCGCTCTCCGAAATGGCGTTCAAGGAGGCGATGCGGATCAGGCCGCCGGTGCCTTCCATCCCACGGCGTGCGACGCGCGACTTCAGTTTCGGAGGTTATCCGATCCCGGCCGGAACGCTGGTCGGGGTAAATCCGTTGTTCACCCATCACATGCCGCAAATATGGCCCGACCCGGAGACCTTCGATCCCCTTCGATTTACCGACGAGGCGCAACGCGCCCGTCATCGCTTTGCCTGGGTACCATTCGGAGGCGGCGCGCATATGTGCCTTGGGCTGCACTTCGCCTATATGCAGGCGAAGTGCTTCACCCGTCATTTCCTGCAAAATCTCAGCGTCTCGCTGACGCCGGGCGCGACGCCGGACTGGCAGATGTGGCCGATCCCGAAGCCGAAAGACGGATTGCGAGTGACGTTGGCGCCGGCGTGATCCCGCGGGTATCCGGTTCTACTCGATGAATGTCGTGAGTGCGCGCCTTCATCCGCCACGAACACCGCGATCAATTCCGCCTGCTCGGCGTTTCCGCCGGGGCCGTAGACACGGGCAAGATGGTCACGCGCTTCCCCGGCACATTGGGCAGCGCGTGTGATGTGATCGGCTCGACCGTATCGAGTGTCGACCCGGTGGAGGCGCCGACCGCCATAGCGGTGCGGCGATGGTGGTCTCGGGTCGAGTTGCTATCCCGCTCTCTGATCGAACGCCTTGCGCAGGGCGACGTAGCCCTGCTGCTGCGCGGTCCAGTTGCGGCCGCCGGTGATGGCGCCATCGACGACCAGATCGTGCCCATTGACGAAGGTGGACTCGTCGCTGGCAAGAAATACCGCGGCGTGAGCGATGTCCTCGGGCAGCCCGGCGCGCGGTATTGGCTGAGCCGTCTTGTAGACCTCGCGCATCACGTCCGGCGTTCTCTCCGCCGCCTCGACCGAAAGCCCCAGCGCCTTGCCGAAAATGCCGGTTGCAATCGCGCCCGGGGAAATGCTGTTGACACGGATGCCGGATTCCCCAAGTTCCATCGCCACGCATTTGGTGAGGTGAATGACGGCGGCCTTGGCCGCGCCATAGACGACAGAGGACGAAAAGCCGGCCAGCCTGCCGGCGATACTGCCGTTGTTGATAATGCTGCCGGATCCCTGACGGCGCATATGGGGTGCGGCGTGCTTCATGCCGAGCATTACGCTACGCACCAGCGTCGCCATGGCGGCGTCGAAGCGCGCCACTTCGAGCCCTTCGATGCCGCCGGTCTGCGCCGGCCCGCCGGCGTTGTTGAACAGGCAATCGATGCGGCCGAATTTCTCAACCGCCGCGCCGATCAATGCGCGCATTTCGTCCTCGACCGTGACGTCGGTCCGGCGAAAAAGACAGGCGGGGCCGAGCTTTTTGGCCAACGCTTCGCCTTCCGGAACGCGGCGGCCTGCGATGACGATTTTCGCACCCTCGGCGACAAATGCCTCGGCGGTGCGCAGCCCGATGCCGCTTGTCGCGCCGGTGATCACGGCGACCTTGCCGTTCAGCCGTCCCATGTTGTCCTCCTTTTTGACACTGTCGGACTGAAAATATCCCCGGCCCGCCTGAGGAACGCAAGTCATGCGTTACGGCGCAGCCGTCCGATTCAAGCCCCTTCGCGGCCAGCAAGCGAGCGGCCGATCGTTGGTGATGTCCAGGTGATGAATTCGATTGCCGGTCATTTGTAGCCGCAGGCCGTGCAAAATTCCGCTATGTTGGCTCAATCTTGGATTCGCGGATCGTCAGATGTGACCGATGAAAAAATTGATCGACGAGTTTCGACAGGGTTGGCAAGGGACGTCCCCGCCATCATTGCCCTTCAGCTTGGGCTTCGCCGTAGTCTGCCTTGCCCTATCGACGGTAGCACGGTGGTGTCTGTCCATGATTAGGCCGGACGTCTACTTCACCCCATATTTTCCGGCCGTGTTCTTTGCCACTGCCTTTGGCGGGTACCGAATAGGAATCGCGACCTCCATCCTGGGTGGCGTGTTCGGCGTGAGCGTGAATTTCGGCGAAGCTCCGAACGACTTTGCAAAATTGGCGCTGTTGACGATCTTCCTGATCGTGTGTGGCCTCACGATCTGGGGGGTCGAGCACTATCGGGCGGTCGCCGCGAAACAGCGGGAGATTTCGAAGCGTCTGATCCGGGAGGAAGCCTATCGCAAGCTGGTGGTCGACGAACTCCAGCACCGGTTGAAGAACAAGGTGTCGACCGTTCACGCCGTGCTGCACCAGATCCTGCAAAATCAGCCGCAAGTCTGGGCCAGTATCGACCGGCGGATGCGGGCGCTGTCGGCGACCGATGACTTGATCGCGAAGGTCGATAGCCGTGGCTGCGATATCAAGGATATCCTGCTGTCCGAACTCGGACCCTACGGGCATGTGCGCTTTAACCTGAACGGCGATCGGCTGTTTCTGCCCGCCAAGCTTGCCGTGAGCCTTGCGTTGATATTTCACGAACTGGCGACCAATGCCGGAAAATACGGCGCGTTTTCTTCCGCGCGCGGACTGTTGCAGGTGTCGTGGTCGGTGACCGATGGTCGCCTCAATGTCGCCTGGGATGAAACCGAAGGTCCCCCGATCGGAACGATCGGGGAGGCAGGCTTTGGCAGCAAATTGCTGAATTCGGCGCTCAAGCCGTTCGACGGAAAGACCGAAATCGCCTATTTGAAGACCGGCGTTCACTGCACAATGCAATGCCGCATACCTTCGAGTTAGGCTGTTTCGCCCGGACCGGGCGATCTCAAGGTCAGGTGCGCTTTTCGCGGTGACTTTTTCAAGAGTTCAAATGACACCCGTTTCGATAATTCTAAACCTGCTTTGGCTGCTCTCGGGCGGCCTGTGGATGGCGCTTGGCTGGCTGGTTGCCGCCGTCATCATGGCCATCACCATTGTCGGTCTGCCCTGGGCAAAGGCCGCGTTCAACATCGCCGCCTATACGCTATTGCCCTTCGGGCAGAGGGCCGTGCGGCGCGACAGCCTGACCGGCCGGTCCGATGTCGGCACCGGGCCGCTCGGTCTGATCGGCAACTTGATCTGGCTTTTGCTGGCGGGCTGGTGGCTGGCGCTGGCGCACCTCGTCACTGCGGTCGTCCTTGCCGTGACGATCATCGGCATTCCCTTTGCGTGGGCCCATCTGAAGCTCGCCGGTATCGCATTATGGCCGATCGGAAAGGCGATCGTTGCGGCCTAGGGGCGATGATGCATGCGCTTCGGGCAATCGGCCGGCGTTATTGGGCGGGCGCTTTCTTGCCGCGTGCGCGAACCGCCTCCTCGACGCTATGAAACTGGCGATCCGGACCCAACATGGCTTCGATACCGAACCGCGCCAAGGCTTCCTGCGCGCGCAGGGATTCCAGCCGCGCGATGGCAAAATCGACGCCGTCGGCGTGACACTGGCGAATGATCTCGGTCAAGACCTGCGCCGCGGTGAAATCGATCTCGACGATGCCGGTCGCTTCCAGCACAAGCAGCCGCGCCTTTTGGGACGAGGACTTCACGGCCGCCAGGATGTCCCGCCGGAAGTTATAGGCATTGAGAAAGGACAGCGGCGCCTGAAAACCCGCGACGATGATGCCGGGCTCCTTTTCGCCCGGAAGATTTGAACTCGACGGCCACCAGATCGAGGTTCCCGGCACGCGTTCGAAGACCATCACACGCGCGCGCGTCGTGCTCCATATACCGTGCAGGAGCGACAGCGCGATACCCAGTCCGACGCCTTGTTCGATCGGCAGAACGATGATTGCGGCCGCCGTCAGCAGGATCAGCAGGAATTCTCCCAGCGACTGTCGATAGATTTTCGCGATTTGGCGGAAGCGGATGATGCGGAGCGCCACGAACAGGAGAACGCCGCCGAGGGCAGCGTTGGGGATCCGGTTCAGCAGCGATGCGCCGAACGCCAGCAATGCGATAACGATCGCCACAGCGGCGATGCCTGCGACCTGGGAGCGTCCGCCGGTCTCGGAAACCACGGCGGTGCGCGGCGGACTCGCATTGACGGGGAACGAGCCGATCAATCCCGACAGCACACTGCCGATGCCGACGCCGACGAAATCGCGGTCGACATCCGGCGGTTCGTTGGGATCGGATGGAAAGGAGCGTGTCGTTGCCGCCGTCTGCACCATGATGACGATCGAAATGATGAGGCTGAGCGACACCAAACCCGTGAGGTTCCCGGCTGAGATGAACGGGACCGCAAGGCTCGGCACTTTGACCGATATTGCGCCGAGAATGCTGACCCCGCGGCTCTCGAGGCGCAGCAGCACGACGGCCACGCCCGCCAATGCGAGGCCGATCAATGCGCCGGGAATCCGCACATCGATCTGCTCGGACAGGACGATGATCGCCAAGACGCCAATGCCAATGACAAGTGTAAATTCGTTGGTTTGGTCGAGATGCTCGGCAAGGATCGCGACGCGCTGCAGCATGGGGCCCTCGGGTGCGGGCAGTCCGAGTATCGCCGGCAATTGCGAGATCAGGATGTGAACAGAAATTCCGGCGAGAAAGCCTACCGTCACGGGGACCGAGAGCAGGTCGGCGACCCAGCCAAGCCGGAAAATTCCAGCCGCAAGAAGAAAAAGCCCTACCATGAGCGCCAGCGCCGCGGCCAGCGTCAGATTATCGGGCGAGCCGGCAGCGGCCAGAGCTGCAAGACCTCCGGCGAAGATCGGCGTAATCGTGGAATCCGCTCCCGAGGACAAGAAGCGGTTGCTGCCGAACGCCGCGAAGGCAAGCGAGCCCGCCATAAAGGCAAGAAAGCCGATCTGCGGGGCGAACCCGCCAAGCCGCGCCGTCGCCATCTGCTCAGGGATCGCAATCGCGGCCAGTGTGAGGCCTGCAAACAAATCGTGGGCGAGAAATTGCGCGCGATACCCGCTCAGGGAACCAAACACCGGCCAGGCCCTGCTCGTGCCCGCAGAATTCGCAGAGCCGGAAGTATTCGCCATCGTCCGCTGCCTCTCCTTGATGGACGTCCGGTTGAGCCGTGCCTTTGACGCGGGCCTGCGACCTCGGATGGTCGGGCTTGCGGCAGTCCCCGGCCGCGACGCCTCAATTCCGTGCCTGCAACTACGCTATCATGACGGCTCTGA
Source organism: Bradyrhizobium sp. (assembly GCA_035308285.1). Taxonomy (GTDB): domain Bacteria; phylum Pseudomonadota; class Alphaproteobacteria; order Rhizobiales; family Xanthobacteraceae; genus Bradyrhizobium. The sequence goes on along the minus strand of DATGGY010000068.1, from coordinate 8,073 downwards.
TCCTCAAATAAAGGCCGAAACGAAAATGGTGCTGAGGGGAAGGCCGGCATGTTCAGGATCGAGCAGGCAGGATAGACATGACCGAAAAAGGATACGACCTCGTCGGCGACATTCACGGTCGCGCCGGGTCCTTGTTGCAGCCTAGCGATCGCTACTACCTCCGCGTTCACAGTCGGCCCAAGACCCGTCAATTAAGTCTTCAGTAACCGGTTTCCCTAACCGGGATGCCATCAATCCATCGTATGGATGTATCCCGATGGAGTTGGGGATGCGGAAATTTGTAGCCAGCATCGGGGTCTCGGTACGGAGGCTCCGAAACGAGGCGACCAGGTTATATCGCGCCGCCGTTTGGCGGAACCCCATCCTTTGGCTGGTCGTTTGCGGTTTTTTTCTGATCGCGTCGATCATCGTCGGCACTGTGATGATGGTCGGCGAATTTCGCGAAAACGCGCTGCGCAACAGCGAGCGCGAACTGGAAAATACGGTGCTGCTGCTCACTCGCCACTTCGACCAGCAATTCGAAGATTCAGACGTTATTGTGCGCAATCTCATCTCTCAGATGCAATTTTCCGAAGCCGCCTCGCCGGAACTTTTCAGAAGTAAGTTTTCGACGTTCGATGCCCATCAGATAATAAGGTCGAAGGTTAGCGCCTTGGCCTATGTCGGCGATGTCTTCATCTTTGACGCGGACGGCGCGATGATCAACTCATCGGGGTCCTGGCCACCTCTGGAAGGCAGCGTTGCCGATCGGGCCTACTTCAAGGCCTTCAAGACCGATCCGCAGAAGACCGCGGTTCTGGCCGAGCCGGTACGGAGCTATTTTACCGGCAGGTGGACCACCATCCTTGCCTATAGGCTGAGTGGGCCGAACGGGACCTTTCTTGGGGCGATGACGAGGCGTATCGATCCTGCCAATTTTGAAGAGTTTTTTGCATCCGTTACCCTCGGCGATGGCGCGTCGATTTCCATGTTCCATCGCGATGGAACGATACTGGCGCATCACCCTCACGAGGATTCGTTGATCGGGCAGAACTACAGATCAGCACCGCTGATGCGCAAGATTCTGGCCGAGGGCAGTCATCAGACCCTACGGTTGACGAGTGTTATAGATGGTAAGGAGCGGATTGCCACGGCGGGTGAACTGAGCCGTTTGCCGATCGTAATTGTCGCAACAACGACGGTTGAGGCAGCTCTGGCCGATTGGCGTGCCCAAACCAGATTCCTGGTCGTCGCCGCCGGTCTATCGGCTTTGGGGGTCTCTGTCCTGTTGTTTCTGATCGTCAGGCGTCTGACGCGGCAACATCGGGAATCCCAGCAGCGACTGGAGCAGGAGAAACATCGGCTCGACACTGCCCTGAACAACATGACGCAGGGGCTTATCTTGTACGATGCATCGGCACGTATCGTCGTATGTAACCAGCGCTACATCGATATGTATGGCCTGTCGGTGTCGGTGGTAAAGCCGGGCGGCCATTTTTACGATGTTATGTGCCATCGCAAGGAGGTCGGATCCTTCAAGGGGGACGTCGATGAATTCTATTCAACCGTCCTGAAGCACGTCGCGCAGGGCAAGGTCTCTCAACGTATCCTCGAATCCGGCGACGGACGAGCAGTCCAGACCATCAATCGCCCGCTGCCCCAGGGTGGCTGGGTTGCGACGATGGAAGACATCACCGAGCGTCGAAACCTCGAACAGGAGCGCGACCGGAACCATGCGTTCCTGCTCCAGATCATCGACAACATCCCGTCGCAGATCACGGTGAAGGACGCGCGCGATCGCCGCTATCTTCTGGTCAACCGGGTGGCGGAGACCCACTTCGGCATGTCACGCGCAGACATCGTCGGCAAGACGGCCTTCGATGTCTTTCCCGAGGCGTCGGCTGATCTCATCACTTCCGACGACGAGCGGGCGTTGCAATCGGAGGAGGTCCTCTTTCTGGACGAACGGCCGTGGGAAAGCCAGGCATTGGGTCAGCGCTTTATCACGTCAAAGCGCATCGGAATCAGGGATCAGACCGGCGAAGCGCGTTATATCATCAACGTCGTCGATGATGTCACCGACCGGCGTCGCGCCGGTGAGAAGATTGCGCATCTTGCACATTACGACGCGCTGACAGATCTGCCGAACCGAATTCTTTTCCGCGAGCAAGTCGAACGCGAGTTGCAGCGAGCCCGCCGTGGCGAGCAGTTCGCACTGCTCTATGTCGATATCGACGAGTTCAAGGGCATCAACGATTCACTTGGACATCATGTCGGCGATGAATTGCTGACGATGGTGGCGGCTCGGCTCAAGAGCTGCATCAGGGAGACCGACCTTGTCGCGCGGCTCGGCGGCGACGAGTTTGCCGTCATCCAGACCGATATTGGCGGGGTATCCGATGTCGTTGAATTCGTCACGCGAATTCATGGGGCGATCAGGGAGCCCTATAACTGCCTTGGTCATCAACTCACAACCGATGCCAGCATCGGCATTGCGCTGGCGCCGCGTGACGGTACCGAGCTCGACGAGCTCATCAAGAACGCCGATCTGGCGATGTATGGCGCCAAGGCCAATGGGCGCCGAACTCATCGCTTCTTCGAGCCGGCGATGGATGCGAGCGCGAAGGCGCGGCTTGCCATGCAGCAGGATTTGCGGCAGGCGCTGGTGGACGGCGGTTTCGAAATTCACTATCAGCCCGTAGTCGATCTGCGCGATGACGAGGTGACGGGCTGCGAAGCCTTGCTGCGCTGGCGCCATCCCGAACGCGGCATGGTTTCGCCGGCGGAATTCATCCCGGTGGCGGAAGATACCGGCCTGATCGTCGAGCTCGGCGAATGGGTGCTGAGAACGGCCTGCGCCGAGGCGGCCGGCTGGCCGGACCACGTCCGGCTTGCCGTCAACGTCTCGCCGGTTCAGTTGAAATGCCCGACGCTCGCGCTGAAGATCGCAAGCGCGCTGGCTACCTCAGGTCTTCCGGCAAGCCGGCTGGAAATCGAAATCACCGAGGCGGTGCTGATCCGGGACGACGAGGCGGCGCTCGCGATTCTGCATCAGCTCCGCGACATCGGGGTTCATATCGCGCTGGACGATTTCGGCACCGGCTATTCCTCGCTGAGCTATCTGAAACGCTTCCCATTCGACAAGATCAAGATCGATCGCTGCTTTGTCAGCGACATCTCGGAAATCGACGGTTCGGCCGCGATCGTGCAGGCGGTGGTGAATATCGCGGCCGCGCGCCACATGACGACGACCGCGGAAGGCGTCGAAACGCAAGAGCAGAAGGAGCGCCTGCGCGCGCTCGGCTGTACCGAGATGCAGGGCTATCTGTTCAGCGCCGCCAAGCCTGGAGCGGAGGTGAGGCGGCTGTTGGACCCGCGCCGCGAGCGCGTCGCGGACGTGGCTTAGCGAGGCGGAATTTCGCCGGTTTCAATGGACACCTAGAACGGAAATGCGCCGCGGGTCCCTCCCGTTGGCCTTCTCCCCGATGTCCCCGGGCAGGCCGTTGCCGAGGCCCGGCCAATCGGCTAAATGAACCACCACGCACCCGTAGCTCAGCTGGATAGAGCGTTGCCCTCCGAAGGCAAAGGTCACACGTTCGAATCGTGTCGGGTGCGCCACTTCGGTACAGAACTGGGCACGCCAAAACCTGGCGTTTTTGCGCTTTCAGCGGCGACGAGCGTGCGCAGGAGCACGCTTTTCGACCCCATGATGCGCAGTTCTTTCTGATCGACTTCGACCCGCTGGGCGAGCGCGCGAAGGTGATCGCGGCGCTAGCCGCCGCCATCGATCCGCATGCGCTTGCGGGCTATCCTGGCAAACGTCTTGAGCGCCTGTGGCGTGAGATGGTCGGGCCGGCGCGATCAATCGCGTCCTCGGCCCGCTCTGCGTCAAGGCGGGCCTGTCCGCGGAGTCATTTCGATGAGGAGCGGCATACGCTCGCGCTGAGCCGTCAGCGCGTGGCCGTCACGGGGCAGGGCCCGCGCGTGCCTCTCGGCCTCGCCAGGCGAATTTCACCCGCGCCCATTGTAGTTAATTTCGTCGAAACATGGCGGGCGAACTTAGCCATAAAAAGGAAACAGCGATGCAACTCCGCATCGGTATGATCCATTCCCGACAGCCGCCATCACACATCCATCGCTGCGGGCAAAGAGCAGTTTTTAAGGGGGGAACATCATGCGCAAGCTTCTGCTGACCTCGGTCCTTTTCATATTCTCGCTGGTGCCAAATCTTGCAGGCGCGGGTCCTCGCACCATCCAGGTCGACACGCCGTCGACGGTGCCGCCCGGTTTCGAAACCTATCGCGGCTATGTATTCGACCTTTCCGAGAATTCAGGACGCAAGGACGACGCCGCCATCACGGACGCGTTCCGGCATCAGCTTGACGTCGTTGAGGACGCCGGCTTCAGCCCGAAGGTGCTGCAGTTCTTTCACTCGGTGCCGATTATCGCAAACGAGATGACCTGCCTGGACGAGGGCGCGGGGATTGCCTGTTATGGCCCCGTCTCGCCCGAGAGGAACCAGCGCGTGTCCAGCACCTTTACGACCTGGGACGAAAACAAGCTGCGCTGGAGCAATCCGAACTTTGTTGATCTGGCCGCCGATGCGGGACCCGGCGTCATCATGGTGCGTCCGGTCATGCTCAAGCATGCCGAAGATCCCGTGCTGCTCCACGAGTTTCTCCACGCCTACCATGGGAGGCTGATGCCGCAGGGTTTCGACAATCTGGGCATCAGGGCTTACCACGCCGACGCCATGAGCAAGCAAGTCTTCGGCAGGGAAGAATATGCCATGAAGAACCACAAGGAATTCTTCGCCGTGACCGCCAGCATATTCCTGGCCGGCAAGGAATCCATGCATGAGCCCAAGACGCGCGCGCAACTGAAGGAGAAGCTGCCCAAATACTACAAATTCCTTGTCGAGCTCTTCGGATTCGATCCGGACGCCTCAACTCCGGTGGCCGGCCCCTCGAACCCGCCTGAGGAATCCGCCGCCGCCATGTTTCCCGGCTGACGCCAATTCGTCGGCGCCGGTTTTCCCCCCGCCGACGATACGGGTCTAGAGCTTCGGTTCTGATTGAATCGGAACCGAAGCTCCAGGTTTTTGTTTCGGCGCGTTTTCTTCCCGCGAACCGGTATCCACCCCGGATCAAGTCCGGGGCAGGCTTTCGCTGGAAACGCTCTAATCCACAGTAATGCCGGCGTATTTGACGACCTTCGCCCACTTCTCGGTTTCGGCTGCGATCATCGCGCCGAAGGCCTGAGGCGTTGCGATCAGCGGCTCGCCGCCGAGTTCGGTCAGGCGCTTTTTGATCTCCGGCTCGGCCAGCACCTCGTTGATCTCCCGGTTCAGCTTCGCGATGATCTCGGGCGGCGTCTTGGCCGGCGCTCCCATGCCGAACAGCGCGCTTGCCTCATAGCCCGGAATGGTTTCAGCCACGGTCGGCACATCGGGCAATTCCGGAGAACGCGTTGCCGTCGTCACGGCCAGCGCGCGCAAGGCGCCGCCGCGGATATGCCCGATGATGGAGGGCATATTGTCGAACATCACCTGTACCCGGTTGCCGAGCAAATCCGTCGTCGCGGGTGCCGCGCCTCGATAGGGCACATGCAGCATCTTCGCGCCCGACATGGCCATGAACATCTCGCCCGACAGATGCACCGAGGTGCCGTTGCCGGATGAGGCCAGGTTCACCTTGCCGGGATTGGCCTTCACATAGTCGATGAATTCGGCGACGGTCTTGGCCGGCACCTCCTTGGCAACCGTCATCACATTCGGCACGCGAAGAAAAGAGGCGACCGGCGCGATGTCGCGGATGAAGTTGAAATTGAGCTTGGTATAAAGCGAGGCGTTGATGAAATTGGCGGGATTGACCAGTAGCACGGTGTAGCCGTCGGGGTCGGCCTTCACCACGGTCTCGGTGCCGATGTTGTTGCCGGCCCCCGGCTTGTTCTCGATCACGAATTGCTGGCCGAGCCGCTCCGATAGCCGCTGCCCGATCAGCCGGGCGATGATGTCCGTCGAGCCGCCGGCCGGATATCCGACAACGAAGCGGACCGGCCGTGTCGGATAGTCGAGCGCGAAGGCATCGCTCGCCGGCCAGGCGAGGGCGCATAGGCCGAGTATGACCAGACGCGCAAACAGATCCATCGCGGAGCGGCGTAACACCATGCGTTTCCTCCCCCCGCGGCACGGAACCCGCTTGCCACGGCTCGATCTTGTTGAACTAACGTCGGCCCGCGTTGTAACAAACAAACCGCGGCGCGGCCAGCTTGGCCGGCCTGCATGGAAACTCGACGAAAGGATCGCTTATGTCGGTGAAGGTCAACGCGCTCGATCATATCGTGATCAACGTAGCCGACGTGGCGCGCTCCACCGCATGGTATCGAAAGGTGCTGGGCATGGAGGTCAGGGTGTTCGATCCCGGCCATGGCAAGCCGGTAAGGACATCGCTGATCTTCGGCAACCAGAAGATCAATGTGCGGCCGCTCGGGGCCGACAAGGTGGAGTGGTTCACCGCCGACCATGAGACCGCCGGCAGCGACGATCTGTGCTTTCTCACGTCAAGCACGCCGGAGCAGGTCGTGGCGCATCTCAAGGCGAACGGCGTCGCGATCGAGGAGGGCCCGGTTGCGAAACAAGGCGCGCGCGGCGTGCTGCGCTCGGTTTATTGCCGGGATCCTGACGGTAGTTTGATCGAGATTTCGTCGTATGGGGGCGACGCGGCCTAGCACGCGCCGGCAGTTTATCCGTCATCGCTGTGCGTAAGCGAAGCAATTCCAGAAGGCTGCAAAGGAAGGCTGGATTGCTCCTTGCGCTCCCTTGCAAACGCTTTGCGTTTGTCGCAGGCAAAAACGGCGAGGTTATTGGCGGGCGGTCAACACGCGCCCAATGTCACGGGGCGGAATGCTTGCAGCAGATGCGGATCGAGCTTGCCGTCCATCTTTTCCATGGTCGCGAACGCCTTGGCGTGCGTGAACGGCAGCCGGTGCGGCCGCTTTTCCACCAGCGCCGAGTAGATATCGACGATGGTCGTCAGCCGCACGATGTCGCTGATCCGGTCGCCACGCAGGCCGTCGGGATAGCCGGTGCCGTCCAGCAATTCGTGATGGTGCAGCACGACGTCCAGCATCTCCGGCGGAAAACTGCCCTGGGCGGCGAGCGCGTCATAGCCGAGACGCGGATGCTTGCGGACTTCGCGCACCTCCTCGTCGGTGAGCAGACCGGGCTTGTCCAGAATGGCCACCGGGACGAACGCCTTGCCGACATCGTGCAGAAGGGCTGCCCGCACCAGCCGCCGCTGGTCGTCGTCTCGCATGCCGAGATGCTGCGCGAACGCGACGGCGAAGCCGGTCACAAACAGGCAGTGGCGGTAGCTGTCGGTGTGGTGGCAGCCGACCGCCGTCAACCATTCGCGCAACGAAGAGTGTTTGATGGCCTTGAGAATCTTGTTTTCAACGTCCACGATGTCGCTGAATTTCAGCGGAATGCCCGCCGGAAGCTTGTTGAAGATTTTCACCATCACCTCATGGGCCGCGGCGACGCCCCGATTCAGCGTCTTGCCGCGATCGGTCGCATCGAATCCATGGCTGTCCGGAAACGCAGCGTGGATGCGCTGCAGGATGCCGGCGGCATCGAACGGACGCGATATCGTGTCGGTGGCGCCGAGCGCCCAAGCCTGCATCGACCCGTGGTGAAGCGCGTCGGCCAGGACAAACAGCCGCGGCATCGCGCGGTAGGCCTCATGTCGCAACTTGTTTCGAACCCGCTGCACGCTTTCGGCCGAGCGCAGATTGATATCGACCACGATCCCCGAAAAGTGCCCGGCGGGCGTGTCGGGAATATCCGACGTTGAAACGGTGTCCACCTCGCTGACGGATTGCAGAATACTCTCGAGCTCACGGCTTTGGTCGCAATTATCTGACGCCAGCAGCAGGCGGCGTGTGGTCGGGGCGGCTTGAGCTGACATGGACCCTCGTCGATGGATGCAGGTGACCTACCCGCAACTTAACCGAGAAGACATTCCCCGAGGCTTAAGAGAGATTATAAATGCCGGCCTTTTGTTGAAGATAAAATTTGAACGAGTTGCCGGATCG
>DATGGY010000067.1:0-2854 GCA_035308285.1 Bradyrhizobium sp. | reverse complement strand
CGCAGGCCCTTCGCGCGGGTCGGATCCTTGGTGATCGTGTATTCGCCCATCCGGCCGGCCTTGAACTTCGCTCCCTCCTCCGCTTTGACGGCGCCGGTCGCCAGCGCATAGGCGGTATAGTAGGCGAGATAGCCGAGATCGACGAAGCTCCACAGCGCGAATTCCGGCCCGCAGCCGTTCTTCGTATAGGCGAGCATTTCGCTTGGCAGGCCGAGTCCGGTGACCTTGACCTTGTCGCAGAGCTTCTCGTCCTGGAGCGCCTTGGCGGCCGCGACAATGCCCACCGACGTCGGCGCCACGATCACCTTGAGGTCCGGGTATTTGTCGACCAGGGCTTGCGCTTGCGTATAGCTCTTCTCCGATTCATCGTTGCCGTAGACTGTGTCGACCAGGTTGAGCTTGGCGTATTTGGGATCCTTCAGCGCCGTCTTCATCGCCGCGATCCAGGCATTCTGGTTGGCCGCGTCGGGCGAGGCCGAGAGAATTGCGAACTTGCCGCCGGCCGGTCCGGTGAGGTCGAGCGTCATGTCGGCCATCACCTTGCCGATCTGCGCGAAGTCGACCTGGGCGACGAACACGTCTTCGCCCTCCGCCGAGGGTATCGGCGAGTCCCAGGTGACGACTTTTATGCCCTTGGCCTGGGCGGCCTTCGCCGCAGGCACGATCTGATCGCCGGAATTGTTCGAGATCATGATCGCGTTGACGCCCTGCGTGGTGGCGTTGGTGACGATCTCGATCTGGCCGGCCACGCTGTTCTGCGGCGTCGGGCCCAGGAATTGGAGAGGGGTTGGATTCTTCAGCTCCTTCGCCGCCTCCTCGGCCCCTTTATGGGCCTGGTCGAAAGGCAGAATGCCGAGGAATTTCGGCAGAAGCACCATGCTCTCAGCCTTCCCGGGTGCGACCGTGGCGACTTGCGCCATCCCGGCATGAGAGGCCAGCGACAACAGCGCTAAGGCCGATGCTCCAATCAGCAGCTTTTTCATGTTCCTCTCCCTTTCCACTTATGACGAATGCCGTGCCAGACATTCGGCGCCAGCACCGAGAGGATGAGAAGCCCCCCGATGACATAGTTCTGGGTGTTGCCGGTGATGTCGGCGAGACCCATTCCGTTTCGCAGATTGAGGATGACAAGAATCGCGATGCCGACGCCGGCGAGATTGCCCTTGCCCCCGAAAATGCTCACCCCTCCGAGCAGGACGGCCGTGATGATGTCAAGTTCGAACCCTTCCGCCATGTCCCCACGCACCGACCCCAGACGCGCAGCATAGAGAACTCCCGCCAGCGCCGCCACCAAGGCCGAAACGACAAAGAGGTCTGCTTTGACCAACCCAACCCGCACACCCGAGTAGCGCGCCGCCTGTGCGTTGTTGCCCACGGCGTAGATCAATCGCCCCAGGAAGGAACCGTGCAGCACGATGGCGAAGAAGACGAAGAGCAGGAAGAAGATCACGATCGACGCGGTCAACGGCCCCAGGATCGGCTGTTGGCCCAGCCTGTCGAACCACTCCGGAAAACCGCCGATCGCTCGATCTTCCAGCAGGATCCGGGCGACGCCGCGGTAGCCGATAAGGCCTGCAAGCGTAACCGCCAGGGACGGCAGACCGGCGTACGCAATCCAGAAGGCGTTGTTGAGCCCCGCGGCGAGGCCTGCGGCAAGCGCAAGCAGGATGGCGAGCGGCATGGGCGCGCCGTGCTGGAACGACCAGGCCAGCACGCAGGCGGCGAGACCCATGATCGAAGCGACCGAGAGATCGATCTCGCCGCCGATGATGACGAGCGTCATCGTGATGACTACGATGCTCTTCTCGATCGACAACTGAAACAGATTGACGAAATTGCCGACACTGAGGAAATATTGGGAACTCAGGCTGTTCACCGCCACGATGGCGATGAGCAGCGCCAGCATCAGCGTTTCCCAGCGTCTCCAAACCTCCGCCGCGCTCACCGCCCGCCCCGTTTGTCCGCCGGAGCAAGCACCTTCAGGTCCGAACGGGCCCACAGCATCTGCAGCCGCTTGAGAAGGATGGCGTCGCTCGCCACCGCCAAAAGGATAAGGAGACCGAGCACGGCGTTGAGCCAGAACTCGCTGATGCCTAAGCGAAAGAGGCTCTGCTCCAAGGTGCCGATCAGGACCGCGCCCAGCATGGCGCCGATGACCGTTCCCGAGCCCCCGAAGATGTTGACGCCGCCGACCACCACCGCGGCAATCACGCTGAGTTCGAGCCCCCGCCCGGCCTCGACCGTGATATTGCCGAAGCGCGCCAGCGTCATGAATCCGCCAAGGCCGGAAAGCGCGCCGCATACGACGAAGGCGAGAAAGACCAGGCTTTTCATTGGCAGGCCGATGAGCTGGGCCGCCTCGGGATTCGACCCGATCGCATAGAGGCGCCGCGCAAAGGTCAAATAGGCGGCGCCGAGCTGAAAGACGACAACGATGAGCAAGGCGAAAACGAACGGCGCTCGGACGTCGAGCTGGCCGATCGGCGCGACATTCCAGAGCGGCAGATTGATAAGCCATTGCGGCAGGCTGTCGGTCGTCACTGTCCGGGCGCCGGATAGATCAACCAGGACGCCACGGTAGATCGCCAGCGTTCCGAGGGTCACGACGACGGCTGGAACTTCGCCCCAGGCGACAAGCACGCCGTTGACGGCGCCAAGCGCCGCGCCGATCGCCATCGCGATGACCACCGCCAGGACGGGGTTGAGGCCGTTGTGGGCCGCGATCAACGTCCCGACGAAATAGGCAGTGAATCCGACAATGGACCCCACCGATAGATCGATGTTGCGCGTCAGCACCACCAGAGTCTGGCCGACCCCGACGACCGTGATGATCGCGACACTGGACGCGATTCTG